>JBGVED010000032.1:0-36633 GCA_045119835.1 Bacilli bacterium | reverse complement strand
AAAAAAAGTCTGGTGACAATGGCACTGTGGACACACCTGTTCCCATCCCGAACACAGAAGTTAAGCACAGTCGCGGTGAAGGTAGTTGGCTTTGGCCCGCAAGAATAACTCGTTGCCAGGCTTTTTTATTGCCTTTTTTTTAATTCTATAATGAATTATATAAAATTTTATTTTTAGTGTTGACATTTGTGTTGTATATAAAGTATAATCATTTTGCGTTGTTTTTAGGCCTTCATGGCTTTTTAAAATAGACAGCATTGACACACCTGGTATTGTGTGTTAGGAAAGGAGAAAAAAGATGCCTACATTTAGTCAATTGGTTCGTAATAGTAGAACAAAAAGTGAGTATAAGTCTAAAGCGCCTGCTTTAGGAAAAGGAAAAAACTCATTGAAAAAGAAAACTATTGAAACAAAGAGTCCACAAAAAAGAGGAGTTTGTACTCGTGTTGGTACAAAAACACCTAAAAAGCCTAATTCAGCTTTAAGAAAGTATGCTCGTATCAAATTGAGTAATGGTATGGAAGTAACTGCTTATATTGGTGGTGAAGGACATAATTTACAAGAACATAGTGTTGTTTTGATTCGTGGTGGACGTGTAAAAGATTTGCCTGGTGTTAGATATCACGTAGTAAGAGGAACATTAGATTGCGCTGGTGTTAATAACCGTAAACAAGGAAGATCTTTATATGGTACAAAGAGACCAAAAGAAGCAAAATAATTTTTAAAAATATTGAAAGGAGGAAAAAATATGCCACGTAAGGGTTATATTGCAAAAAGAGATGTGTTAGCAGATCCTATTTATAATAGTAAATTGGTAACACGTTTAATTAATAAGTTAATGATTGATGGAAAAAGAGGTATTGCTCAATCAACTTTATATGAAGCTTTTACTAAAATTGAAGCAAAGACTGGGAAACCTGCTAATGAAGTTTTTGAACAAGCAATGGAAAACGTTATGCCTGTTTTAGAATTAAAGGTTCGTCGTGTTGGTGGACAAAACTATCAAGTTCCTGTAGAAGTTAGTGATGAAAGAAGAAAAACTTTAGGTTTAAGATGGTTAGTTAATTATGCTAGATTACGTAGTGAAAAAAGCATGGTTGAAAAATTAGCTAGTGAAATTATTGATGCGGCTAATGGTACAGGTCAATCAGTTAAAAAACGTGACGATGTTCACAAAATGGCTGAGGCAAATAAAGCATTTGCACATTATAATTGGAATTAATTAAAAGGAGGAAAATAAATGGCTAGATCAGTTTCGTTGGAAAAAACTAGAAACATAGGTATAATGGCTCATATTGATGCTGGTAAAACTACTTGTAGTGAGAGAATTTTGTTTTATACTGGTATTAACCATAAAATAGGAGATACTCATGAAGGTACAGCAACTATGGACTGGATGGAGCAAGAACAAGAACGTGGTATTACTATCACTTCGGCTGCAACTACTGCTCATTGGAAAGAACATAGAATCAATATTATTGATACACCAGGACACGTAGACTTTACTGTTGAAGTTGAAAGATCGTTACGTGTATTGGATGGAGCTGTTACATTATTAGATGGTAAAAATGGTGTAGAACCACAAACTGAAACAGTATGGGGTCAAGGTGTTAAATATGGTGTTCCTCGTATTGTATTCGTAAATAAAATGGATGCTATTGGTGCTGATTTTGATATGAGTGTAAGATCATTGCATACAAAATTAGGGGCTAATGCTCATCCAATTAACTTCCCTATTGGTTGCGAAAGCCAATTAAAGGGTGTTGTAGATATTATTGAACGTAAAGCTTATTATTTTGAAGATGAAAAAGGATTGAAAATTTCTGTAAAAGAAGTTCCTGCAGATTTAGTTGACAAATGTGAGTCTTATCGTTCTGAATTAATTGAAGCTTTAGCTGAATTTGATGATGAAATGATGATGAAAGTTCTAGAAGAACAAGAAGTTACTATCGAAGAGATTAAATCAACTATAAGAAAAGCTGTTTTAACTGGTAAATTTTTCCCAGTACTTGGTGGTAGTGCTTATAAAAACAAAGGTATTCAACCTTTATTGGATGCTGTAATTGAATATTTACCATCTCCATTAGATATTCCTGCTGCAAGGGGTATTGATGAAAATGGTGAAGAAGTTACGTTAACAATAAGTGATGAATCTCCATTTGCTGCATTAGCATTTAAAGTTGCTACAGACCCATTTGTTGGTAAATTAACTTTCTTTAGAGTTTATGCTGGTAAAGCTCAATCTGGTAGTTATTTAATGAATTCAACAAAAGGTAAGAGAGAACGTTTAGGAAGAATTCTTCAAATGCATGCTAACCAAAGAAAAGAAATTACTGAAGTTTATGCTGGTGATATTGCTGCTGCTGTTGGATTGAAAGATACAACAACAGGAGATACTTTGTGTGATGAAAATCACCAAATTATTCTTGAAAAGATGGAATTCTCTGATCCAGTTATTCAATTAGCTGTTGAACCAAAAACAAAATCTGACCAAGAAAAATTGAGTGTTGCATTAGGTAAACTTGCTGAAGAAGATCCAACTTTTAAAGCATATACTGATTCTGAAACAGGTCAAACAATTATTGCTGGTATGGGTGAGCTTCACTTGGATATTATAATTGATCGTTTGAGAAGAGAATTTAAAGTTGAAGCTAATGTTGGTGCTCCTCAAGTTGCTTATAGAGAAACAATTAGAACTACTGCTGATTGTGAAGGTAAATTCATTCGTCAATCAGGTGGTAGAGGACAATATGGTCACGTTTGGTTAAAACTAGAACCAAATGAAGGTAAAGGTTATGAGTTTGTTGATGCTATCGTTGGTGGTGTTGTTCCTAGAGAATATATCAAACCTGTTAACGAAGGATTACAAGAGGCTTTAACAAAAGGTATTTTAGCTGGATATCCAGTTATCGATGTTAAGGCAACTTTATTTGATGGTTCTTACCATGATGTTGACTCAAGTGAAATGGCATTTAAAATTGCTGCTTCAATGGCTTTAAGAGAGGCTGCAAATAAATGTAAACCTGTATTATTAGAACCTATTATGAAAGTAGAAGTTGTTGTTCCTGCTGAATATCAAGGTGATGCTATGGGTGATATCAACTCTAGAAGAGGTAGAATTGAAGGATTTGAAGCTAGAGGTAACTTACAAGTAATTGATGGATATGTTCCATTATCAGAAATGTTTGGTTACGCTACTGATTTGAGATCATTTACTCAAGGTAGAGGTAACTATACAATGACATTCTTCAGATATGAAGAAGCTCCTAAATTTATTACAGAGCAAATAATAAAGAAGAATTCAAATAAATAATAAAAGTTTTGTTGATTTTAATAGCATTTTGCTATATCATATTTATAGTTTAAAAAAGAAAAAATTAAGGGGGAAATTTTAAATGGCAAAACAAAAATTTGACAGATCAAAACCACATGTTAATATAGGTACAATCGGTCACGTAGACCACGGAAAAACTACATTAACAGCTGCTATTGCTACAAGATTGGCTAGCAGATTTGGAGGAGAAGCTAAAAATTATGCTGAAATAGACTCTGCTCCAGAAGAAAAAGCTCGTGGTATTACTATTAATACTGCACACATCGAGTATGAAACAGAAAAAAGACACTATGCACACGTAGACTGTCCAGGACATGCTGACTATATCAAAAACATGATTACTGGTGCAGCTCAAATGGATGGAGCTATCTTAGTAGTTGCTGCTACAGATGGACCAATGCCTCAAACACGTGAACATATCTTACTTTCTCGTCAAGTAGGTGTTCCTTATATCATCGTATTCATGAACAAATGTGACATGGTTGATGATGAAGAATTATTAGAATTAGTTGAAATGGAAGTTAGAGATTTATTAAGTGAATACAACTTCCCTGGAGATGATACTCCAATTATCAAAGGTTCAGCTCTTAAAGCTCTTGAAGGAGATGCTAAATGGGTTGGTGCTATTGATGAATTAATGGATGCTGTAGATGCTTATATCCCAGAACCTGAAAGAGATACAGATAAACCTTTCTTAATGCCTATTGAAGACGTTTTCACAATCACTGGTCGTGGAACTGTTGCAACTGGTAGAGTAGAAAGAGGAACTATCAAAATTAACGATGAAGCAGAAATTATCGGTATTAAAGAAACAAAGAAAACTGTTGTTACTGGTATCGAAATGTTCCGTAAACTATTAGACTTTGCTCAAGCTGGAGATAACATTGGTGCTTTACTTCGTGGTGTTAACCGTGATGAAGTATTACGTGGACAAGTATTAGCTAAACCTGGTACAGTTAAACCACACAGCAAATTCAAAACTCAAGTTTATGTATTATCAAAAGAAGAAGGTGGAAGACATACTCCATTCTTCGCAAACTATCGTCCACAATTCTATTTCCGTACTACAGATATTACAGGAACAATTAAACTTCCTGATGGAGTAGAAATGGTTATGCCTGGAGATAACATCGAAATGGAAGTTGAATTAATTCACCCAATCGCTGTTGAAAAAGGTACAAAATTCTCTATTCGTGAAGGTGGCCGTACTGTAGGTGCTGGTAGCGTTATAGAAATTAACGACTAATTAAATAAAAATTTTAAAAAAGTAGATGAACGAGGCTTGGACGTTTGTCTGCTTTTTTTGTTATAAAAAAATACTTGAAATTATGAGTTTAAATGTTACAATATTGTTAGGTGATTAGTATGAGTTTTCTAAAAATTTGGAAGAGCTATTTATTTGTTTTAGGATGTTGTTTTATTGGGATTTTTTCTGTTTCTTTATCTAATTTGTTTTGGGGATATTATGGAATCGGGTTTGCTATATGCTTAATTTTGTTTACATTATTTGTATTGGAATCATTGAATAATAAGTCGTTTGAAGAAAATAAAGGAGTTTTTTATTTAATATTAGGTGGTTTGTTTTTTCAATTATTGTTTTTTGTTGTTAATGATGTTTTTTCAGTTGTCGTATATCAAAAAAGTGATGTAAATTTTTGGGGATGGATAGTTATTGCTTCTCAAATATATAACTGTTGTGCTGTGGCATATCTTGTGCTTAAAATGACTTTTTCTATTTTCAAAAATAAGAATGTTGAAATTATTGAAAAAAGTGATTTTGAAAGTAAAGAAAAAGAAGCAAATGAAAGTGATATTGAAGATTTAAATATTGATAATGAAAATGTAGAAACTATAAAAGTCATACCTACTATAAATATAAAAACTAAGACTTTTGATGAAGAAGAAATTAAATGATATTTTTAATTAGATACTTTAGAAAAAAAACTTGACATTGATTATTAAATAATATATTATTTAAGTCGGCAATATGCCTTATGTAGCCCCGGTAAAGTTACATTATAGGTATTGAAGGAGGAATTTAGTCATGCAACGTCAGACTACTATGATAAAAAAAGAAAATATCACTCGTAAGTGGTATGTAATTGATGCCCAAGATAAGCCACTTGGTCGTTTAGCTTCAGAGATTGCTGAAGTATTAACTGGAAAAAACAAAGTTACTTATACTCCAAATGTTGATTGCGGAGATTATGTTATTGTTTTGAATGCAAAGGCTGTAAAATTAACAGGAAATAAATTAGAAACTAAAAACTATTACAACCATTCTCAATTTTCAGGTGGTTTAAGAACAAGAAGTGCTAAAACTATGATTGAAAATTATCCTGTAGAAATGTTTGAAAGAGCTGTTTGGGGTATGTTACCTAAAGGCAGACTTGGAAGACAAATTTATAAAAAGTTATTTGTATATGAAGGAAATGAACATCCACATACAGCACAACAACCTGTAACATTGGATGTTAACTTATAGGAGGTAATTTAAAATGGCAGCAGCTAAAACAACTACAAAGAAAACAGCAGAAAAGAAACAAAAAGTTCAATATTGTGGGACTGGTAGACGTAAAAGTTCTGTAGCTCGTGTTAGATTAGTACCTGGAACTGGTGTTATTATGGTTAATGGTGTAGATGTAAACGAATATATGCCTTATCAAACATTAGTTATGGATATCAAACAACCTTTAACATTAACTCAATCTGTGGAAAAATTTGATGTTTATGCTAACGTTAATGGCGGTGGAACTTCTGGACAAGCAGGTGCAATTCGCTTAGGAATCGCAAGAGCTTTATTGGAAGCTTCAAACAATGAGTATAGACCTGTTTTGAAAGCAAATGGTATGTTAACTAGAGATGCTAGAAGCAAAGAACGTAAGAAATACGGATTAAAAGCAGCTAGACGTGCTCCACAATTCTCAAAACGTTAATATATATGTTATTGTAAAAGAAAGCCGAAAGGCTTTTTTTTCATATTTAATATGTTTTTCACATAATAATTAAATGGGTGAGGCTTTTGCGAAAAATATTTATTTTATATGTCACTATTTTTATGTGTATATTTCACTTAACTTTTATACTGATTGTTGAGGGTGAAGAAAAATATAATAAAATGCTAAATGGTAAGATAATATATATAGATGCTGGTCATGGTGGTAAAGACAATGGTGCCGTTTATGAAGGTGTTGTAGAAGATGAAATTAATTTAAATATAGCTAATTATTTATTAGAAGATTTGGTTAAATTAGGAATTTATGTATTAACAACACGAACTAGTGACTATGATCTTTCTAATATTTATGATAAAAACAAGAAAAAGCATGATTTAATAAATAGAGTTAATTATATTAATAATAGTAGACCAGATGCCTTTATAAGTGTTCATTTAAATGCTTATAAAGGAAATTCTATTAGTGGGGCGCAAGTTTTTTATCAAAATAACGAAAAAAGCAAAAAATTAGCAAATAGTATACAAAATAAACTTAACAGCATTTTTTTGAAAAAAGAAAGAAATATTAAATTAGGCGATTATTATTTGTTGAATAAGTCTAATCCTATTGGGGTTATTGTGGAGTGTGGATTTTTAAGTAATGAAAGTGATAGAAATAATTTGCTTCAAGCCTCATTTCAAAAGAAAATTGCAAATGAGATGGCTAAAGGAATAGTTGATTATTTTAATGGTTAAGCAATTGATAATTTAGTATTCTTTAATTATAATGAAAATAGGATGTGAGTGATGTATGTATAAGAAAAAAATTGCCATAATTGGTGCTGGAGCTTCTGGTTTGTTTACCGCTTCATTATTAAATGATTCAGATGCTGATATATATCTTTTTGAGAAGAATAGCAAAATAGGAAAGAAAATATTGGCCAGTGGTAATGGTAAATGTAATTTTACTAATTGTGGTGATTTTTTTGGTAAATATAATAATTCTTTTGCGAATGAAATTATTAACAAGTTTGATGTGGAAAAAACTTTAAATTATTTTTCAAAATTAGGTTTGATATATAAATTTGATGATCAAGGAAGAGGATACCCTGTTAGCGAATGCGCTAGTAGTGTTTTAGATTGCTTAAAAGATAGTATAAGCAATGTAACTATCTTGTTAGATAATAGTGTAAAAAAAATATATACAATGAATAATAAATGTTTTTTGGAAAGTGATGATCAAAGGTATGCATTTGATTATATTGTTTGTTGTAGTGGAAGTTGTGCGTCTAATTTAGGAAGCGATAAAGCGTATACATATTTAAAGAATTTAAATTTGTCTATAAGTGAACTTTCACCCTCTTTATCTCCAGTGGTGGTTAAAGAAGATGTTAAGGATTTAATGGGGGTTAGAACTAAATGTTTGGTTCGATTAGTAGATGTAAAAGGTGATGAAATATATTCAGAGTATGGAGAAGTTATATTCAAAAATGATGGATTAAGTGGAATAGCTGTTTTTAATATATCGAGTTATATTAACAGAGATAAAAGTAAAAAATATAAAATTATTTTAGATTTAAGTAATGGAATGAGTGAAAGTGATTTAAAATTATATTTTAATAAAAAATACAAAAAAAATTTATTTAAAGGTTATTTAAATGATAAATTAGGCAATTATATTTTAAAAAATTGTGAAGTTGACGAAATAAATGATCAAAAAATAAAAACTATCGTGAGTATGATTAAAAATTTAGAATTTAATGTTGTTGGTTTATACCCTTTAAAGGAATGTCAAGTTTGTAGTGGTGGAGTATTATTAAAAGATGTAGATGAAAATTTAAAATTAAAAAACAATAATCGAATATACATAGCGGGTGAATTGTTGGATATAGATGGTGTTTGTGGTGGATACAATTTACAATTTTGTTGGTCAAGCGCTGGGGTTATATCATCTGATATAAAAAGAAGAATTTTTTCTGAGGAGTAAAAAAATATCAAAATAAAAAGAGTAGGAGTCTACTCTATTATTTTGTCTATTAATCCATATTTTAAAGCTTCGTTTGGTGTTAGAAAATGATCTCTTTCAGTATCTTTTTCAATAATATCTAAAGGTTTGCTTGTGTTGTTAGCCAATATCAAATTTAACCTTTTTTTAACGCTTAATAGTCTGTTTGCCATAATAGAGATGTCGGTTGCTTGGCCTTGGCCTCCGCCTAGTGGTTGATGAATCATTATTTCGCTATTTGGTAAAGCGTATCTTTTTCCTTTTTTACCTCCAGCTAGTAAAAATGCTCCCATACTTGCACATATTCCTATGCAAATTGTTGAAACGTCACATTTGATGAAATTCATTGTATCGTAAATTGCCATTCCGGCAGTTATGCTACCTCCTGGTGAATTTATATATAAAGATATATCTTTGCTTGGATCTTTTGAGGATAAATATAATAATTGAGCTATGATTAAAGATGATGTAGTATCATTAATTTCTCCGTTAAGAATAATAATTCTTTCATTTAAAAGTAAGGAAAAAATATCGTAACTACGTTCTCCATCATTTGTTTTACATGTAACTGTTGGTATAAAATTCATGTTATCAAACCTCCTATTTATAAATATTGGAAAATTTCAAAAAAATATTCCTATAATTTTAAAATTCTCAAAATAAAAACTCGTTGAAGAAATTCTAATATTGGTTTAAAATATATGTGTGACTTGGAGGGTAGTTTATGGATAAAGAATTTAAGTCTATTATAAAAGAAGCAAAAAGAGATAACATGCAAGCCAAAATGGAAGTTGTTAATAGATATGAACAAGAAAAAAATTACAAGGAAGCATTTCAGTGGTCTTTAAAAGCAGCGCAAGAAGAAAATGTTGATGCCATTGTTAAAGTTGCAAATTATTATTTTCAAGGAGTAGGTGTTAAGCAAGATTTAAATGAGGCAATGTATTGGTATAATAAAGGTATGGACACTGGTAATGTTGAATGTATATTAAAACTTGCTGAATTTTATAAATTAGGTATATGTGTAGAAAAAGATGAGATTGAGGCCTTTAGGCTTTATTGTAAAGGTGCTGAGCTTGGTAGTGATGAAGCAAAATACAATATAGGTTTAATGTATAGAAATGGCATTGGAGTGGAAAAAAACGATAACAAAGCATTTTTGTTTTTTAAAGAAGCAGCAGAAGAAGGCAATATTAGTGCTAAGGTAAATTTAGGATATTGTTATTGCAATGGAATAGGAATTAATGTTGATGAGCGAAAGGGAATAACTTTATATCAAGAAGCAGCAGAGAAAGGTAATGTTGTTGCTATGTATAATTTATCTTTATATTATAAAAATGGATATATTGTGGATAAGGATATAAATAAATCAATAGAATTATTGGAAAACGCAGGAAGATTAGGATATGGCAAGGCTTTCTTAGAGTTAGGCAAAATTTATGAGATGGAAGAAAATAAAAAAAATTTGGGATATATTATAGATATGTATCAAAGAGCTGTTAATAACGGCTATCAAGAAGCATCTATAGAGTTAGCTAGAATTTATTTAGAAAGAAAAGAAGAAAAGAAGGCTATTCAATGGTTGGAAAAATGCTGCGATAATACAGAGGTTCAATTTGTATTAGGAAAGTATCTTTATGAGGGGCAATTAGTGGAAAAAAATCTTCACCAAGCTTTAAAGTATTTAAGTTCAGCAGCTAAAAATGATCATCCATTAGCTCAATTTTATATGGGAAAATCTTATTTGTATGGAATAGGTGTTAAGGAAGATGTAGAGAGAGCTATTGAATGTCTTAAAATTTCAGGAAGTAATAATTGTATAGAAGCTCTTATGTTATTAGCAGAAGTATATGAAGATAAAGAACTTGAAGGAATTAATGAGTTTTTACAACAAGCTGTTTGTTTAGGAAATGATAAGGCAATGTATAAACTTGGGTATAATTTTGCACATGGTAAATATTGCGATAAAGATTATCAACGCGCTTTTAACTTATATCAGCAAGCGGCAAATTTAGGCAACGAACAGGCTCAGTGCAATTTAGGGTTATGTTATTTAAAAGGTGAAGGGGTAGCAAAAAATATTGACTTTGGTATATATTGGTTAGAAAGAGCTCAAGAAAAAGGTTCTGCTGTAGCAATGTTTAATCTAGGTAATTGTTATAAGAATGGTTTTGGGGTTGAAAAAAATGAATATATAAGTGAAAAGTATTATTTGAAGGCGGCAAACAAAGGAAATGTAGATGCTCAACTTGCTATTGCTAAATTTTATAAAAATAAGGACTTTAATCAATCATATTATTGGTATAATAAGGCTATGGAAACTAAAAAAGACAAATCATGTATGGGGATTGTTGAATTGTACATTGACAATGGATATTTAGATTCAAATTATATGGAAATGCTATTAAATAATATTGAAGATAAAGGTGATGAAAACTATCTAAAAATATTAGAAAAATATGATAATTTTGTTAAAGAAAAAGCAGAAATTTAAAATAAAGCTACCACTTGGTGGTGGCTTTTTTAGTGCTTTATTTTATATCGTCAAATAATTGACCATAAAATATTAATGAATTATAATTAAATTGTGTTAAAAAATATTTGAAGGGGGAAATTAACATGACAATTAAAGTTGCAATAAATGGTTTTGGACGTATTGGTCGTTTAGCATTTAGAAGAGGAGTAGATACAGGAGAATTTGAAGTAGTAGCAATAAATGATTTATCTAGTGCTAACAATTTGGCTTATTTATTAAAATATGATAGTGCGCAAAAAGTTTTTAAGAATCATACTATTGAATCTGATGATAAAAATATAATTTTTGATGGAAGAAAGATTCCTGTAATTGGTGAAAAAGATCCTAATAAAATTAAATGGTCTGATTATGGTGCAGATATCGTTTTAGAGTGTACTGGACGTTTTAAAGGGAAAGAAGATGCTGGTGTTCATATTAATGTTGGTGGAGCAAAGGGTGTTGTTATAAGCGCTCCTGCTGATAAAGAAACTCCAACTTTTGTTTACGGTGTTAATGATTCTGAATTAACAAAAGAAATGAATGTTATTTCAGGTGCTAGTTGTACAACAAACTGCTTAGGACCTGTTATGAAAGTATTAGAAGAAAAATTTGGCGTAGAGGGTGGATTTATGACTACAGTTCACGCTTATACTAATGACCAAACAACTCTTGATTTAGTTAAAGAAAAAGATTTTAGAAGAGGAAGAGCTAGTGCTGCTAATATTATTCCAACAAGTACAGGTGCTGCAAAAGCATTGCATTTAGTTTTACCTTCAATGAAGGGTAAGTTACAAGGTGGAGCAATTAGAGTTCCTGTAATTGATGGTTCTTTAGTTGATTTAACTTTAACTTTAAAAACAAAAGTAACAAAAGAAATGATAAATGAAGCAATGAAAGAAGCAAGTGAAACATATTTAAAAGATGTTTTAGGATATAATGAAGATTTAATTGTTTCTAGTGATATTATTGGCATTACTTATGGTTCATTATTTGATGCAACGCAAACTGTTATATTAGATACTCCAGATGGAAAACAATATGTAAAAGTTGTTGCTTGGTATGACAATGAATATTCATATACATGTCAATATATACGTATTGCTAAAAAATTAGCAGAAGTTCTTAATGTTGCTTAATACAATAGTTTTATTTTTAAAGAAAGGATTATTTCAATGAAAAAAACAATCAAAGATATAGAATTAAGTGGGAAGAAAGTACTTGTTAGAGTAGATTTCAATGTTCCTTTAAAAGATGGGCAAGTTAAAGATGATAATAGAATTAAAGAGGCTATTCCTACTATTAAATATTTAATAGATGCAGGAGCAAAAGTTGTTCTTTGTTCGCATCTTGGAAAGGTTGATCATAAAGATCCGGTAAAATGTGAAGAAAACAAAAGTAAGAATGATATGAAATTTGTTGTTCCTGTTTTAGAAGAACTTTTAGGTATGCAAGTTAAATATGTGAGTGAAGTTTATGGGGATAAAGTTGATTTAACTTTGAAAAATTTAAAAAATGGTGAAGTTATGCTTTTACAAAATACAAGATATGAAAAGGGCGAAACTAAGAACGATGACTCTTTGTCGGAGAAGTTAGCTAAGAATATTGATGTGTTTGTAATGGATGCTTTTGGTAGTGCACATAGAGCCCATTGTTCAACATATGGCGTTGCAGATTTATTAAATAACTCAGGAAAGGAAACAGCTATTGGCTTTTTGATGGAAAAAGAAATTGAATCATTAAGTAAATGTGTTGAAGCAAATGAACATCCTTATGTTGCTGTATTAGGTGGTGCTAAAGTTAGTGACAAGATCAATGTTATTGAAGGTCTTTTAGATAAGGCAGATAAAATAATAATTGGTGGGGCGATGGCGTATACATTTTTAAAAGCAAAAGGTGTTGAAGTTGGTAAATCTTTAGTCGAAGATGATCAAATTGATTTTGCTAAATCATGTTTAGAAAAAGGAGAAGGCAAGATTATTTTGCCTGTAGATCATATTGTATCTTTTGATATGGATAGTGAAGAATGGATGCCTACAATTAACGAAAATATACCGGATTTATTTTTAGGTTTTGATATAGGCCCTCGAACAAGAGCTTATTTTGAAAGTGAACTTGCAAATGCTAAAATTGTTTTTTGGAACGGTCCTATGGGAGTGTTTGAAAAAGAACAATATGCGGAGGGAACTAAAAAAGTATGTGAAAGTATTGCTAAGTTAAAAGATGCCTTTAGTGTTATCGGTGGAGGAGATAGTGCTTCTGCTGCTAAAATTTTAGGATTTAAAGAAGAATTTAGTCACGTATCTACAGGTGGAGGAGCTTCACTTGAAATGATTGAAAATGATGGTGTTTTGCCAGGAATTGAAGTAATACAAGATAAATAAGGAGAATTTATGAAAAGAAAAATACTTATTGGAAACTGGAAAATGAATAAAACTATTGCCGAAACAATAGATTTTGTTAATAAAGTAAATGATAAAGCGATTGAAGTTAGTAAAGAGGAGCTTATTGTGGGAATAGCTTCTTCTTATATTTGTTTACCTGTTTTAAGAAAACTTGCTACTGGAATGATATGTTTTGCTCAAAATGTTCATTTTGAAGATAGTGGTGCTTTTACAGGTGAGATTAGTCCCGTTATGTTGAAGGAAATTGGTATAAATGCTAGTTTAGTTGGGCATAGTGAAAGAAGACAATATTTTAATGAGACAAATAAAACTTGTAATCAAAAACTAAAAGCTTTAGAAAAACATCAGTTTAATGCATTGTATTGTGTTGGTGAAACATTAGAGGAATATGAAAATGGGTTAACTAAAGAAGTTGTAAAAAAACAAGTATTGGAAGGAATTGAAGGTCTTAGTAAAGAATATATTTCTAGTTTGACAATAGCATATGAACCTGTTTGGTCAATTGGAACTGGAAAAAATGCCACTAAAGAGATTGCTAGTGATATTTGTGGATATATAAGTGAAGTTATTAGTGAGGCTTATGGTGAAGAAGTTGGAGAAGCTGTTTATGTTCTTTATGGAGGTTCTGTAAAACCTAATAATGTAAAAGAATATGTTGACGATCAAAATATTGATGGAGCTCTAGTAGGAGGGGCATCACTTAAAGAAGATTCTTTTATAGAAATGATTGATAATTTATTAGAATAGGAGTTGAGAGTATGAGTAGAAAAGTTGTATTGTGTATAATGGATGGCTTTGGTATAAGAGAAGAAGTTGTCTATGGAAACGCTATCAAGCAGGCTCATACTCCTACTTTAGATTATTTAAGAAGCGAATACCCTAATGTTTTGTTACAGGCGAGTGGCGAATATGTTGGTTTGCCTGAAGGGCAAATGGGTAATAGTGAAGTTGGACATATGAATATAGGGGCTGGTAGAGTTGTTTACCAGTCTTTGTCGTTAATAAACAAGAAAATTAAAGAAGGTTCTTTTTTTGAAAATGAAACTTTGTTAGAAGCAATTGAAAATGCTAAAGTAAATCATGGTATTTTGCATTTATTTTCTTTGTTAAGTGATGGAGGCGTTCATTCTCATATTAATCATCTTTTATCAATGATGGAAATGGCTAGGAATAATGGCATTTGTGATTTGCATTTGCATTTATTTTTAGATGGAAGGGATGTCCATCCTCAAAGTAGTGCTAAATACATTAATATCATTGAAAATAAAATTAATGAAATTGGAATTGGCAAGATTGCTAGTATATCTGGTAGATATTATGCTATGGATAGGGATAAAAATTATGATAGAGTATATAAAGCCTATCAAGCAATGGTGGATTTAAAAGGAAATTGTTTTAATGATCCAATTGATTACGTTAATGATGAGTATAATAGACTTGGTGTTGAGGGTTGGGAGAAATCTGATGAGTTTGTTATGCCTGCATATAATAAAGCTATATCAAGAGGAATAAAAGATGGCGATTCTATTATTTTCATGAATTTTAGACCCGATAGAGCTATACAAATATCAACTATGATTACTAATTATAGTTGCATTGAAGAAAAAATTAGTATAGAAAATAAGTTAAAGGATATTTGTTTTGTTTGTATGATGAAATATAGCGATTCTGTTAAAGGTAAGATTGCCTTTAAGTTAGATGACTTAAATAATATTTTGGGTGAAGTGTTGGCTAATAATGGTTATAGTCAACTTAGAATTGCAGAGACAGAAAAATATGCTCATGTTACTTTTTTCTTTGATGGTACAAAAAATTATGATGGAATAGAAAGGGATAAGTTAAAAAAATGCGATAGAATATTAATAGATTCTCCTAAAGTTTCTACTTATGATTTAAAGCCAGAAATGTCAGCTTACGAAGTGTGTGATAAATTGGTTGAAGCAATTGAAAGTGAAAAATATGATGTTATTATTGCTAATTTTGCTAATTGTGATATGGTTGGTCATACAGCGGTGTTTGATAGTGTAGTTAAAGCTGTTGAAGTAGTTGATGAATGTATTTTAAAAGTTTATGAAGCAAATAAAAAAATTGGAGGAGTAACTTTGATTACAGCTGATCATGGTAATGCTGATATTATTTATGATTTGGATGGAAATTTAGTAAGTAGTCATACAACAAGTCCTGTACCGTTTATTTTGACTGATAAGAAATATTGCTTGAAAAATGGTGGTAAACTTGCTGATTTGGCTCCAACAATTTTATATATATTAAATGAGAAAAAACCTGAGGAAATGACAGGAGAAAATCTAATTATAGAAAGGGAGGAAATATAAATGTCACAAATTAAAGGTATTTTTGCTAGAGAAGTTTTAGACTCTAGAGGTAATCCAACTGTAGAAGTTGAGGTTGTTACAGTTTCAGGTGCTTGGGGTAAAGCTATTGTTCCAAGTGGTGCTTCAACTGGAGAAAAAGAAGCGTTAGAATTAAGAGATGGCGATAAAACTAGATATATGGGTAAAGGGGTATTAAAAGCAGTTAAAAACGTAAATGAAGTTATTGCTCCTAAAATTATTGGCATGCTTGCTGATGATCAAGTTGCTATTGATAGAGCAATGATAGAATTAGATGGTACTCCAAATAAATCTAAATTAGGTGCAAATGCTATATTAGGTGTTTCCTTAGCGTGTGCACATGCAGCTGCTAATTTTTATAATTTATCTCTTTATAGATATTTAGGAGGATTTAATGCTAAAACATTACCTACTCCAATGATGAATATTATGAATGGAGGAGCTCATGCTAATTTCTGTACTGATATTCAAGAATTTATGATTATGCCTGTAGGTGCTCCAACATTTAAAGAAGCATTAAGAATGGGTGCTGAAGTTTATCATAATTTAAAAAATGTTTTAAAAGAGAAAGGTTTATCTACAGCAGTTGGTGATGAAGGGGGATTTGCTCCTAAACTTGAAAATAATGAAGAGGCATTAAAATGTATTATGGAAGCGATTACAAGAGCTGGTTATGTTCCTGGTGTTGATGTGAAACTTGCTTTAGATGTTGCTGCAAGCGAATTATATGATAGTGTTACTAATACTTATAAAGTTGATGGAAAAAAACTTATGGCATCAGAGCTTGTTGAATATTATGATTACTTGGTAAAAAAATACCCAATCATTTCAATCGAAGATGGATTAGATCAATTTGACTGGGATGGATGGAAATTGCTTACAGAGTTATTAGGTGATAGAGTTCAAATTGTAGGAGATGATTTGTTTGTTACTAATCCTGCAATTTTAAGTGAAGGTATTAAAAGAGGAATTGCTAATTCTATTCTTATTAAATTAAATCAAATAGGTTCATTAACTGAAACTTTTGATGCTATGGAAATGGCTAGAAAAGCTGGTTATACTCCAGTTGTTTCTCATAGATCAGGTGAAAGCGAAGATACAACTATTGCTCATGTAGCAGTAGCTTTTAATGCTGGTCAAATTAAAACTGGATCTTTGGCAAGAACAGATAGAATTGCTAAATATAATGAATTATTAAGAATTGAAGAAGAATTGGAAGATGCTGCTAAATATGCTGGAATGTTAGCATTTTATAACTTAGATTAATTCTTTTAAATATTTAAATAATTTCTTTATAAAGTTTATAAATTTATTAAATAAGTCTTTAATTACGCTCCAAAATGTTTTTTTTGGGGTGTTTTTATTTTCTTCTTTTTTATATGAAGAAACAACAATATTTGATTGTAATATTATTTTAGAATTATCGTTTTTTTCACATTCTAATTTTACAGAGTGTGTTCCTTCAATGTTATAATTTTTATTGTAATTGTTTTCTAGTATTTTTATATTTTTTATTTCATCATTGTTAATATTATTTATTTCAGTTATTAGGTTTATCAAGTCTTCTATTTTTATTTCATTAGAGGAATCTACTCCAATAAATTTTTGACTTACGTAGAATAATGGTTTATCGTTATCTTTAGTTACAATATTTACAATGAATGGGGGAGTTTCATTGTTGTTTTTGTCTTTAGAAATAAATGAGATTTGATAAATTCCTACTTTAAAGTAGTTTGAGGTATAGGTATTTGAAGCTATTTCTAGGGTTGGATTAGTATCTATGTTATCTGTTATTGTTAATTGGTTAGTAATTATTGATATATCTAATTGATTTTTAATGTCTATTGTATATGAGGAGCTTCCTTTAATTGTTGGGGCAATGTCATCAGTTGTTTTTATAGTTATTGTATAAACATCACTTTTATTATTTGAATTATCTGTAGCAAAAAAACTTATAGTGAAATTGCCTTCTTTTTGTTTGTTAGAAGAATAGTTGTCTTCTTTTAATGTTAGTGTTTTTAGATTTGTATCGTAGTTGTCTGTTATTGTAAGAGTTTCTTTTATTTGTTCTATTGTTAGAGGATTAGACATGTAGCTATTTAAGTTTTTTTGTCCTTTAATTGTGGGGGCGATGTTATCTATTATTTTTATGTTTATAGTTAGTGTAGATGTATTGCCACTGTTGTCTGTAGCACTAAAAATTATTGCATATGTTCCTAATTTATTATAATTTATAGAATAATTATCTTCTTGTATTTTTATTTCTATTATCCCATCATTTTCGTCATAGGCAGTTATTTTTTTCTTTATTTCATTTACATCAAATTTTTCATTAACATACGCTATAATCGCAGAATTTATAGTATCGTTTGCTATAACTGGAGGTAAATCATCAAATGAGATGTATGTGGTAGTTATTGTAAATCCAGAAGTGTTAACTAAATCAGGAACTAAGAATTTTTCTATTGATTTATTGAATATTTCTTCGCTATTTGTTAGTAAATCAATGTTGAAATAATAGTTTATAGTTCTATTATTTAAATAGTTGTTGTAGAGAGGCTGTGTGTAAGTTGGTGAAGCATTATTTAATGAATTGCATTGTTCTTTTGTTTCTATTAGAGTAAAAGTGTGGGTATAGTTAATTGTGTTTTGTAATGTATCACTAAATAAGGATTCCTTTGTTACTTCATACCAATAAAAAGGAGTGTCAATTTGGTGTGTTGTATTTTGTTGTTTAAAAATACAAGTTCCACTTTTAGCACTTATTGTGGAATATTTAAAGAAAATCATAAATAAAGATAAAAATAGAATAAATGTAAATTTTTTCATAAAAAATCATCCTTTCAATAATATCTATAGGAATGATTTTTTTATTTGTAACGAAAAAAACAAATTCTATATATAAATTTGTAAAAATATATTTAATTAGGTGATAAAAGGTGGACTTTATTTTTTTGTTGTTTGATAAATTTGGGTTATTAATAATTTTGTTATTTGTTATTTTAGAATACGCTTGTTTTCCATTCCCTAGCGAAATATTGTTGCCTTTTATGGGCTATGTGGTAAATATGTGTTCTTATAGCTTAATAGGTACAATTATTATTAGTGTTATTTTAGGGTATTTTGGTTCTTTAATATGCTATTTAGTAGGATACTATGGCGGGAGTAAAATATATAATAAAATATACAATAAGATTCCTTCTTGGAGGAAAGGGCTTGATGAAACTCATAGATTTTTTTATAAATATGGGAATTTATCGGTAGTGGTAGGGAGAGTTATTCCAATGTTTAGGACTTATGTCTCTTTTTTTGCAGGCATTTTCAAGCAGAGTTTGCTTAAATATTCTTTATATTCAATTATAGGAATATCTATATGGAATTCAATTCTTATTTGTTTAGGATATTATTTGTCTAATAATTGGATGGTTGTGGAGAAATATTATAGAAATTACAAATATATTTTTCTTTTAATTATTAGTTTGGTTGTTGCTGTTTTTGTTTATAAAATGTATAAAAAAATCAAAAATACTAAAAATATTAATGGTGATTGAATGCCATATTTTAGTTATCATGCAAGAAACAAGAAACTTATAAGAGAAGGTTTTTTAGTAGATTATTTTTATAAAGAAGAAAAAAATAAGAAATTTTTAATTCTGGTATTTAAAGATGGCAGACAGTTTCCAATAAAAGAAGAAAGATGGATGGAATATAATAATTTTATTCATCAATATAACAAGGGGGAACAGTAAATGAAAAAAAGTATTAATATATTTCTTCTGATTATTGGTGTTTTTGTGTTTGACGGCTGTAGTTTTAATTCTGTGAAAACTGATGTTTCATCGTTAATGTATTTGCAGGATAATAGTAAAGAGAATATTTCTTCTAATTTAAAGATGGTGTCAGAAAAAATAAAGAGTGTTAGTTTTAATGCTATTATTGATGTTGAGGGAAAAGAGTATGTATTAGAAGGAGAAGTTATAGTTAGAGATGATTTAAAGGAGAGTTTACTTCATTTAAAATATAAAGATAATCATTTGTATTTAAAAAATGATTATCTATATTTGAGTTATATGCATAACGATATGAATATTATAGTTAAGGATAGTGTTGAAGCCTTTTCTAAAGAAATAGTGTCTTTATTAAAATTCAAGGGAGTTAATGTCAAAGAAGATAAGATTTATAATGTTTTAAGTAACAAATGGATTGAAGATATTAACTTTGATAAAATAAGTGAATTTGTTGAAAAGAGTGATTTTGGATATTTAGTTGAATATAAGGGTGTAGAAGTTTCATTAGATGAAAATTATTTGCCAAAGGCTTTAGAATATAACACAAAAAATATTAGTTTAAGAATCTCTTTTAAATATAATCCTGTTAAGATTAGTGTTCCAGTAGGCTATGATATGGTTAATGTTGATGTTGAATTTATAAAAGACTTGTTAAAAGTAGATAATATAGGCCAACTTATTAAATAAAAAAGGCATTTAGTTGTAAAAATTACTTATTAATAGTATTATTTTTAATAAGGAGTGATATTAATGGGTTTAGTTGGTTGGATTATTTTAGGAGTTGTAATTGTACTTGTTATTGCTTTAATTGCTTGGTTAATTAAAACATATAATAAACTAGTTAAAGCTAGATTAAGAGTTAAGAATTCATGGAGTCAAATTGATGTTCAATTAAAAAGGAAATATGAACTTATTCCTAATTTAGCAGAGGTTGCTAAAGGATATGCTAAACATGAATCTGGTATTTTTGAAGAATTTGCAAAAGCTAGACAAGTTTATCAACAAGCTAGTAGCGCTGGTGATATTAAGGGAATAGCGGAAGCTGATAGAATGGCAAGTTCGGCATTATCAAGACTTATTGCAGTATCTGAACAATATCCTGAATTGAAGGCTAATGAACATTTTACTAAAGTTATGAGTGAGTTATCGCAAACTGAAGATAAGATTGCTTATGCTAGACAATTCTATAATGATGTTGTAACAACTTACAATACAATGAGAGAAGTTTTCCCAAGTTCAATTATTGCTGGTATGTTCAATTTTGAAGAAGCGCAATTATTTGAAGCAGAGGAAGCAGCTAGAGAAAGTTTAAGATTACAATTTTAAAAAATAGGATATCAGAAATGATATTCTTTTTTTATTTTGGTGAGGTGTTATGGTGAAAGGGCTAGTTATTAAGTCTCCATATATTGATCTTATTTTATCGGGAAAAAAGACGTGGGAGATTAGAGGTAGTAATACTAATATTAGAGGAAAAATTGCTTTAATTAAAAGCGGAAGTGGTTTAGTTTATGGTGAAGTTGAATTAGTTGATGCTAAGGAGATTACTTTAGAAGAATATAATAAACATTGTTTAGAGTTGTTTGGTAAAAAGATATCAAAACTTCCATATAAAAGAACGTATGCGTGGAGTGTTAAAAATCCAGTAATTTATGATGAACCGAAAAAATATAAGCATCCTGTAGGAGCGATAATATGGGTTAATTTAAAGGAATTTTAAATTAATCCTTTTTTATTTTTAAATAATCAGTATAAAGGAATATAATATATGTATAGGGTAATGGGGTATTTGTATGAAAAGAAAATTAATTAAAGAATTTAATGATAATGCTTTATGGTTAAGAAAAGGAATTGTTTATCATAGAGGTAAGCATGATGGTAATGTTAAAGAGAATACAATGGAGGCCATAGTTAAGGCTATGGAAGATAATTTAGCATTAGAAATGGATGTTAGATTATCTAAGGATAATATGGTGGTTTTAAGTCATGATGATAATTTAAAAAGAGTTTTCAATGTGGAAAAAAATGTTAGCGAATTGACTTATGAAGAAATAAAGAAAGTTACAAATAATGGCGTTCCTTTATTAGAAGATGTATTAAATGTAGTTAATGGGAAAATACCTTTAATGGTAGAGGTTAAATCTAGTAAGGTTGGTCTTCTTGAGAATAAGGTTTACGAGTTATTAAAAAATTATAAAGGAAAATATGTTATTGTGTCTTTTAATCCTTTTACTTTAAGATATTTTAGAAAAATAGATTCGTCAATTATAAGAGGACAAATTTCTTACAATTATAAAAGTAGCAAGATGAATTTTTTTCTTAAGTTTATACTTAGAAATATGTTGTTAAATGTTTTTAGTAAACCTCATTTTATAAGTTATGGTATTGATGGTGAAAATACGAAATTACTTGCAAAATATCGTAAAAAGGGGTATTTTATTATTGGTTGGACGTATAAGGATGAAAAAGATAAGGAAAGATTATCTAAAATATATGACAACATGATTATTGAGAATTTACAAATAAAGGAGTTTTAAAAATGAAATGTCTGTTTATATATAACCCTGTTAGTGGGAAAAATAAAAAATTAATGAAAAATATGGATTATATAGAGAAAAAGTTAAAGGAAAAATATGATGTTGTTGATATCGTACCTACTCAATATGCAGGTCATGCGATTGATTTAGCTAGAAATAGTTGTGGTAAATATGATGCTCTTATTTTTTCTGGTGGAGATGGTACTTTTAGTGAAGTTGTTAAGGGTATTGGTGAGAATAAAAAGGCTCCAACGCTAGGGTTTATTCCTTCCGGTACAATTAGTGATATGGCTAACAATTATAAAATTCCAAGAAATATAAAAAAGGCAATAGATGTTTGTGTAAGTGGTAATAGAACTAAAATAGATGTTTGTAAGATTAATGATAGTTATTTTGCTTATGCGGGTGCTTTTGGTACATATGCAGCTTTAGCGCTTAATGCATCTCCTAAATTTAAAAAAAAATATGGAAGAATGGCTTACTTTATGCAGGGGGCAAAGCATGTTTTTGATGTGGATGAAAAAAGAGTTGATATTACAGTTGGTAAAAGAACATTTAGCCAAGATGCAATATTAACGATGGTATTAAATACAAAATCAGTAGGTGGTTTTTCTAAGTTTAATTATCAAAATAAACTAGGTGATGGAAAATTTGATGTGGTAATAGTTAAGAAGCCGCAAATAAAAACTCCTTTTAATATTTGGAAACTCTTTGTTATGGGGGTTAGTAAATTTATTGATAATGATAATGTTATGGTGTTTAGTGCTGATAGTATTAGCATCAATGCTAATGAGAAAGTAAATTGGAATTTAGATGGGGATCCATTCAGTGCTCAAAAAGTAGATGTTAGTTGTTTAAAGAAGAGACTTGCTTTGTTTGTTCCAAAAGAGTAAATCTCTTTTTTCTTTTAAAAATATTTGTAATATTTAATTGTTATACTATAATAGAAACATATTTCTTTTCTACTAGGAGTGGTAAATATGGATGAGATGGATTTAAAATTTGAGGAAATATATACTCAAATTAAAAAATATATATCTAAGAGTGAGGATCTTTATCTTATAAGAAAGGCATACGAGTTTGCAAAAGAAAAGCATGATGGTGTAAAGAGAAAAGATGGTAGTCCATATTTAAGACATTTAGTGGAAACGGCTGAAATTATTGTTTCTTTGCACGCTGGGCCAAATACTATTGCTGCTGGACTTCTTCATGATGTTGTTGAAGATGTTGAAGGTGTTAGTGAGGATTTGCTTGAATATATGTTTGGTAGTGATGTAGCTAGTTTAGTTATGTCTGTTACTAAGGTTAGTGAGAGTGAAAGTGAATCTTATAATGATAGTAAAAATAAAACTATTCAAAAGGTTTTTCATGCGATGAGTAGTGATGTTAGAACTATCATTATAAAGTTAGCAGATAGGCTTAATAATATGCGTACTTTAGCTTCAATGAAAAAGGAAAAACAAATTAGGATATCAGAGCAGACTTTGGAGTTGTATGCGCCTGTTGCTAGATATATTGGATTAAATAAGATTGCTGCTGAGTTAGAGGAATTATGTTTGTATTATTTAAATAATGAAATTTATTCTCAAATACTTTTTTATGTAAATGAACATAATAAGAGAAATAAAGCTAGTTTAGATTCAATGTGCGAGAATATTCATAGAGCATTAATAGGTATGGGTATTGAAAATGAGATTTATTGTACTAATAAGGAAATATATAAGATATATAAGTTTATTAAGGATGGTAAACATACAATTGATGAAATAGATGATTTAGATATCATACATGTTTTGGTTAATAATAATTTGGATTGTTATGTGTCTTTAGGTATTGTTCATTCTATTTACACACCTTTGATGGGAAGACTTAAGGATTATGTTACTTCTCCTAAATTTAATATGTATCAAGCTATTCATACAGTTGTTATTGGTCCTGCTGGTAATCCTAGTAAGATAGCGTTGTCTACTAGAGTTATGGATAATTTGTTTAATTTTGGTATAGCGGATAAATGGAAATATGATGAAAGTAAAGGATATAATCAAAATAATGAACAGGAAGATATTAGAAATCATTTGAATATTATTAGGGAATTAGATAGGATAAATAGTGAAGACAAGGTTAAACCTTCAGAGTATGTTAGATTGTTGCAGGAAGATATTTTTAATCATAATCAGTATATTTATGTTTATAATACTATAGGTGAAGTAATTGTTCTTCCTATTGGGTCAACGGTATTAGATTTTGCATTTAAAGTATCTGATAAAATAGGATATGGTTTAAAAGAGGCTTATATAAATGGGATACCTTCTTCTTTTAATACTAAATTAAAAAACGGAAGTATTGTTTCGGTTAAAAGTGATAATAAGTGCTATGTTAAAGAAATATGGAAAGAGTGGGTTGTTAGTAACTACGCTAAAATGAAAATAGAAGAATATTTAAAAAAATAACTAATTGTTACTATGTTATAAACATAGTCGTGCCAATTCGTTGAATTTTGGCACTTTTTGTTTTAGAATTTTATTAAGTCTAGGAAGATTTTTTTGTAGTGGGAAAGGAGTGGTGAATATGAAAAATATATTGTTGAATATTAAAAAGTCTATATATGTATTTTTCCTTGCTGCTTTTTTCTTGTTAGTAGGGTTTGTTAATGGTGGAGAAAAGGTTGAGGGGCTTACTCTTAGTGCTAGTGCAAGTACCACAAGAGATGATATAGGTGATAGAGATATGACATATATATTGATGGTTGCTAATTCTGCTACACCTTCTGATATTGAAGGTGCATCTATATATTATGGTTTTAACACTAGTTCGTATACTTGTTCTACTAGTTTGCCGTATTCTACGACAGCTGGAGCACCAAATTATAATGCTTTTCAAGGTTTTAATGCTTCTAATCCAGTAGCGTATGCTGAAGAATTATATGAAAGTGGTTTGATTGGAACTGTGTATTTTCATATTTATGTTAAGGATGATGATGGAAATACCGGTTGCTTTAATTCAACAGCTTTTGAGTTTGAAGAGGTTTCTATTGATGTTACTGCTGGTGTTAGTAATTATTCTTATGTTACGGATACCTCTATTACATATAATTTAGGGTTTTATTCAGCGGTTTTGTCTGATATTGAAGGAGCAACTGTATATTATGGATTTAATAGCAGTTCTTATAGTTGTAGTACTAATTTACCTAATTCATTGACAATTTCAACGTCTTCATTAGTTCCTAGTGGAAAGTATCGATATATTCAAGGAATGACTGAAACAGGACTTGGGGGAGGAACTCAATACTATCATGCTTATTTAGTTGCTCCAACAGGACATACTGCTTGTTTTAATTCAACAGCTTTTGTTTTTGCTGAGCCGCCGTCTGTTAGTGTGGAATCCTCCAGTTCTGGTTGGACTAGAAATGCTAGCGTTTTTGCAACAGTGGATCCAAATGATGGAACCGTAGAAACTGTTCTTTATAGTATAATTAGTGGAAGTTCTTCATCATATTGTCCTTCTTCTGGTTCTGTTATGATGGAATATGAAGTGACAGGAATGTATATTGTTGATTTGGTTGGTTATGATACTGGAATGTATACTGTTGGTGTGTATGTTGAGAATATTTTAGGTGCAAGTGATTGTGGAGCTGTTGTTGTTTATATAGATAGTGAAAATCCAACAGCTACACTAAGCATTGATGATTATGATTATGATTATTATCATTCTGTAACTCTTAGAATATTTGATGATGTGGGATTGGATTATTATGAGTATAAATTTTCTGCGTCATCATCAGATACGTGTTCTTCTGGTATGACAACTGTTGATTTGATGGGTGATAATGATTTAACTGATTATTTGTCATTAGCAGAGGGATCTGGAACGTATTATTTATATTTAAGAGCTTATGATTATGCAGGTTATGGAACAGGGTGTAAAAAGAGTGCTGCTTTATATATGGATAATGATGGCCCAGATATTAGTATATCGGTGTCTCCTGGCTCTCCAGCATGGGTTCAAGAAATAGAGGTCGAAGTGTGGGATTCTTATACATCTGTTGATAATGTTAGATGGTGTTATGAGTCGGCATCAGGTTATTGTGATATTACAGATTATGAAGATGAATCTACTTCTTTTTCTCTTACTTTTGAATATTATCCAACAGGAACGTATTATATTAGGGTGTATGCTGAAGATTATCTTGGAAATAGTGATACTGAGTATAGAAGTTTTGTAATAGATGTTGATGATCCAATAATATCGATAGATTTGGATAGTGATGATTATGAGACAGCGCATACATTGAGTGTTTATGTTGATGATTATACTGATACTTATACATATTACGTGTGGGATAGGGATAGTAGTAATTCGTGTGATTATGAAACATATTTAAGTTCTAGTTCTGTTACTAAAGATTGGGGTAATGGGATTTGGTATTTACATGTTTATTCTAGGGATGAAGCAGATAACTGGTCTTGTGCTGTTTCGGATCCAGTAAAATTTCTTATTGCATCTATTAATGGTAATAAATATGGTTATTTGCAAGATGCTATTGATGATAGTAGTTCAGGTGATACTATTGTTTTAGAAAATTATGAAGCAGAATGCGTTACTGTTTTTTCTTTTAATGATATAACTGTTGATTTAAATGGACATAATTTTTATTGTTATCAAAGTGGTGATGCTACGGCTATTGATAATCATGGCGTGTTACGAATAATTGATTCGCAGGGTGGAGGTAATCTAGAGGCTGAATCTTCAAGTGGTAATGCTTATGGTATTTATAATAATTATGGAGCATCGTTAACTGTAAGTAGTGGTATTATAAACTCTAAGGCAACTTATGGTGATGCATATGGAATTTATGGAGATAACGTTACAGTTGGAGGGCAATTTTCTAGTGTTTCAAAAACAAATCCTATTATAAGAGGTGAAGTTGGTGTTTATTCGTCATCTAACTTTAGTTTTTATAATGGTGCAATTTGGGGTAGTGGTGAGCCATATACTTATGAACCTTCTTTTACTAGAGGTGAGTGGGTTATTATGGAAGTAAGCGGCACATATAGCAGTCAAACTTATAGAGTTAAACGCTATTTTTTAGGAGTAGAAGTAACTGTTAATGGAATTACAAATACTTATCCTACATTAAATAGTGCTTTTTCTAGTGTTAATGTTTCTAATGTTGTTACTATGAAACTATTAGATGATGTTAATGAGTGTAATGTTGTTTCTACTAAAAATATTGAATTTAATTTAAATGGTTATGAGTGGATGTGTAATTCTAAAGATAATTTGGATAATTTGTTAACTGTAAATGGTGGAAGTTTAACTTTAAAAGATTCTGTTGGTAGTGTAGGTAAAATGTCGTATAATTTTATGTATACTGGATCTGGTTATTCTCAATATATAGCTGTGGTTGTAAATGGGGGAAGTTTCAATGTTAAAAATGTTGAGTTGAAGGTAAGGGATTCTGTTAATAATAGTGTTGGTGGAATGGCTGTAAGTAATGCTAGTACTCTTGTTCTTGACGATGCCAATGCTTCAATTGATATAGAAGGAGTTGGAGAGATTACTGGTGTTTATAGTAGTTCAACAGTAACGATCAATAATGGTAAAATTAAAGCTGTTAATACTAATGCTTCAACATCGAGTTCTAGTGCATATGGAGTCCGTATGGTGGGAGAACTTGTTGTTAATGGTGGAGAAATTTATGCAGAGGTTGATATAAAGAATAGTGCAAGTGGTGGTAGTGCATATGGTATTCAAGCTTCTAATGGAGCTTCTGTTAATGTGAAAAAAGGTACAGTTAGGGGAACAAGTAAAAATTCTACTAGTTATAATGCGTATGGTGTATATATGACTAGTGGTGGTAATTTAATAATAGGTAATGATGATGCCTTTATTGAAGAGAATGATGTAAAGATTAGAGGAAGAGGTACTGGTGTTTACCTTGGTGGTAACGTGCAATTTAAGTGGTATGACGGTACTATGGGAGGCATAAGTAATTATTATAATGTTGCACCTAGTGTCACTCCTAATAACGCAGAGATATTAACAAAAACAGAAACATATAATAGTGAAACTTATACTGTTGTTTATATAAAACCACCTGCTGTTAGCGTGGAATATAATGGTACTATTACTAATTATATGGAATTTTCTGAAGCTTGGAGTAGTATTAGCGATAGTGGAGTTAGAACTATTAAAATACTAAAAGATTTGACAGGAATATGTAATTATACTGTTGCTAGTAGTAGAAATATAATTTTAGATTTGAATGGTAAAAGTGTATCTTGTACAGCTACAACTAGTGGGTCATTTTTATTCAGTGTATCCGGTAATTTTACTATAAAAGATTCAGTAGGTGGAGGAACACTAAATATAAGTATGGGCAATGTTGCTGGAGTTCTCTATGGATTGTATAGTACAACTTCTGGGGCGAAGATTACAATTGAATCAGGAGAAATAAATGTATCTTCTGCTTATACTGGTTCATCAACATCATACTATGCATATGGTGTATATGTTTCTAGTGCAACATTCGTTTTAAATGGAGGAAAAATAAATGTATCTAAAAATTATAATGTTTACGGTGTTTATACTACTGGTACAGGTGCATCTTATACTCAAAGTGGAGGAGAAATATTAGCTACTACAGTTTATGGAAATAGTTATGGTTTATATGCGTATGCAGGTAATGTAGTTATAAAGGGTGGAAAAATAATTGGTACAAATACAACTAGTGGATATACTGTATATGGTATTTATGCTAGGGGAAATAGTAGTTCTTATAAATTAACATTTGGAGAATCTGGTGGTGTTATAAATCAAGAAAATCCTTATATAAGTGGAGGGCTGTATGTATACAGTACTAGTGCTTATCTTTATTTTTATGATGGTATAATTGATAGTGGTTATAACAACTATACATGTCAAAGTAGTTCTAATTATTGTTCTAGTTATTTTGATGCTATTGAATCTGGCACTGTTTGGGTAGATGACCATAATACTGCTTTTATTGGTTTTGTTATTGAAGAGGTTAATTCTAGTGGAAATCATGTGGCTTATCATAATACTGTTGCTAATGCTCTTAGTAATGGTGTAAGTGGTAATACTATAGTGATTCTAGAAAATTTAACTTCTTGTAGTGCTAGTTTAGCAAGTGGAAAGACATTGGTTTTAGATTTGCATGGTAATACTTTATCTTGTTCAACATCGAGTAATGGAACAGCAATGATTACAGTATCAGGTAATTTGACAGTTAAGGATTCTGTAGGTGGAGGTTCAATGACTATTACAAGTAGTTATAGAAATGTATATGGACTATATAGCTCTACTACTGGAGCAACTATATCAGTGGAAAGTGGTAAAATTGAAGTAATATCAACGCATACTGCATCATCATCTTCTTATAAGGCGTATGGGATTTATTCTTCTAATGGAATTGTTAATATAAATGGTGGTGAGGTAATTGCTACCAAAAATTATTACGCTTATGCAGTTTACATTGCTGGAACATCTGCAAAATATACTCAAAGTGGAGGAATTGTATCTGCTACAAGTACAAGCGGAGCTTCTTATGGTTTATATCAAGAGAATATTTCTTCTGGATTAATTAGTGGTGGTAGTATAACTGCAAATAATACAAGTGCAGCAGCGTATGGAATGTATGCATATGCAACTTTAAATACTATAACAGGAGGTACTATAACAGCAGCAAGCACTAATAGCAGTGAATATGGTGTGTACAATGCAGGAAGTAGTGCATCTTATGTAACAACATTTGGTGTTAAGGATGGAATTTTGTCACAAAGCGAACCATACATAGTTGGAGGATTATATGTAAATAGTACGAGTGCTGTGTTAAGTTTTTATGATGGTAAAATAAATAAAGGGGTAAATAGTTATACATGTAATAGTAGTACAGCTAAGTGCTCTACTTATTTTGATAATATTGAAGATGGCACTTATTGGGTGGATGATGCTACTAATGCTTATTTACAGTATTATGCTGCTAAAGAAGTTAATTCTTCTGGTAGTGTTGTCTCTTATTATAATACTGTTCAAGAAGCTTTAAATGGCGCAGGAAGTGGAAATACTGTTGGTTTGCTTATAAATGTTAATGAGTGTTTATCTTATTCTAGTTCAAATTCTATTATCCTTGATTTGAATGGTAAGAATATTAGTTGTGATAATAGTACTAGTGTTATATCTAATAGTGGTAATTTGTTTATAAAGGGGCAAGGAAAAATCATTGCTATAAATAATAACGGTTCGATGAAGGGAATAAATAATACTGGGACACTAAAAGTAAGCGACGTGGAGATTACAACTGCTAGTGGGAATCCTTTGACGTATGCGATTTATTCAACTGGAAATCTTACAGTTGGAGAAAGTGGAGGTTATTTCTCAATTGAGAGACCATTTATTAATGGTAGTGTTTATAAAGGATCAACTTCTGCAGTATTTAGTTTTTATGAAGGTAAAATTTATAGTAGTACTAATGCTTGTTCTTCTAGTAGTGGGGCAACGACTTGTGCTAGTATTTTTAATACTGTTGAGACAAGCGCTTCATGGATAGAGGAAAATGGATATGCTTATTTATCTGTTTCTGTTGCTTCAGTTGTAAAGAGTAATGGTTCAACGACTTTTTATGGTAGTTTACAAACTGCTATTAATAATGCTACTTCTAGTGATACTGTAAAATTATTGTTTAATATAGATGAATGTGTGGTTATTAATTCCGGGAAAACTGTTAATCTTGATTTGAATGGGAATTCAATAAAGTGTTCTTCAAATAATGTTAATGGAGATTCTGTTGTTATTGTAAATAAAGGAACGCTTGTTTTATATAATGGAATTCTTGTTGGTAATTCTAAAGATGGTAGTTATGCAATTCTTAATGAAGGTAATTTGGATATTGGATTAAGTACTAATACAGGTGTTAGTGTTCCTGTGATATATGGAGATATTAAAGTAAATTCTAATTCTAACATAGAATTTTATGCTGGTAGAATATATGATTCTTGTTTGTTAAATGGTGAAGTTGTGAGTTGTGCTAGTATTATAGATACTATTCCAGAGGGATATGTTTTGTATGACAATAATGAATATGTATTTTTGTTAGCATATGAAGATACTTTGGCTGTTGAAATTAATGAGGCTGGTCTTGTTATAAAAGTTCTTACTAGTGATAGTGGTACGACCTTAGTGTCGTTTGTTACTAGTGCAACATCAGGGAATACTATAAGACTTTATGCAGATGGGGCAATGTGTTTAAATAATTCTAAGGTGTTAATTTTAGATTTAAATGGTTACACAATTAGTTGTACAAGCGGTACTGCAATAACTAATAGTGGGACTTTAACTATAAAAGGAAATGGTGGAGTTATTAATTCTACTACAACATCATCAACTGTTTATGGAATAAATAATAGTTCAGGAGCAGTAAGTTTAAGTGTTGAAAATGTAACAATAAATTCAAAGTATACAAATTCATCAACATCTTATTATGCTTATGGAGTATATAGTGTATCAGGTGTTGTTTCTTTAACAAATGTTAATATTATCTCTAGTTCTTATGCTTATGCGTATGGTTTTTATAATGTTACAAATGGTAGTGCAACAATTAGTGGAGGAACGATAAGCACAACTACTACTTATACTAGTAGTTCTGCATCAATGGGTATATATGGTGGCAGACCTATAGAAATGACTGGTACAGAAATAACAAGTACTGGTAAATATTATGTTTATGGAATTCAAAATGTATCTACTTTTGTAATGAATAGTGGGAAAATTGAGGTTAATGGTGCAACTAGTAGTGCATATGGAATATATAATACTGGTAGTTTTACAATGAATGATGGAGAGGTTAGTGTTACAACTACTACTGGTGCAGTTTACGGTATGTATGCTTATGGAACTGTTAATATGATAAAAGCTGGAAAAATAAGTGCAAATAGTACAAGTGGAACAGTGTATGGAGTATATAATCAAGGGACTAGTACATCATATAAAACAACATTTGGCGTTCAAGATGGAGTTGTATCTAAAACAAGTCCAGAAATAACAGGAGGAGTTTATGTAAATAGTACAAGTGCAAGCCTTTACTTCTATGACGGAATAATAAAGAGTGGTAAAAATAACTATATATGTAATAGTAGCTCTAATAAATGTTCTGAATATTTTGATGCTATAGAAACTGGATATAGTTGGGTTCAAGATAATAGTGAGGCTTATTTAGGTGTTTTGATGGAAGAGTTAAATAGTGCTGGTAATCATGTTGCTTATCATTCAACATTAGCAAATGCATTTAGTAATGGAGTAAGTGGAAATACCATAAAATTATTAGAGAACATAAATGAGTGTAATGCAACTCTTGCAAGTGAAAAAACATTGACTTTAGATATGAATGGGAAGAAAATAACGTGTGATTTAGGAGTACGAACACAAACATTAAAAGGTATAGAAAATTATGGAAATTTAACAATTATGGGTAGTGGAACAATATCAGTAAATCATAGTTATGATTCTTGGTCTAGTGGAAGTTATGGATATGCTTATGGTTTGTATAATAGTGGTACGTTAACTGTAGATGGGCCTATAATTTTTGTTAAATCTATTGATCCTATTAATGATAGTAGTTCAGAAAGAGTTAATTATGTATATGGTATTTATAATAATACTGGTGTTTTGAATTTTGTTAGTGGAACGATAAATTTAGATATGGGTTCTGGAGGAGCAACAACTATTTCGGATTTTACTTTTTATGGTATTTATAGTAATGGTACGACTACTTCTTCGATTATTACAATAGGAGCTCAAGGCGGGGTTCCATCCAAAACAAATCCTGAGATTAATGGAAGTGTTTATGTTGTTAATACAAATGCTGTTCTTAATTTTTATGATGGAATAATAAAGAAGGGACATAATAACTATACATGTAATAGTAGTAGTGTTAATTGTTCTACTTATTTTGATAATGTTGAAACAGGATATGGTTGGGTAGATGATGGAAGTGTGGCTTATTTAAGTATTGTAATGGAAGAATTAGATAGTGCAGGAAATCATGTTGCATATCATTCTAGTTTAGTTACTGCTTTTAGTAGTGCGGTAAGCGGAAATACTATCAAGTTATTAGATAATTTAGGGGTATGTGGTGTTTCTTTATCATCAGGAAAACAATATACTTTAGATTTAAATGGTAAGACTATTATTTGCAACACAACAAGTACTGGTATTAGTGTACTAAATGTAAGTGGAACGTTAACAATTACGGATTCTGCTAATGATGGTTCTATTAATATAATTACTACTTCTAATTATGGTAATTATGCTATATATATTAATTCTGGAGGAGTGGTTATATTAAATGGAGGCACAATAAATTCTACTTCTAATTATAATAGTTCTTCTAATTATAAGACTTATGGAGTTTATAATGTAGGTACATTAAATGTAAATGGTGGTAAGATATATGCACAGCAATATTATTATAGTGTTGGTGTATATAACAGTGCGGCTACTTCTAAACTTGTATTAAGCGGAGGAGAAATAGAGGCTAAAGCAAGTACTAGTTATGCTTATGGAGTATATAATAATAGTAGTTCTACAATAGAAATGACTGGTGGTAAAATAACTTCTAATGCTAATAGTTATAGTTATGGTGTGTATAATCAAAGTTCATCAACATTTACGATGGATAATGGTGAGATAAATAGTGAAGCATTAACCTCAACATATAGTTATGGTGTATATAATGCGGCGACATTTACTATGAATAATGGAACAATAACTAGTAAAACTAAAACAACAACTAGTTATGGCGTTTCTAATACATCAATATTTAATTTTAATGGAGGAAGTATAAGTAGTATTGCTACCACTAACACTAGTTATGGTGTGTATAATACAGGAACTTATGTTCAAAGTGGAGGAAGTGTAACTAGTACTACAACATCTGGAAGTTCTTATGGATTATATGCGTATGGTGCTGTTAATACTATAAAAGGAGGAAGTATAACAGGAACAAATACAACTACTGGATATACTGTATATGGAGTGTATAATTATGGCTCTTCGACTTCATATAAAACGACGTTTGGAGAATCTGGTGGAGTTCCTTCAAAAACAAGTCCTGAAATTAATGGAGGAGTTTATGTATATAGCACAAATGCTGTTCTTAATTTTTATGATGGTATAATAAAGAAAGGGTATAATAGTTATGTATGTAATAGTAGTACTGCAAAATGTTCTTCTTATTTTGATGCTATACAAACTGGATATGGATGGGTAGATAATGGAAGTGAAGCATATTTAGATATTTTAATAGAAGAAGTTAACTCTAGTGGAAATCGTGTTGCAACTCATTCAACATTATCTGCAGCTTTTAGTAATGGAGTAAATGGCAATACTATAAAACCTTTAGTAGATTTAAATGAGTGCAATGTAAGCTTAGCAAGTGGAAAAACTTTAATACTAGATTTAAGTGGTAAAACAATTACTTGTACTACATCATCTACTAGTACTAAAGTGTTAAATGTAACAGGTAATCTTACTATAATGGATTCTGTTGGTGAAGGATCGATTAATTTGAGTACTACAACTTATTATGGATATGGTATATATATTAATTCAGGAGGAGTTGTTACATTAAATAGCAGCACAGTAAGTGTTATTTCTAACTTTAACAGTTCTTCTGATTACAAAACTTATGGGGTATACAATGTAGGAACACTTAATGTAAATGGTGGAAAGATATATGCTCAACAATATTATTATAGTGTTGGGGTGTATAATAGTGCAGCAACATCTAAACTTGTATTAAATGGGGGTACTATAGAATCTAAAACAACTAATTATTATAGTTATGGTGTATATAATTACAATACCTCTACAATAGAGATGAATGGAGGAACTATTAAGGCTAGTGCAAGTCAGTATTCTTATGGAGTTATTAATCTAAATTCATCTACATTTACGATGAATGATGGTACTATAAGTGCCACTTCGCCATATAGTTATGGAGTAAACAACAGTGCTACATTTAAATTAAATGGAGGAAGTGTAAGTGCAACTTCTAGCTCTACGTATGCTTATGGTGTTTATAATACATCTTCTTATACACAAAGTGGAGGAAGTGTAACTAGTACTACATCTACTGGAAATTCATATGGATTATATGCATATGGAACAGTTAATACTATAAAAGGTGGTACAATAACTGCAACAACTACAAGTGGATCTGTATATGGAGTATATAATTATGGTTCTAGTACATCTTATGTAACAACTTTTGGTACTCAAGATGGTTCGGCATCTAAGATTAATCCGGAGATAAATGGAGGACTTTATGTTTCTAGTACAAGTGCAAAACTTTATTTTTATGATGGAATAATAAAGAAAGGACAAAGCAGTTCTGCTTGTAATGGAAGTTATACAGTGTGTTCAAGTTCATTTGATGCTATAGAAACTGGTTTTTCTTGGGTTGATAATGGAAATGAAGCATATTTAAGTATAGTAATTGAAGAATTTAATCCTAGCGGGCAACATGTTGCATATCATTCAACATTATCTGCAGCGTTTACTAATGGCGTAAGTGGTAACACTATAAAGATGTTAGAAAATTTGAGTGGAACTGCAACATTAGCAAGCGGAAAAACTTTAATTTTAGATATGAATGGTAAGACATTTAGTTATACATCAACACCAATTATAGCTAATAATGGTAATTTAACAATTAGAGGAAATGGAACGTTGACTACCACATATACTTCTTCGAATGTGTATGGTATAAATAATACGGGTACTTTGAATATTGATGGAATTACTTTATCTGTTACTGGTAGTACAAGTAGTAACTCATATAAAGCATATGGAATATATAGTAGTGGAACACTAGAAGTCAAAAATACATCTATTACTGTATCTATAAAAGCATATGGATATGGAATATATGTAGGTAGTGGAACTGCTGTAGTAACTGGAGGTAGTATAAGTACTACTACGACGTATTATGATGCATATGGTATATATAATGCGGGAAATACTACAGTAAAAGGGGGTACAGTAATAAATTCAAAAAATACTGGTGATGATGCATGGGGAATAGATAATAGAGGAACGTTAACTGTAGATGGAGCAAGTATTACTGTTACAGGCCCAACTTCTTCATATGTAGCATATGGAATATATGCAGGAGGAACATCAACAGTAATAAAATCAGGAACTGTAACAGCAACAGGAAGTACAAAATATGGTGTATATAGTGCTGGAAGTAGTACATCATATTCTTTAACATTTGGTGTAAAAGATGCTAAAATATCACAAAGTGATCCTTATATTGTAGGAGGATTATATGTAAATAGTACGAGTGCCGTATTAAGTTTTTATGATGGTAAGATAAATAAAGGGGCAAATAGTTATACTTGTCAAACTAGCAGTGCTAACTGTTCTACTTATTTTGATAATATAGAAAATGGTGCTAGTTGGTATGATGATCACAGTAATGCATACCTTTTAGGTTCAGTACAAGAAGAAACTAGTGGAGGAGAAGTAGTAGGAGTTTATGGAACATTACAAGTGGCGTTTAATAATGTAACAAATGGAAATGTTATAAAGTTGTTAAAGAATATTTCTTCATGTGTAGTATTGCAGAGTGGAAAAGAAGTAATATTAAATTTAAGTGATTATAGTTTAAGTTGTGAAATAATGGAAGGGACAACTATAACAAATAATGGAATATTAGTGATTGAAGGAAATAATGGTAGTGTTAAT
>JBGVED010000031.1:0-42043 GCA_045119835.1 Bacilli bacterium | reverse complement strand
ATTATATAGATTCAGTTATTTTCGACCATAATAATCTAAGACCTTCTTATGCTTTAAAATATAAAACCCCAATCGAGTATAGAACTCAATTGGGATTTACATAACACTTTTTATATGTCTACTTTTTCTTGACTAGTTCAGTACATTTTCAACCATATACTTATCTTTTTTTCTCCTTAACACAAACCATTTTCTTAGGATGGTAATCGTTTAAAGTTTATACATTCCTCTTGTACAATATTATATTTTTTATTAAAAGCTTTATCTTGTTTTTTAAATAAATATAAATAATATATTTATTTATTTGTGAATTAATTATCACATTTTACAGTTATGCTTTTAAGCCTTTCTTCTTCACATGAAATTCTATAGCTTTTTTATGATATGGCAGTGGCATTTGCTCTATTGCCTCATTTATATCTATCCATTCAAGATAACATCCTTCTTCTGTCGCTTCTTTCTTAAAATCTAAATCTACTTCAACCTCAAAAATATTAGCCCTTGAAAGAAGAGGATATTTTCCACCTGCTAACCAATAGCAATCAATTTGGACTAACTCTTTGAAAGATTTTATACTATATCCCGATTCTTCAAGAAACTCTCTTTCTAGGCACTGTTTAAATGATTCATTATCTTCTATTCCTCCACCTATCAGTGAATACTGATTATTTTTATTTACAACTAATAATTTGTTATCATTTTCCACAATGCCAAAACATGTTTCTCTAAAATCATATTTCCCTTTAAATTCTTTTCCTATTGTAATACTCATCATACTTACCACCCCTTTGTTTTAACTTTATTTCATTTTTTTACACATCAACGATAATTGTTTCTCTAATTTTACTAATCCCTTTTAATTTATCTAATATTTTAAAATCTATTGCAGGCTCTAAATTTTTTATATCAAATATATCTTTTTCTCTATTCATAACTTTTTTGTTTTTATAAATTAGTTCTTTTCTCGCTACTTTAACTTTTATTCCTTTATACTCTGCTATATCGTTGTACTGATAATTAAAAATTTCTATGGGTAAACTTCTCTCCAGTCTTTTACATTTACCATTTTCTTTAAAATATTCGATTATTGTATATTTTTCATTATTTTTTCTATATAGAAAAAACCTATATGAAAATTACTAAACTTATGATTTGCGTAAACTTCATGATTTCCTTCTGGATAACCCCATTGGTTAAGATATTTATTATTTATATATCTATCATCAAAAAACATAAAATCACTGTCTTTAAATATTTCTTTGACTTTTTCAATATCTTTTTCTTCTATCATTAAATCTAAATCATCGTGATTTCTTTGAAGAGAAATTTTAGCATCTATATATGCTCCAAGTGCTCCTACTATATAAAAATTTATTTTATGATAATCAAGTTTTTGAACAATCATTTTTATCGCATTATCTAAAAATAAAAAATTCTCTTCCACTAATATCACCTCTTAAGTTTAATATACCATTTATAAATAAAATAAAAAATAAAAGATGGGCAAAACCCAACTTTTATTTTTTTTAAATTATCCTATTTTATTTTTGGTAACAATATATTTATTTACCATCATTTCTGTTATTGCATCTTTGTAGTCATAGTCTTGTAACTCTTGTAAGGATTTCACCAAAATTGTTCCTTTTATTGTTTCAGAATATTCAAGTTTCACATTATCTTTTTTTTCACAATCAAGGGCTAAAAAGCAATGGAGCCCATATTGAACTGAAGAAGGTGATTCATGATATAAGCCCAAATAAACAAACTCTTTTGCTCTTAACCCAGTTTCCTCACTTAACTCTCTAACAGCACAATTTATAGGTTCTTCTTTTTCTTCTCCATACCCTTTAGGAACTTCATATCCCCAACCTCTTGCTGAATGCCTAAAAGTTTTTATAAAAACCATTTCTCCACTCTTGGTGATTGGCAAAATTGCTACACTATATTTTCCTTTCATAGCAAGTCTTAGATATTTCCCTTCTTTACCATTAGGAAATACTACTTCATCATCATAAAACTCACAAAATCTATTTTCATAAACTTTAACTTCTTTAGTTATTTCTATTTCTCCTTTTTTATGGTCTCCCTTGTACACAATTCCCTCTCCTTTATTTATTAATTTGTAATATATATTTTTATTTTTCCCCAGGGTTATTGCTTTTCAAATTTTTAATAGAAGTAATAATGGGTTTGATGTAACACAAACTTACACAAACTAAAATTAATGATGCATAACGCAAAATATAAACTAGCCACCCTTTATCTTCATTTAAAAATGGTAAACCCTCTTGTGGGGGTGAAACTACATACATAAAGTTAATAGAGGAACTACCATCGTATACTATACTATTAATGTAAATAGAAAAGAACATTATAATTAGTAAAAATTTTAAGCAATTAAAATAATCTTTTATACCAAATTTGATTTCTTTGCTTGTAAATAAATGAAGAGCGAAAACTATTAAAGAAACATGATAAAGGAAATATTGTAAGGTGATAACAAAACTACCATTTCTAGAAGAATCTGTAGCGATTAAAATTGCTGCTATTCCCCCAAACAAGCAGCTAGGTAACATAAAACTAAGTATAAATTTTTTAAGTTTTTCACTAGTAGCAATGTTTACAATAGCAATGAAAATAATCTGTATAGAACACAAGTGAAATGGCAAATCTGATTTAGGTAAAATGCCACCATATTTATCTTCATTTACTATTGTATAGTAAAATATTTTGATTATCTCAGAAACTATCCCTATATAAAACAAAGTTTTACACACTTGATTATGCTTCATTTTTTTAGAAAGCATAAATAAAACAACGGCAACAACCAATGAACATAAAATTAAAATTATATGTTTTAAACCAAAAAGTTCATTCATAAACAACACTCCTTATACTATTTATACTCTTTGATAAAATCTTTGTAAAACATTACGCATTCGCCAATATTATTAATCTTGATGTGCTCATCAGGATTATGAATAGATTTATATTGTTTTGTATCTAAATCTATTGGTGCAAATCTTAATATTGTAGACGCTACTTCTGGTAACCTTCTTGCATCAGTTCCTGCAGTTAAAAGAAATGGGGAAACTATAACATCTGGGAAGTTTTTATTTAACACCTTTTCCACTAATTTATAATTATCCATACTACTATTGGATGGTGTGCAGTAATCTACAATATCCGCTTCTATTTCTATATTATACTTACTTGCAATCTTTTTAAATTCAATAAGTTCTTTTTCTAATTGTTCAACTCTGAGACATCTAAAAAATGCAGTCGCCTCCACTTCCTTTTTATCATTGCTACTAATTTTTGTAAATGATAGTGTAGTAGATAACATTGCTTCAATTACAGGGCTAAATTTAGGTAATAATCTCAATAATAACCCTTTGAATATTTTAAAGTTTGCAAATAAAATTCTTAAACCAAATGGCATGTATGGCGCATGGTTAATAAATAACTCCTCTACCTCTTTTACAAATCTTTTTTTTAATATTTTTGATTTCTTTACATCTCTAATAAAATAAGACATTCTTTCTACCGGATTATCTTTTACCGGATTCAAACCTGTATGGCCGCTTACTAAAGGTTTTGCTACACATTTAAAACTGTGTCTTCCTTTTTCATGAACAGCAATCATTGCGCTCTTATTTTTTACTCCTGGCATTTGCTTTTCTACAATTGCTCCACCTTCATCTAAAACCACATCAAAGTGAATGCTATTTTGAAGAAAGTAATCTTTTGCAAGTACAATCCCTTGCCCTCCTACTTCTTCACTATTTGATGAGGCAATATAAACATTAAATCCTTCGAAATTATAATTTTCTTCTAATAGTTCTTCTACAGCTTGAAGTTCTGCAAATAGGGATGTTTTTGTATCAATTGCTCCTCTAGCATAAATTGCCCCATCATGAATCTCTGCTTCAAAAGCTGGATATTTCCACTCTCCCTCATCTAAAACCACATCATGATGAGACATCAGTAAAATATTTTTGCTTGGGTTGTTTCCGCTAATTTTATATACCAAACAACCATCAAACATTTTTAATTCGCCTTTTTGATAAATCAAAGGAAATTCATTTCTTAAAACTTCTCTAAAATTAATAAATTCTTCTTCATATTTTTGGTCATCTGTATATACAGTTTTACACTTAAGCATTTTAGATAATTTATTAACGTAAAGCTCTAATTTATTTTCATCTACATTTTTCCTATATTCCTTACTAGTTTTTCTTTTTTTAGCTGCTAATGCTGCAATAATAATTATATACGCAATAAATAATACAATTACTGCTAATAGAGCATAAATAACATATATAGACATACTTAATTATTCTCCTTTTCTTTATTGCGCTCTTCAATTGTACGTGTAACGTCTTTGTCATTGTATAACATAAAGAAAACAACCGAAATAATACTAAATACGCACGCAAATATTCCTGTTAATTTTATGCCAAGCAAGCCTACAGACTCACCTTTTAATGCTCCTATTGCAAGTACACTTGAAACAATCATCATTGCCACTGCATAAGCAATTTTATCAATAAATGTTTTAATCGCTGAAAATATTCCTTCTCGTCTTACTCCACTAACGATTGTATCTTGTTGAATGATATCTGAAAGTATTGATTGAGGCAGAATATTAATACATGCAAACGGAAAGGAAACTGTTAATCCCATAACAATTCCTAAAACTAATTCATATCCTGGTACTAAAGCTGCAATTTCATCTGCAAAGAAAATGAAAGTAAATACTGCAGCAAAAATCCAAGATCCGATAATAAGTGGAGTCTTTTTATTAAACTTTTTAGAAATTTTAACAATGAGCGGAAATAAACAAATTGACGCTACAATAGCAATCGCCATAACTAAAAATGACATTGATTCTTTGATATTCAATAATATTGTTATGTAATATAACATAGACGTTTGAAAGAAAGCCATTGAAATATAACTTGCTAAATCTCCTAAACTAAATATAATAAAGTTTTTATTTCTCAAAACGATTCCAAAAGACTTAAAAACAGAATCTGTTGGATGTGAAGTTTCTTTTATATAATCAGGTTCATGAAAAGCAAACGCTGATATTGTTAAACAAATTCCTCCAACCAAGGCGAATATTCCAAACACTGTTCTCCATGCTGCAATTGGTTCCATCCCCATATTTTTAAAGAAGCTAACAAATAATGTTGTTGCATACATTACTGCACTTGAGCCCATAAAAAAGGCCGTACTAACAGCATAATAACCTACCCTTTCTTTATGATCCGGAATAATTTCAGGAACTAAAGCACGATGTGGAATAAAGAAAATTGTATATGCTGTATAGTATAATACTAAAAACACCCCAACCCAAATTGCATTCCATACACTGCCTGGATTAAATGGAGCCATAAATACTAAGAAAACACACAATGCATATGGTATAGCACCTATTCTTAAAAACGGCATTCTTCTACCCCATTTAGATGTACATCTATCTGATAATTGTGCTACTATCGGATCACTTATAGCGTCAAGCACTTTTCCTATCGCCGTGAGCAATGCCATAATAGTAATAAATCCTAAAATTTTATTTTCTGGCAACAAAGATAAAATTCCTGATTTGCTAGTAGGTTGATAAAAATACAACAAATAATTACCAATCATACCATTAAATAATCCTTTGGCTACGTCTGCCATAAAGAATCTGTAAATTCTTCCTTTTGATAATTTTTTCATTAAAACACCTCTCTTATATAGATAATACCATTTATTTTTTTTATTTGCTATTTCCTTTGTTATATATTTAATAATAAAAATGAACCCTTTAACTTAAAAGAGTTCGCATACGACTTTCATAGTGCGACTTTCAATAGTAATAACGAACTTCTGTTATTTAATTATCATCAGTTTACCTTTAAGGTTAGTTACGTTACATAAGATTATAAGACAAAAAAATGTGTCAGCTTAATTTTGACACATTTTTATTTTGATTTTTCATAACCCTTTTCTAACATTATATCATCTAATTTTTTAATTATCTTCCTACACTTAAAATGATACACTAGTGCTCCAAAAGCATAAGGAAATATAAGTATTTCTGATAAAACACACACTAAAATCAAAATATATATATTCCAACTCCATATTGGAATCTTTTCTTGAATTATATGCCCATCAATGATATCGCCATCTACTTTTCCAACATATACATAATCTCTATAAAATTTACTATTAGTTAATTTGATTCTAATCTCCTCGTCTTTTATCCCTTCTCCATCTTCTTTTAATTTGTAAACATTATGTTCTCTATCTACAATACTAACTTTAGGAGCAACAAAAACATAAGCAGAAATTAATATTATAATGATTCCTACTACCATTCCTACTATTCCATTAACTACTCTTAAATCAGTTGCACTAGCAAATGAAGTTAATGCAACTTCAGTTAAAACTATTGCAGTTAATGCACTACACAAACTAGTTAATTTAATATTTCTGTAATAATGCCCTTTCCCTAATGAATTAAAACACCCCTTAATTGCTATGGCTAACTCCGCAAAAGATACGCAGGCAATTATAATACCCAAAATCATATCATAATCCATTATTGATACATCAGTAAATATCATTCTAGCCATATATATTGAATATTCTAATCCTGCAATTAAAAGAAATATCCCCACACATCTATTTCTATATTCAAATGTTTTCTTTTCTGGATTATTAACTCCTAAATAGCACTCTAGTTTAGTAAGCATAATAAAAATATTTACTATTCCTGCGACTAAAAAGAAAATACCAAAAAAGAAGGATAAGAATATCTTTCCTATCCCTAAAAAAAGATTTAATAAAATAGATAATCTAGTAGTAAATATTGTTTTATCTTCAAAAGATAAACCTCTATATTGATTTATTATTTTCAGCATTACAATCCCTCTTTGTAGTTATTTTAAATTAAATTCATTATTTATTTAATAATTCATTACTTAATTTTTCAATTCTATCTTTATATTTTCTTTTGCTATTAGTTAACATTTTATTATAAATAGAATAATTAACACTAACCATAGCAATTCCCATTAATCCTATGATGATTCCTGCTACCATTAGATCAGCTAAAATAACTTGCATCGCTATGCACATTCCAAACCCTAATACTAAAGACCCAATACTACCAAATACATATGCAAATAGTTTTGGACCTCTTTTAGCTTCTTTATCTAAATTTCTTAATTCATCCAATTTAGTTACAGGTTGATCTTTGTAACCTTTTAAAGTTCTTTCTACATATTTTGTTTCTTTCTCATTCATATTAATACCCTCTTTCTTTTATTTTTTATCAAAATAAAGGAGAAAATATCCTTACAATTGATTTTATAAATCTTTTAATTAAATTATCTTTTCCTAAATCTCTATCAATGTACTCTGATTCATTCATTGTATCTATGAAATCTTTTTTCATATCTTCTATACATTTATCTTTGTAAATTACTACACCATTTTCAAAATGATGAGTTAAACTCCTATAGTCTAAATTTATCGTTCCTATCATCGCAAGATTATCATCACTAATATACATTTTTGAGTGGATAAATCCAGGTGTGTATTCGCATATTTTTACTCCAGATTTAATTAAAATTTCATAATTACTCTTAGTCATTTCAAACACAATCTTTTTATCTGGAATATGCGGAACAATGATTCTAACATCAATTCCTCTTAAGGCTGTATTTTCTATGCTTCTCATTAATTCATTATCAATTATTAAATATGGAGTTGTAATATAAACATATTTAGTTGCTTGATTAAGTATATTCATAATTACTGTTTTACCAACTTGTCTTTCATATATTGGATTAGGACCATCACCAAATGGAATAATATAGCTATTATTTTCTTTACTTTCATAATTACTATAATAAAAAGAAAAATCTATTTGAACTTCCTTCTTTACATTTATGTAATAGTCTGATAAAAACATTTTTGTTAGTTCATTAACCGCAGGACCAATAATTTTTATTCCTGTATCTTTCCAATGACCATAAACTTCTTTTTCATTAATATATTCATCTGCGATATTAACTCCACCAGTAAATCCTACTTTTCCATCTATAACTAATATTTTTCTATGACTTCTGTTATTGAATTCTCCATCAGCCTGGCCTTTTAACTTGGAAAATAAAACTGCTTCTATACCCATTTTTCTTAACTGTTTAAAATAATTACCAGGCAATGTATTCATACATCCAATATCATCATAAACAACTTTAACCTCTACACCTTCACTTACTTTTCTTTTAAGAATCTCTAAAATAGAATTCCAAAATATTCCTTCTTCTATAATAAAATATTCTAAAAATATAAATTTGTTGGCTTTTTCTAATTCTTCCAATATAGACCTATGCATTTCTTCTCCTGAAGAAAAATAAGTAAGATTATTATTAATATACAAATGTGTTCCACTTATCTTTTTAAGTTGTTCTACTTGAGAATAAATTAGTTCATTGTCTTTCTTTAATAATTCTAATTCTTTACTATCATCATAATCTAAACTATTATTAAGTTTCTTTAACCTTTTAAAATGCCTTTTAGGAAATTTCCTTTGATGGAAGATAAAATAAAGCATTAATCCTACAATTGGTAAAATTATAACAAATAATAACCAAGGAACTTTATAATCAGGATTTTCATTACTACCTATTATTTGAATAATAACACCAACTACAGTAATCATTATCGCTACATAAAAATATGGAACATATATTGCTAGAATTACCATAATGGCAATAATAGAAACTATTTCAAATATAGTTAATAGCATCGCAACAATATATCTAAAAGGAATATAATTTACTTCCTTTTCAACATATTTATTTTTTTCAAATACTTTAATAGTCTTTTTCATAATTATACTAAACTCGTTTTATTTAAAATTTTATTACTTGCTATTCCTAATCCAACGCTAAATAAAAGACCTCCTACTAAAGACAAGATAACATTTATTATTGTTGAATCAAGAGGAGAAATAATAGGAACCATCATAAATAAAAGTGCACTAACTCCACAAGCAGATACAATCGACAACCATAATTTACTCTTACAAGCAACACTCATTGTCACATACATTGGCACAAACACTAATACTAAAATTATTTTAGTTAACATACACATTGCAATATTAGTTACTGTTACGCCATTCAAATCAAAAGGTAAATTAGATATTGCTCCACCTAAAAATGATCCAATAAAGAAACCAATTAACATTAATGCTCCACTAAAACATAAAGTAATTGTTTTAGATGCAACATATTCTTTCTTACTACTTCTACTAGTAAATAAATTTTTACAATAACCACTTCTAAAATCATCACTTGTAAAAATAGTAGTAAGTACTGCAATAGCAAAATAAAACATATTAATATTACACATACTAACTAACCCCATACTCATTGTATCAGCATTACTAGGAGTTGCTATTATCTGCCAAACATAATCAAATCCTTCAATTACTGTTTCTACACCAGTTTGAGGATTAACACTTACTGTCCCATCCATCATTGTAGTCATAACAAGTATAAGAATTGGGCTAACAATAGATATTCCCATCATTATATAAAATAGTTTAGTGGTAAACATTCTTCTAAAATCAACTTTTAACATAGTCATTAATTTGCTAACCATAATTATTTACCCTCCTTACTATTCATCAAATTTATATAATATTCTTCAAGTGAAATCTTATCAGTTCTAATTTCTTCAACAATTATTTCATTGTTGTATAAATAAACCACTACATCTTCTGGAATAACATTATCATATACTCTTAAATATCCTTCTTCATCTTCTTCAACTCTTGAATATTTATCAACTAACTTTGATTTAGTTTTATTGATATTTTTAGTCTTTAAAGCTATATAAATAGGACAATCTTTTTCTAACTCTTCACTAGTCATTTCTCTAATCATTTTTCCATTTCTAATGATTCCATAATGAGTAGCAATCTTTTCTAATTCTCCTAAAATATGAGAAGATATTAAAACACTACATTCTTTATCTTTAGTAATGTCTAATAATACTTCTCGTACAATTCTTACCCCATCAGCATCTAATCCATTAATTGGCTCATCTAAAACAAGTAATTTCGGCTTACCTAAAAGTGCCATAGCAATACCTACTCTTTGTTTCATTCCCAAAGAACAATTTTTAAATTTATTTGAAGCAGCCCCTTCCATTCTTACTAATTTAAGAACTCTTCTAACTTCATCTTCAGGATTCTTAATATTAAGGTTTGTAGCTTGCAACATTAAGTTATTCCAAACACTATAACTAGAGAAACATCCTGGTTGTTCTATTAAACAGCCAACACTATACCTTATTTCTTCGTTTGTATAATCTTTATCAAATAATTTAATTGACCCTTCGCTTGGTAACAGTAACCCACATATCATTTTCTCTGTGGTAGATTTACCACTTCCATTTTCTCCAATAAAACCATATATTGCTCCTAAAGGAACTGTCATATTTAATCCACATACTGCCTGTTTTTCCTTAAAATTCTTTTTTAAATTTCTTATTTCAATCGCATTCATAATGACACCTCCTAATACACATCACTTTTAGAAAGTATATAAGTACCTAGCAAATTGTAAATAATAGTCCACAAACTAGATATTCCTATACAGACTAGCATTGTTAAAAAATTACTAGTTAAGCAAGCATATACAGAAGAACCATACAAGAAAATATTTAATAATCCTGAATTTCCTACGATTGCTGCAACGCCAATAATTAAGATACCTGTTCCAAAAAAGAAACACGAAGCAATAGATATTCCAAAATTTCTTCTAAATATAACATTAAGCATCGTATATAAACTCGACCATCCAAGACTCATTATTATTTTGGATAATATTGCAATAAGCAATGATCCTATATTTACAGAGAATGAGTATTGAACTATAAGGCCTGCAACAATTGTTCCAATTAAATAAGTAATGCACATGCAAGCCATAGAAAATGCTCCTATTGCAGTTTTAGATATCACATAGTCTTGTTTTTTTGCATGTGTTGTAAATAATTGCTTTACATAACCACTCTTATAGTCATGCCCAATAAAAATAGAAACCATTATACCTCCAAAAATATACACCATATTCATATTTGCATATTCTGCAATATCTCTGACAATGTATATTGGTTCACTAGCTGCTACAACTTGCCAAGTATTATCGTATAATTTCACTATTTCCCCAGTTGTAGGATTTTCCATCCCTGTCATTGCAAGTATCATCGCAGGAATAATTGCTGCTATTGCAATAAAAATATAAAATAATGGAGTATGGAATAATCTATAAAAATCTACCCCTAACATTCCTTTTATTCTTTTAATAAAGCTAGGAGATTCAAACTTTAATTGTTCATTCATTTTACTTTTCCTCCCCTTTAGACATTAGTTCAACATAATATTCTTCTAAACCAATTTTATTCTTTTTTATTTCACTAACTACATGATTATTTTTTAACAAATATTCAACTATTTCTTCCGTTTCATTAACATCATAAACTCTCAAATAACCATCTTCTTCTTTTACAACGCCATATTTTTTCTTTAACAATATTTTGGCTCCGTTTATATCCTTAGTTTTTATAGAAGTAAAAACTCTACATCTTCCTTCCATTTCTTTAGCACTTATTTCTTGAATCATTTTACCTTGTCGAATAATTCCATAGTGAGTAGCTATTTTTTCTAATTCACCTAATATATGAGAAGCTATAAGAATAGTACAATTATGATTTTGAGTTATATCCACTAAAACCTCTCTCATTATTTTCATTCCATCAGTATCTAGCCCATTTATTGGTTCATCTAATATAAGTAAGGATGGATTCCCAAGTAGAGCCATAGCAATACCTACTCTTTGCTTCATACCTAATGAACATTTCTTGAATTTAAGTTGAGCATATTCTTCCATTCTAACAATTTTTAGAACTCTTTCAATTTCTGTATCGGCATTTTCCAATCCTAAATTCAATGTTTGCATTTTTAGATTCATATAAATACTAGAGTTAGGAAAACACCCCGCATTTTCTATTAGTGCTCCTACTTTAACTCTAACCCCTGGATCAGTATAATCTTTACCAAATAATTTAATAGAGCCACTATCTTTTACTAAATGTCCACAAATTAGTTTTTCAGTAGTAGATTTACCACTACCATTTTCTCCAATAAAGCCATATATTGAACCTATAGGAACATTCATATTTAACCCATCTAAAGCATACATCCCCTTAAATGATTTCTTTAAATCTTTTATTTCAATTGCATACATTAAATATTTCCTCCTTCAAAACGCAAAACAGGAAGAACATTCCTGTCCTTCCTTTTTGATCTAACTAGTCTTTTTTCTTTTCTACTTTAGCAGCTTCATATCTAGCATTTGCTTCTTCTATTCTTTTATTAGCTTCTTCTATTTGCTTTTGTTGTTCTAATCTAGTCTTTTCTGTTCTTTCTTTTGGACTCATATGAGCATCATCCCAATTCTTTTTAGCATCTGCTTTTGCTTTTTTAAATGTGTTTGTTCCACGGTTTTCTTCAAAATTCGCTTTTGCTTCTGCTTTGGCCGCTTTTAAATTTGCCTTATCTACTTCATGTTGAGCTTTTGCGCTTTCTTTCATATCACTAAATGCCACCTTAAAAAATTTTTTTATTTTTGAAAAGATGTTTTCTTTCTTCTCTGACATAACCTTATCCTCCTTGAAATATCTAAATCAAGATATGTATTATTCCAACACTTGACTAGTTAATGAAATTATAGTAAATTCATTTTATAATCACAATAAATCAAGAAAAAGTGCACACAACAAAAAGCAACACTTTGTTGGAATAATAAAAGAGGAGAATCTATATGAATACAAAAAATAATTCAAGATACAAAATAAGTAGCGATAAAATTGAAACCGCATTTTTATCGCTTCTTTTAAATTGTCGATATGAAGAGATAACAATTAGCCAAATTTGTAAGGAAGCCAATATTAATAGAAGTACTTTTTATCTCCATTATAGCGATATAAATGATCTTATCATTAAGATAGAAAATAAATTTGCAAAAAACACAGCAAATATATTTAATTTTGGAGAAAGACAAACACATGAAGCTTTTGTTGAAATGTTTTCATTTATTAAAGACAACAAATATTTCTATAAGGCTTTTTTAAATATCCCTTATGATACGCTAGCAGAATCCAACACAAAAAATGAAATCTTAAAAAATATTGGTGAAAAAGATAACGCTAACAATTCCAATAACATCAACCTTTTCTATCGCGCAAGTTTTTTTGGAGCCGGTATAAAAGAAATTTGTAAAATTTGGTTAAAAAGGGATTGTAAAGAAACTCCTGAAGAAATGGCTCTAATACTTTTAGAAGAGTATAGAAGAAAAGAGTTTTAATTCTCTAAACTTGAAATAAAAACTATTTTGATTCATCAATAATTTCTTGAGATAGTCTTAAAATATCATCACGATATTTATTTTTGTTCTTATTTAATAATGCTTTATAAATTGGATAATTAACACTAATTCCAGCTATACCAACTAATCCAATAATAATACCTACTAATACACTATTAAAAGTATTACCACCAATTACACCCATTGCAAGACTCATACCTCCACCCATAATTAAACTTGAAACACTGCCAAATATGTAGGAAAATGTCATTGCTCCTTTTTTGACATATTTATCTAGTTTTTTAAGTGCTATAATCTTACTAGTTTTCTTTGGAGCATATTCACTAGCAATTTTTTCAGCATAAATTTTATCTGTATTCATTTTAAATACCCCCTTTTATACTTTAAGTGTAGATAATATGACATTTAAATTGAACAACAAAAAATAGCAAAAGTGTCTATTTAAATATATACGTAAGCATAATAGAACGCATTTATTTGAATTGAATTTATATAAAAATAAAAAAGAACTCTCCTTAATAGAAGAGTTCGTAATTACCATGAATGGTGCTGCTTGTAAGAATCGAACTTACACTTGAGCCTTACCATGGCTCCGTTCTACCACTAAACTAAAGCAGCAAGTGTAAATATTATCTAATAAAATTAAGTATTTTGCAATAGTTTCACTAACTTTGGTAACTTTCGAAAAATTTGGCTACTTTTTGGGCTACTTTTCCTTCTTGGATAAACTTGGGCAAAATTTAGCCACACATAAAACTACGGGTTTGAGCATCAGTTCAAACCCTTTTTCATAGTACAAAAATCAAACATAAGGAGGTTGATTAAAATGAGTACTAGACTAGACCTAGAAGAAGCAAAACTTAGTATCGAAGTAGCCATCAAACAGGCTATTAACCTGTATAAAAGAAAAGGTAATTATAGTGTTCCATACCTAAGAAGCATGATACAAATTGCTAAAGAAGACCTTGAGAAAGAGTTCAACTACCCAGTAAGTGAATACTCGGACTGGTATATAGTTAAGTGTAAGATGACTGAGGAAGAAGCAAGGCAGTCAGAGATGGACCACAGAGTATTTCAAATAACCCAGAATAGAAAGATAATTGAACTATTCACAAAAGAACTGAAAAAAAGGCATAAATTGACTATGGATGAGGTGCTAAAAAATATGGAACATAGAAAAAACACACTTAAGGCCCAAAAAGCGGGTAAAACAAACTCTTACATGCGAGGTTTTTGTGATGGAATGATTGAAGCATATCAAGAAATGTGCCAGTTGCTCGAGGTGGATTCATGACCTACAAAGAGCAATTAACAGAGTTTAAACATCAAGATAGACTCAACCACGTAGACCTAGCAGTAGCATTAGAGGTAGAGATGTACTTCGGAAACGCTAATGATGATGACTTCGAACACATCTGCGACTACATCAAAAGAATCTACTTAAAGTACGATAGTGCACAGATTTCACAACTAGCATATTGCTTCGCTAGCATGTTTGGTGATGGCAAGTCCGTAGATGAGATATTAAAGATTAGTAGCAGTAACTTCATGGATAAAGTGTATTCAATATGAAAGGAGAAATATAAATGCTAATTAAAGGAATACTAGTAGATGTAAAATCTAATATAATAGATGTATGTGAAATAGAAAAAAGCCTAGAATCCTATTACAAGATTTTAAACTGTAAGTTAATAGATATAGTGCCAATGAAAATCGGAAATAGATACTTTGACATAATTTGTGACGATGAAGGACTAATGAAAGAAGATATAACCTTAAGTGCGATATACGATGATTTCACACCTGCACTAGTTGGCAATCTTCTCGTAGTAAGGCATGATGGTAAAGGAAATGAACGAAGTCTAACTAGCAAGGACATACTACTTGTGTTAGAGCACGTAACCACAGTTCAAACCACCCAAGCCACCCAAGCCACCGTCATCGTAAAAGAAAGAAATGTTTTGATGCTCGCAAAAGAGTAGAAAGGATAAGAGAATGAAAAACTTAAAACTAAAGTATTCAAGTGAAGAGTATGAAGCAATCGCAAAGAAATTCAATAAAGAGCCACTTCCACAACGACTAACAATGCTTCTAATCGTAGTCAAATACATGGACATCTGGGTGCTCAAGAAACACAAAACTGATGACACTTTGATTAGTACTATTGCCAATGACAAAGAAACAGTAATCGCTTTCTCTGACGAGAAACTTGTCAAAGAAGAACTAAGAGATAACTTCTACATTGAAAGACTATCTTTCATTGACTACTGTCAAAAGTGCAATCAGTACAAAAGAATAATTATCAACCCAGACCTACCTACTAAACTACTGCTAGAAGAAAGTCTAATGGAAGTAATAACTAGTGATGAATTGGAACAACTACCATTCTTCACTCACAAGGGGAATTGACAACAATTCCCTTTTTCAATACAAGGAGGTAATAAAATGATTGAAATAAGAACGCTTAAAGATATAAAAGAGAAAGTAAACATCTACATCATCAATTCAGAGATGTTCAAAGACTTAGTGCTTACAGCAATGATAATGGAATACGAATTTGATGAAAGTGACATCAACAAAATTGTAATACTCGATGAAGACGAAGAATTCGAAGAACCACCAAAGGATGAAGAATTCCAACTAGTTATAGGTGGCTACAAGAAAAAAGTATTCATAATATGTGATACAGGAGAATCCATTATAACTTACAAAAAGTTGGGGGTTTTGAGGGTTTCGGAGGTTAATGACAATGCTTAAGATTCAAAGACAAAAGATCATAATGTTACTAGATTCATCTGGAAGCATGAAAGGACAACCACTCGAAGACATCAAAAGAGCATCACGCATACTCCAAAGCAAACTAGAAGAGTATCAAAAGAAAGGCATACTGTGTAGCCTGCATATAATCTCTTTCAACGATACAGCAAAGTTTGTAAGTAAGCATTCCATCAAGAAAATGAAAGCAGATGGGAGAACTAATCTAGAAGCTGCCTATAAGAAACTGCAACTATTGTATAAGGGAGATATAAAGTATGCTAAACCACCTATTGTTGTACTATTGTGTGATGGATGCCCAAATGAAGGTAACTACGCTACTGAACTTAATAAACTAAAGAGAAACAAAGAGTTCAAAAATAGTATTAAAATAGCCTTCGCATATCGCACACAAGATAAGCACACTATGAAAGTGCTAACAGATTTCACAGGAAATCCTAGTAATGTATTCAAAGAAGATAGTTCAAAATTAATACATCACATAATCTCAAACAGCATACCTAAAATAGTTAAGAAGAGTCCTAAATGCAAATTAAACAACAAAGCGGTAATAAAAATATTTGCTGATGACATAAAATTCACAAGAAGTTAACTCCGTTTTTGCTATTTTGTAATTAAATGATTGCTTGAAAGCACTGTTTCTAGTATACTGAAATTAATTGAAGTATGGGGGTATTTTATGAAGTATTGTAAAAATTGTGGTAAAGAATTAATGGATGATGCAGTTGTTTGCGTTAACTGTGGATGTCAAATAGAAGCAATTAGACCTGTTTCTACACTACAAAATTCAGGAACTAAATTTTGTAGTCACTGTGGCAAAGAATTATTGAAAGAAGCAGTCATTTGTACAGGTTGCGGTTGTTCTGTAAAAGAATCAGTTCCAGCTCAAAATGTTAAAGTTAGTGGTTTAGCAGTTGCTGCAAAAGTATTCTTTATAATATCTACAGTATTTATGGGATTATATATCTTACCTTTAGCATGGTGTATCCCAATGACAGTTTCATATAGTGGAAAAATTAAACGTGGCGAAAAAGTTAGCGTTGGTTTCAAAATCTGTTTATTAATCTTTGTAAACCTTATAGGTGGAATTCTGGCGCTTTGCGACAATTCATCTAACGAAAATTAAGGACAACAATTATGTTTGAGAATCCTGGAGAAATGATAAAACGAATGGCTCACGTGCTGTTTGGTGTAGCGTTGGCAGGTATTGTAATAATGATATTCAACATTCCTGAAGGAGCCGATAAAAAATATGTTTTTATGTATTGCATAGCGGCGGTTATAGGTGGTTATATGATGTGTTTGCTTATTTATGGGTTTGGGGAAATAATTGACAAATTAACAGAAATAGCACATAATACAAAACCTGCAGAAGACATGAAAAATAGCAAAGAAGTTGACTCTAATGAAAAAAAGAACGAACAATGATTCGTTCTTTTTTTATGCAAAGAATCAATAACATATTACCGAAACATCTGTTGATTTCCAACTAACAGGTCTTGTTGTAGTGCTTATTCCAAACGCTGAATAAAGCCATGTTTCGCCTGCTCCTAAATTAGTTTGATTGTCTATGGCTGTGCCTATAACATTTCCATTAGCATCATAAAGTGTGAATGTTATACTAACATAGTCCATTGTTTTTTTAGAAGTGTTTCTAGCAGAACCTGTAATTGTCACATAATAACTTCCAGCAATTTCTTCAACTTTCATATTAGATTGCATAACAGGTTCTAAATCATTGACTGTTGGGGAGCCAAAACCACCTGACGGCATCATTAACCATATTAACATTCCTACAAATAAGATAATTCCTACTATCCATCCATAAATTACGTTTTGCTTCTTTGATGATTGATTATGATTAGTTTGAACCTCTGCTGTCATATCGACCCCTTCTTTCTACACTTAAATTATATCATTCGTTGCATTTATTTCAAGTAGACTTCCACAAAAAAATAACCCGCAGTTAACAGACATCAAAATCTTCTCCATCAAAGTTTGCATTATCCATATTCATCAACTTCGTTTTTTTGGTTGTAGTATCGTATGAGTGATTAACATCTCGCATAAACTTGATAGCATCTTTAGTATTAATATTAGGGTCAAGTAACTTAGGTTGCTTGACTCTTTTTGTTATCTCATTAATATCGAAAGCAGTAAGGCTATTGCAATTAAAGTCATGAACGAACATATTAAAATACTTTCTTCTATACGTACACGCTTTCCCGTATTTAGAATTATATAAGGCATCTATATCATCACCATATTCATCTTCAAAGTTCTTGAAGACACGGATTTCGCTAGACTGAACATCTCCTGTTGAGTAAACTAAATCGAAAAACTCAATAAGAGATACATTACTTGAAGTATACACTTTTCGCTTGTTGTTTCGTTTACGGTATAATCTATCTCTCTTAGTTGCTACAAAAGAGTAAATGTCCGCTAATAGTTGATAGGCTGTATCATAGTCTTTCAATCCCTTTACCTTCATCGTCGCATCCACCTTTACCTTTCTTTATTTCTTTCTTTATATTATTATTATTTCTTTCTTAGTTTCTTTCAATTATTTTCTTCTTATTTTCTTCTAGTATATATTTTTTTAGGGTTGCACCTTTCTTTAAAAATAAAATGAAAGAGCAATCTATTATACAATGATTCTTCGCGCGCGTAGGTTCATGTGTGTGCGGAATTAATGAATCATTATGGAGGTGAATAGCAATGTTAAAATCAAACAATAAAACTACTAGAATAAGAAAAAAGTTCAAAGCATTAACAAGAGGTGATTACAAATGCTCAAATCAAACGAAGATAAAACTGCCATGATATGGCAGGAAGAAAAAGAAGATAAACCCGAGCATGTGTGCGATTACTTCGAAGTTACTCGCATCATCAAAAAGATTCCATCAACACTTAATGATGAAGTTGAGATTAGAACCTATGATGGCAATAGCGAAAGGTTCTTTAGAATCGACATGGAAAGCATATCTGATACTAATGTGGTAATTTCCAGTTGCAACAAAAACTATTTAATCTTCACGCAATTTTTTAAGCCATACATCCACAACAGGATTTTATTCCAAGCACAACAGGCAATAAAAAAAGAACTCTTTTCCTTCGAGAACACTTGCCTAGGTTGGAGATACCTCGATAGCAAGAAGGTATTCCTTTACGATGAAACTACCTTGCCTAACGGAAAGGTCTCAAAGTGTACTAGGGCGGTATCAGCATTCAAGCGCGGTTCAGAAGACGTGTACGACAAGTTACTTGAAGAACATATCTATCCTTCAATACCATTATCAATTGCTTACGTACTAAGTTTCTGTGGTGTTGTTGCGTCAAGGTTGAAAGATATATGCGACCTTGGAGTTATTCTGGTAGGACTATCAGGGAAAACTAGCACAGGTAAAACAACCGCTCTTCAGTTGATGGCTTCAGTTTGGGGTGATGCTCGTGAGAACTCATCGTTTTTGAATCGTAATAATGCTAGTGATGTTGGTTTCTATGCGCAATTTGCAGGAATGTATGGCCCTTGCATATGTTTCGATGATATCGATACCAACAAGAAGATGAACATGTCCGAATTTATTTACAATATTTGTAAGGGTTTGGGCCGCGTTGTGGCTAAAACCACGGGTGCTGTTGATAACTCAAGAGAAGGTTACGATGGTATCGCAGTAACTACTACAGAGATACCATTATTGCAAAGTGCCGCTAAATTACAAGGGCTTGAAGTCCGTATATTAGACCTTAACGATGTTGGATGGACTTCATCTAGTGAGCAATCCGAACACATCAAAGAAGTAATCTATAACCATTGTGGCTTCAAAGGTATAAAGTTCGCCAGATTCATAGAAACATTATCTGATGAAACTCTAAAAAATCGTTATGATGAAGCTCTAAACGAAGTTCGCAATCTTCAAGTTAAAAAGGATGCGTTATCAAAGAGAATCTCAAAGAAATTTGCGGTAATTCTCTCGACAACTCGTCTCCTTAATGAATTGTTCGATAACAAACTGGACTGCGATGCTATTATTCAGTTCATAATTGCCCTTGAACAAACTCAAGTAGAAGATAGAGATGTAGCAAAATGCACATATGAGTACTTCAAAAGTTACTTTCTTAATAATGTTAAAGCATTTAACATTAAAAAGGATGAAGTAAAAATATTAGATTCGCGATTGACTATACCAACTGGAACGGCATGGTATAAATCAAACGTGCAAGAGTTGCATTTATACATCGGAATCGATAACGCAAAATCATTATTGAACCAACATGGTTACACTCAAATTGAAAACTACCGTTCCGAATGGAAGAAAAGAAACTTCACTAAGTGTGATAAGGATCGCCCTTACTCATCTAAAAGTAGTGTGTACGCCGGAAGGCATTACCACTTCGTATACACAAATATCACATTAAAAAATGTTTACACAGGAGATGTTGAAGATGACAAATGAAATTTATGAACACCCACTATTTGAGGACTTTGAAACATATTATTCAAACCCTCGTAACAACCAACCAATTAGACAAACAAAAAACTTTGATGTTAATAATAGGCAATCTGTTAGAAACTCCAAGGTTGACTTGAAAACACTATCTAATAATGCTGTATCGCATCAAAAGGATGGTTGGACTATCAAAAAAATGTTCGACCCAACATATCTATCGCCAAACATAGATTGGACGCATGATGAAAATGAAAGGTTCAAAGGAACAATTGTTGACTTCCAGATGGTTAGAGGAACGTTAAACGATGGTTATGAGTGCTATTACTTAAATGTTATATACCTAGTTAACATACCTGATGTTGGAATAAGGTTAGTTAGACAAGACAACTTATCTGCTAACTTTACATCTGGAAGCAATTTAGCAAAATACCTTTTTACACTTGGATTCAATCTCTTCGAAATGCAAGAGTTCGACCCCAAAGAGTTGATAGGAATAGATGTATGGGTTGGCATCGGAAGAAATGAGAGCAATTTTTTCACTGTCAACTATGTTGAAAAATTCGGTAATTAAAGAATATATTATAATTTTGACCATTGAAGCAATACTTCGGTGGTGTTGGAGCCTACAATTCGTGGGCTCCTTTTCATTTAACGGAGGTTACACTATGAAGATGAGAACTATTGCAAATGCATATCAATACATAAAAGACTTAGACCCTGATACTGATATAAGTCCTTACCTAATACGAAAACTTGCTGAACAAGAGAAGATTTCTCTAACAAAAACAGGAAATAAAGTCCTTGTAGACGTGGATTCCTTAATAGATTACTTAAATGGTGTATCATTCACACCAACAATCCTAAAAATTTTATAAGCGAGGTGATAAACTATGGCATCTACTAAACCAAACAAACTAAAAAACGGACAAATTTCATATACAATTCAAGTGAAAGTTAAAAATCCACTGACCAACAAATTTGATACCAAAACCAAACGATGGAGAAAACCCGAAGGCATGAGCGATGCAAAAGCCAGAAAGGAATTAGAAAAACTAAAAATTGAGTTCGAAGAAAAAATGAATAATGAAGTCAAAGGCCTAATCTGTAAAGACACAAACATATTATTCACAGACTTCGCCAACACGTGGTTGAAGAAAACCTACCAAACTAAATCGTTTGTCTATGCTACTCGAATGGAGGCATGTGTAAGTAATCTCAACAACTTCTTCAAGGGAGTAAAATTGAAAGATATTACTCCCCCACTAGTCGAAAAGTATCTTGATACGCTATACAACTATAAAATCGAATACAAAAAATCTAGATTAATAAAAAGTTTGAGACCTACTATAAGAGAAAAAAATATTGCAATGGGCTCTCTCAAAGATAAAACTGGCTGTTCAAATAAAGTATATAACTCCGCTGAACGAGGCAATAACATTGAGTTTGATAACGCATACAACCTATGTAAAGGATTGAAAGTAAACTATAACGAGCACTTCGAAACCTTATACTCATGCAAAGGTTATGAAAAAGCCAGCATTCAAATGTATAAGAAAACGCTTGCAGCAATACTTGCATCTGCAAAGAAGCAAAGACTAATTGAACACAACTACGCATCTTCAGAGTACATCTCTCCTATCAAAGGCGAACAAAAAGAAGTTGTAGTTCTAAACGATGAAGAATCAAAATCATTAAAATTAGCACTCGATAGCGAAACTAACCCTATGAGAAAAATTGCAATTCAAATAGTTCTGTTGATGGGTATCCGCCGTTCGGAACTTGCAGGCCTTGAGTGGGCAGATATAGATTTTGAAAAAGGTACCATGCACGTTCAAAGAGCATGCTACTACCTTAAAGGAAAACTAATCTTAAAAGATACCAAAACGTTCACATCTAACAGAAAAATCTCTATCCCAGCAGCACTAATAGAGCATCTGAAAGAGTACAAAGTGTGGTACGATGATACCAAAAGCAAACTAGGTGACCTTTGGAAGAACTCTGACAAGTTATTCCTAACTGATGAAGGGAAAGTTGTAAATGCTGACAACTTCGTTAAATGGTTACGCAAGGTATTAGACAAGGCAGGTCTACCTAAAGTAACACTTCACTCAATCCGTCACACTAACATAACTCTACAGATAATTAATGGCGTAGATCTTCGAACTGTATCAGCACGTGCTGGACACTCTAAAACATCTACTACAACCGACATCTACTCTCACTTCATCCCAGCGAGTGACGGACACGCTTGTAGTGTAATCGACAAAATTTTCGAATAAAAAAAGGACTTAAATTCGTCCTATCTATGCACCAAAAGTATAAAAATTACACACTTTGGGCTACTTTTGGGCTACTTTTTGTAAATTCACAAATTTTCAATGTCTAAAAACCCTTGATACATATGGGTTTTTAGGCATTTTTCTATTGGCAGAGCGAAACCTTACCATGGCTCCGTTCTACCACTAAACTAAAGCAGCATAAGTGTAATTATTATCTAATAAAATCAAGCATTTTACAATAGTTTTACTTACTTTTATATCTTTTGCAATTTTCAAAATTTTCACACTATTTTGGGTGAGTTTTGTGCAACTTTTACTAATTCGGGATAAATTTTGGCAACTTTTTTCCAACATAAAAACTCTTTATCATTACATGAATTAGATATGTGACTACAAAATATTTCTTGCCAACAAGTTCTCGCTAATGTAAAATAAATTTGTCAAATGACTTATATTAACAGGAGGTTGCTGTATGGTACAAATTGATATAAATAAATGGATTGTTTATAACAATGACGGTTTGCTCGTTTTGATGGAAGCATGGTATAATAGTAACAATACCGCGGACTTTCATATTAAAGCATATTTAAACAGGCAAAATCATTCTGATAATTATATTATAGCGAATTAAAAAAAGACTATATCATTTATAGATAAATTCCGTTCTGTACTAAAAAAGGAAGCGCTTTATAGTCCTTTAAATCGCGAACTAAGTTTAGGTGATGAAATATTAGAATCAGCTACTAAAGATAATAATGATTTACATAAAAAATTTAATGAAATAACCAACATGATTAAATCAGTTCCATCTCAAGGAAAAATTGTCGCAGATTTCGATGTAATGAATGGATTTATAATTACTGATTGTGCCTTAGAGGAAATGACAGGATTTTTTAATGGATTTGAATCTCTTCAAAGCAAGCACGACAACAAACCTTCAAAGAAAGGTAGATAAATAGATTTTAAGATGCTTAACGGCATCTTTTTTCATTCAATTAAATCATGGAAAATGGATTACTTTTAGTTACTTATTAAGCTGCAATTTATGGCAACTTTTTGGCAACTTTTTATATTTCACAAAATTGCACATATGAAAAAGTCCTTGATAATCAAGGACTTTTTTGCATTATTGTTTTGCATTTTATAAACTTACCATGGCTCCATTCTACCACTAAACTAAAGCAGCATAAGTGTAATTATTATCTAATAAAATCAAGTATTTTACAATAGTTTTACTTACTTTTGTAACTTCAAATATTTTTCCTCAATTTTTGGCAAGTTTGGACTAAATTTGAACATCTTTTTCCATCACATAAATTCTTTTAATTAAAAAAAATGATATTTAGTTTTCAAAAATAAACATGTATTATTTCCCTTAAATTTATAATTTTATTTTGATTAAATGAAATAAAAGATGATTTTTATAAATAACAATAAATTTTCCCGTTTCTTACTAACTTTTTATTAAGAACTTTTTATCTAATTATTCTCTACGTGAAAAGCAATGTAGTTTAATATTTCTAATTGATTGTAATAATTATTAATATCTTCTTTAACGAAATATTTTAAAATATGTTTTTTTACTTTTTCTAACTGCAGTTCCGTTAAATAAAGTTTTCCTTGCGGTTTGTTTGGCATTCTCCCTATTCTTCTTTTACTAACGGAGCGTATTGCATCTAACTTTAAATAGGATCTTGTAATACCATCATCATTTAACCCTTTTATTATACCTAAATCTAAGCATAATTGTGAATTGTAAGAGTTTCTACTAGTAAGAGGAATAACTACAACATTTCCTAAATCAATAGACCATACTAAAGCATAATGACCTTTTGTAAAAATATCACTTAATTCATTTCCAATATTAATACCAAACTCAACCCAAACAATGTCTCCCCTTTTTAAATCATCCGGTTGTGCGCTATAACTTACTTTTAAAACACTTTGCCTAAAATACAATGTTTTCTTTTCTAACCACAACAAGTATTGTAGTGTTAAATCAGGGTCTAAGTTATGTAAATTTTTTCTAATATTCTTTAGTATTTTTTCTTGTGTTAGTTTGTAGTTATTAAGCATAAAAGCACCTCTATAAATTGTATGCTTTTACTTTAAATTTTAACTCCCTTTAAATCATATATGTCTGCATCTTCAATTCTAACATTTATTAAATCTCCAATATTTAATTTGGTGTCACTAGTAAAATAAATGTATCCATCAACGTTATCTGGAGCGCTCATATAACTTCTTCCCTTATATACTTTTGTTATTGGATTATATATTTCAACCCTAACTTGATAAGTTTTACCAACCTTATCTTTATTTAGTTTTAAAGAAATTTCTTTTTGAATGTCCATTAATTTTTTTAATCTTTCTTCTTTTATCTCCTCTTCTATTTGATTTTCATATTCATATGCCTTTGTATTTTCTTCTTTTGAATATGTAAAGGCACCCATCCTATCTATTGGATAAGCCTTTATAAACTCACATAACTCTTCAAACTGTTCTTCTGTTTCTGATGGATATCCTACAATAAAAGTTGTTCTTATAATTGAATCTGTTATTTTTTCTCTTATATTTTTAATGATTTTTATAATTTCTTCTTTTGTCCCTCTTCTATTCATACTCTTTAATATATCGTTATTTACGTGTTGAAGGGGTATATCAAAATAAGGAACAATCCTTTTGTTATTTGCTACTAGTTCTATCAACGAATCTGTTATTTCATCCGGATATAAGTATAACATTCTAATTTGTTTTGCCTTTGTCTTTAATATATCTTTTAATAGATCTTCAAGATGGTAATTATCTTCTTTATCATATCCATATCCTGTAGTATCTTGCGCTATTAAAATAACTTCTTCTTTTCCTTCTTCTATAGCTTGATTTACTTCCTCTAAAATAATATTTTTATCTTTGCTTACAAGTGTTCCTCTAATTAATGGTATCGCACAATAAGAACAATTATTTCTGCAGCCTTCTGCTATCTTTATATATGTGTAATGTTTAGGTGTTAAACTATATTTTATTGTTTCTTTAAGACCACTAGAATTAAGTTCTTGATTATCTAAAAGAGAAGATATAATTTCTCCAGCTTTTTTATATTCATCTATACTCATAAAATAATCAACTTCAGGAATTGTATTTTCTAACTCTTTTTTATATCTTTGAGAAAGGCAACCACAAACTAAAATTTTAGCATTTTCTTTTTTAGTATTTATACACTCAAAAATATTATCTAAAGCCTCTTGTTTTGAACTTTCTATAAATCCACACGTATTTATAATTATTAAATCACATTCAGAAATTTTATTGACAAAGCATATATTTCTTTTACCTTTAAATAGACCTAGAATCATTTCTGAATCTACTAAATTTTTACTGCATCCTAATGATATAATACCTATTTTTTTCATAATAATTTACTCACAATTCCCTTCATCATTTATATCGTTATAATTAATAACTTTAATATGAATTTTATCTCCTTCTTCTACTTCTTTTAAAATTTTTTTGCTTTTATTAATATTATTAGTATCGTTTATTATAAACTCTGTTTTTTCTATAGTTTCTGTTTTTTTGATAGAACCACCATGTTTCATAACTAAATTTTGATTGATTTTTATTCTTTCTAATGAACGCCCTACGTTTACTCCACAAATAAATATTATAGTAATTGATAAAAGAGGAAAAATAAAATAATCATAAACAAAATTATTCACAAATTCACTAGAGAAATATAGCATAAAAACTATAATAAAGGAAATAAGAATTTTAAGGAATATTTCCGCTGTTTGTTTAACAAATCTAATATTTTTCATTTTATCGCCCTTTATTATTATACTATTTATACATACTTTAGACAACTATAGTAAAGTTGTCTTTTTTCTTTTATTCTATTATATTTTAGTTGCTTTAAAATTAAAGAAAGTATAAAATTTTTTTAGGAGGAATTATATGATGAAAAAAATAGCAAAAAATTATGTAGCGTGCTTAATTCTAGCTCTAATATTTATACTAGCAGCTCTCCTATTTGCGCCTATTTGGAATTGGTGGGATTCTTGTCCTTGGAAAGATTGGGGAATGCAAATTGTTAATCTTTTAATTGCAACATGTATAATTTTATATTTAGCGTTCTATTTAGCAAAAAAACTTACTTATGGAAAGCGCGTAATTAAAGTTCTTACAATTGTTGAATTTGCACTATTAAGTTTGATTGCTTTAGGTTGCATATTTAGTCAATTCAAAATCATTAATGTTAGAGGTGCATGTCAAGTATTTGGTCTTGCATTATGGACTAGAGGTGCAATTGAATTATTTAGAGCTTACTATCATAGAGCAGACAGCAAGGAATATTATCCAGTTTGGTATTTGGCTATATCAATTACAATGGTAACATTTGGAACATGGTGCTTTGTAAAACCATTTATCCAAGATATCGTAATATTATGGTTGTTTGTGACATTTTTATTAACAATAGGAATACTGCTACTAGTTCTTGGAATAAATCAAAAAAAGAAAAAAACTTCGAAAAAATAAAAAAGAAAAAAACGCTATGAAGCGTTTTTTTTGTATACATTTTTTACATTCTATTAAAAATAAAATTACAAAAGAAAAACCTAGATCACTCTAGGTTTAAAACTCAAGATGGTGGACGATTCTGTGTCAAATACGAACTTTTTCCCGTTTTCAATGTTGTATCTTTCTTTTATTACCTCACCATTTTGTCTATATCCATTATATAATATATCTATATAGTCATCATAAAGGAACACAGCATCTACGAACATATCAATAATTGATTTTCTAAGATTTAAATCTTTCGAATTTTCTTTTACCATGATTTTTAAATCTTTAAAGAATCTATCTATATCTTCTTGAGTTATATCTTTATGTTTTAATCTTTCTTTAGAAATCTCTAATTCTATGTTTTGCTTATCATCTTCTAGTGCTAGCAATCTTCCTTTTGTTGTACTAGTGAATATTCCTTGTTCAATAGCACACATAATATTGTTTATAGATTTTTCTATATCTCTTAGTTTTTTCTCTAATGCTGGTAAGGTACTTTCTTTCTTTACAAATTCTCTATAGTAATTGTGTATTTCCTTAGACAAATGTTTTAACAGGCCATCATTACTAAGCATCAAATCTACAGCACATTGGCAGACAAATTCTTCGATATAATCTTTATTGACATTCTTCTTATTACATCCTTTATGATTCTTTTTATTTTTACAAACATAATAATTAAATACTTTCTTTTTAGTTGAACTAGTTCCAGCTACAGCTAGCATATTTTCTTTACAATATCCGCAGTATATCTTACCAGATAGCAAATATTCAACTTTTGCTTTATGAGATCCAGGAGACTTCTTGTTTTTTTGTACTCTCTCTTGAACTCTATTAAATAGTTCTTCATCTATCATAGCAGGCATTCCTCCTTCTATTTCAACATCATCATGTTTATATACCCCAATATATTTCTTATTGGAAAATATGTAAGAAAAAGAATTTTTGCTAAATTCTCTACCGTAACTATTTCTCAATCCATTTTTATTAAAATATTCACTTATAGATTTTATAGATGCTCCATCAGCAAACATTCTAAATGCTTCTCTGATAAACGGCGCTACATCTTCATCTATAACAAATTTCTGATTTTCAACTTTATAGCCAAATGGAATAACTCCTCCAAGATAAAGACATTCTTTAGCTTTTATCTTTTGTCCTCGTTTCATTTTTTGAGCAAGATCTAAAGAATAATACTCGGCGAAAACACTAAATATATTAGCAGTTAGGAAACCACTTGCATCATCTTCTGATATTGGTTCATTGATAGAAACAATCTTTACTCCATTCATTTTTAGTATTCTTTTATATTTTCTATCTAATTCAACATTTCTAAAATATCTATCCGTTTTCCATACTAGAATAACTTCAAATTCATGATTAGCAGAATCTAAAATCATTTTTTGAAAGTCAGGACGTTTATCAGTTCTTCCTGTAATTGCTCTATCTATATATTCTCTAATAACTGTCATATTATTTTTCTTTGCATATTCATAACAATCATATAATTGTCCTTCAATTGAATATTCATCTTGTTTTTCACTTGAATATCTTGCATAAATTACAGCTTTCATAAACATCCTCCTTTCTATATTTCTTTTATAATTTATTAACATTTTTTTACATTTTTTAAAAATATTTGACTTTTCCACAGTTTTCCACATATAATATATGTACAGGAACTGAGTTAAACAGTTTCTAATAAAATTTGAAATTAGGCATATAAATCGGTAGCTTTGTATACTTATTTATATGTAACAAGTAGCTTGTGAAGGATATGGATGGGTTCACTGATGTGAGTAAGGCTTGCCGAGAATTCCTCTCCCCTGGGGCTACTTTTTTATTTTTTATAATCTTCAAATAAATTAATATTACTTTGTAATTGTATTGTAAGAGCATCTAAAAATGATGTACTATATTTTTTACTTTTATATGATCCATCTTTCATATCAAAAAAATATATATCATTATCATAGATTTTATTTACCTCACAATATTTTTTTAATGTTGCTGATGTAAGACTCGGTATCTTACTACTGAATCTTTTGGTTAACTCTTCAAATAAAGTTGTGTATGTATATGGATATCTCAATCTCTTATCAACTTCTTTTTCTGCAATTGTATTTGAAACATTAGCATCTTTTTCATACGCAAAATTAATATCTGCTTTATTTTTACTTTTTTCTAAGCGAAGTCTAATATCTACATTCAAATCTAAAACCATTTTATCATTACCTTTATTTTCTTTTATTTCTTTCAGCGCGTTGATTAGTAATTCAGCGCTTTTTTTATTGTGCTTATTCATTATTTTTGCTTCATCAATTTGCTTTATATTGCTAACCAACACAATATAATTACTGTCACTTTCCTTAATAGGTGATCTATCAAAATAATCTGTAAATTTATTTACATAATTAATAACACATGCTTGAAAAATAGGAGCATAAACAATATCAAAATCTTTTAATATAAAATGAGTTGCTTGATTTCTCAATTCATAAACTAACTCTAAATTCTTCCTTGTATAGTCTGTTTGAGATGGAATAACTAAATTCAATAACTCTCCCACAGATTTTGTATCCCCGTTCTTCCTGTATATATCTTTTATGTCCCTGTCTCTTATAATCTTAGCTTTCAACATCAAATCCCATGCATTGCATATAAAAAAGCAAAAACCCTCGCTTCTATAATTAACAGTAGGTTTGTTAAAAATTTCTATTGCCAACTTAAAAGCTTCTACGCTTTTATTTAAGCACCTTTTATATAATTTATAATTTTTTATATATTTGCTTTTTGGCTTCGTTTCAATTGTTTCTTCTTTTTTCTCTTCATTCTGCACAGTTTCTTTAACATCTACACTCATACAACCACCGCCTAACTACTTATTTAACAGGAACAATAACAGTTCCTTTTATAGTGTCAAAATGCGTTTTTTTATAATTGTAGTTTTGATGTTTGTTTTGACTGGATATATCAAAATTATCATGATATTTAGTTCTACTTCCTATGTAATATCCTCCATCACTATATCCGTTCTCATCTAACACTATGCCAACCGTATCAATTGTGTCAATAGTTTGTGTTTCTATAACAAAATATGCTCCCTCAAATTTATAATCATTGTCTTTAGGTTGAAATGCAACATATATGTCATATCCTTCATCTGTTTGATATTTGCTAAAAACTAAGTTTAAATAATCATTATAGTTGTCTTTGGTTAATTCAATTGATTGGTATTCTTCCTCTTTTTTACATCCACTTACAAATAGCATTACTACAATAAACATTATTGAAATGATTTTTTTCATGATTTCAACACATCCTTTCTAAAACTTCTTAATAGAGTAAACAAGCTTGCCGATAACGCGAGCTTTTTTATTTTTATCTATTAATATAGGGCTGTATTTGTTGTTTTCGCTCATTAAAAGAATACTTTCATCGCTAATGACTTTAACTCTCTTGCAAAGTGCTATTTCTTCAGTGTCGATGCAAATAGCAACAATATCATTATCTTCGTATGTTTCAGTTTTCTTAAATATCAATGTATCTCCATCATTAATTCCTACGTTAATCATGCTATCACCATTAGCAGGTACAGCAAAACAATCTTTGGTTCTCACAATATTTGAAGGAACTGCAACATAATCAATTATCTCATCATCGCAAAAGCATCCTTCACCACAACTAATTTGTTTATACACAGGTACTGTTTGCCAGCCGTCTATATTAGTTACCCTGGATAAATCTAAATTTCTTTCATTGCTTCTTCCCAAAAGATAATCTATAGAAACGTGAAAATAATCAGCTAATTTATTCAAAATAGAATAATCCATTTCTATTTTTCCTGTTTCCCAACAAGATATTGTTTGTTTGCTAACTCCTAGTATTTTTCCTAATTCAATACCAGTTAAACCTTTTTCTCTCCTTAATTGTTGCAATCTACCACCAGCAATATTAGCCATTATATTCACCTCCTTATATCCAATTTCTTTTTATATTATATAAGCATTTTTTTATAAAGTCCAAAAAAATTATACAAAACACTTGCAAATCCAATAAATTTAGATTATTATATGTTTGTCCGAATTATTTAGACAAGTAAAAAGAGGTGACATATTATGGACGAAAAAATTAGAAAGTATAGAATTTTAGCCGGTTTTTCGCAAAGCGAAGTAGCGAACAAAATAAATATTTGCAAACAGTCTTATTGTAATAAAGAGAACGGAATAACAGATTTCACAAAAAAAGAAACAGAAAAAATATATTTGTTATTCAAATCAAAATTACCTGAATTAAAACTAGAAACACTTTTTAATTTGAATTAAAAGTCTAATTTTGTTAGACAAACAGCAAGGGGGGAATGAATAATGAACAAACCAATTATAAGACAAGAAAGTATCAATATCGCAGATTTACCAAAAGACATGACTTTAAGTGATTTAGAGGAGTTAGCAGGTCAATTAGATGATGTTGATGCTTTTTTTAATAGATTTTGGAAAGAACGTAGATTATTGAAAGGAGGTGAATAAGGTATGGATAATGAAAATTTATTAGTAATTCTTGATGTTTTAGGAAAAGACATTAAGACATTGAGAAAAAGTGCTAAGTCCTCAAAAATAGCACAAAAAATTGTAGTTGAGAAAAAGAAGTCTAATAGAAGCACTAAACCTCAACCTAAAAAGAAGGTTTAATCATGGGACTAAAGTTTATAGTTGGAGATACCACTTGGAACATTCCTGACAAAGGGTTGAGGACATTTTGCAGAATGATTTCTGATTGGTATGCTGAAAAGCAAAAAAAAGAGCAGGAAGAGGATCGCTCTGGTAAAGTTATCTCTTCTGCTCCTAACAAGGTCTTAAATAATAAGACACTTGAATTATAACACAGGAGGAGCTTATGGGAAAGAAAAAGAAATGTAAAGGTAAAAAGATGAGCTATGAATCAACTATTAAATTTCCAGTTAGAAAACTGTGTGCACATTGTGGCAAGCAAATGGTAAGGGATTACTACGATAATCCTAAATACGAATTTCAAGGAAAAGAGTTTTGCTCTCAACAATGTTATTCAAATTATATTAATTCAAATGCTACTACAGTTTTATCTAATCTAACACCTATAAAAAGGAAAAAGTGGTGATTATTATGGCAGAACAATTTACCAGGATTAAATATCAATCTAAAAATGATTGGTTAAAGATGCGTAGTCAATATCTAACAGGAACAGATGCTAGCGGTATTGTAGGACTTAATCTACACCATACTTCACTAGATGTTTGGGAAGACAAAGTCAACGGAAAGAAGAAACCATTTAAAACTAACAATTTAGTTAAGTATGGAAGCAAAGCAGAAAGTTCGTTAAGAGCATTATTCAAGCTAAGTTATCCAGAATACAAACTAAAACACACTAATGAATTATTAGTTAATAACAAATATCCATTCCTAGCAGGTAGTCTAGATGGAGAATTAGAGGAAATAGCAACAGGTAAAAAGGGTGTATGGGAAAACAAAACTGCTTATATATCCAATAGTCTTTCAAAAGAAAAATGGGAAAACAACAAAATACCTGAACAGTATTACACTCAAACACTTCATTATCTATTAGTTACAGGATATGACTTTGTAGTATTACAAGTAGAGCTTAGATATGAAATTGATGGAAAAAGATGGTTTACTAGAAAGATTTATAGATTCGAAAGAGAAGAAGTTAAAGATGATCTCGATTATCTTCTTCAAGAAGAAAAGGAATTTTGGGAGTGTGTCCGCTTAAAGATAAGACCTGCTCTTAAAATTAGAGATTTATAAAAAGAAAATAGGAGGAATAAAAGAAAATGAAATTTGAAGTACAAGCATTTGAAACTGGAGCAATTCAGTTTAACAAAGAGCCTTTAAAAAAGGCATTAGAAGAACAATTAAAGAAATATCAAAATTTAGTAATAGCAGATGAGACACAAGTTGCAGAATTCAAGAAAACAAGAGCAACATTAAATGGAGTTATCAAATCATTTGATGCAGAAAGAATAAGAATTAAAAAAGAATACTGTGAACCATTATTAGTGTTTGAAAGTGATGTAAAAGAACTTACAGAAATGATAGGCCAAGTAATGACAAATATAGATTCTCAAATCAAATACTTTGAAAACAAGAAGAAGGAAGAAAAAAATAAAGAGATTGAAGATATCATGAGTAGTTTAGCAATACTTCCTTATAAAAATAGAATTTGGAATGATAAGTGGTTAAATGCAACAACTAGCATTAAATCAATTACTGAAGAATTGGAAACTTGGAAAGAAAAAATTTCTACAGAATTAGAAACTCTTAAGACATTGACTGATAGTCCAATTAAACTTGCTGAGTTAGAACATGAATACAATCAAACATTGGATTTAGCAGGAACCATAACTAGATTTAAAAATAAAGAAGAATACATAAAAGAGCGCGCTAATTCTTTGAAATTAGAGCAACAAAACACTGATGAGAAGAAATACCTATTAAAGTTTGAAATTACAGCCACAAAGGCTCAAATTGCTTTATTAGGACAATTCTTAAGAGACAATGCTATTGAATATAAGCAAATAAAAGATAACGAAGGAGGAAACAACAATGGCAATTAACATGAGTCTAACCAAAACAAACCAAAACAAACAAAAATTTAGCGTAGCATTACAAAGTGATGCTTATAAAAATTTAATTAATAACACTTTAAGAGATCCTGCAAGGGCAAATAAATTTGTAGCAAGTATCAGCAGTGCTGTAGCTACAAACCCTGCACTTCAAGAATGTGAAGCAGGAACAATTTTAAGTGCTGCATTATTAGGAGAATCATTAAATCTTTCTCCTAGCACTCAATTAGGGCAATTCTATTTAGTTCCTTTTAAAGATAACAAAAACAATAGAACAGTAGCCCAATTTCAATTAGGTTATAAAGGATATATACAATTAGCAATTAGAAGTGGTTATTACAAAAAATTAAATGTTATAGCTATCAAAGAAGGAGAATTAATTAGTTACAATCCTTTAACAGAAGAACTAACAGTTAATCTTATCGAAGATGATGAAATAAGAGAAAATACACCTACAATTGGTTATTATGCCATGTTTGAATATTCTAATGGTTTTACTAAAACACTTTACTGGAGCAAAAAGAAAATGCAAGAACATGCTAAAAAGTATTCTCAAGGATATAGAAGAGATTTAGAAAAAGGCTCTGAATTTACTTTCTGGAGTAAAGACTTTGATGGAATGGCTTATAAGACTATGCTTAGACAATTAATAAGCAAATGGGGAATTATGAGCGTTGAAATGCAAGATGCTTTTGATAAAGATATGGCATCAATTAGCACTGACGGAAAAGTAGATTATGTAGATAATCAACCTGATGTAGTTCAACCACAAGAACTATCTAACAATGAACCCGTAGCAGTAGAAGAACCGGTTCAAGAAACTGCACCACAAATAGATGATAATCAAGAAATAGAGAAATTTGAAGGGGACTTATAATAGTTCTCTTCAAACCCTAAAAGGAGGAAAATATATGTTAAATAAAGTGTTTTTAGGAGGAAGAGCAACTAGAGATATAGAGTTAAGAAGAACTTCAACAGGAACACCTGTAGTTCAATTTTCTTTAGCGGTAGAGAATAGAATCAATAAGGATGAAAATGGCAAACCTACCGCTGATTTTATAAACTGTTTAGCTTGGAATAAAGTTGCTGAAACAATATCTAATTATGTAAAAAAAGGGAAAAGAATACTTATTATAGGAAGATTACAGACCAGGAATTATGAAAATAAAGAGGGCAACAAAGTATATGTTACAGAGGTTATTGTAGAAAATGTAAAATTAATCGATTATGCTGATTATAAAACAGAAGAACCTATATATAATAGTCCTCAATTTATAGAAAAAGATACATCAGTAGAATTCAATATTTCTGAAGATGATCTTCCATTTTAGAGGTGAATATATATGGCGGATAGGAGAATGTTAAATAGAATAGTTACTAATAGCGATGCATTTGTTGATATGCCGTTCAGTTCACAAGCTCTATATGTTCATTTAAATATGGAAGCTGATGATGATGGTTTTGTAAATAATCCTAAAACAATTGCAAAAAATTTAAAAGTAAAGCAAAAAGATTTAGATTTATTGATAGAAAAAAATTTTTTAATTAGTTTCAAAAGCGGCGTTGTTGCAATTACTCATTGGAAAATAAATAACATAATTAGAAGTGATAGAAAAAAAGAAACTATCTTTAAACAAGAATTAAATCAATTATGCACTAATATCAATGGTTTTTACGAATTATTGACAACCACTTTGCAACCAAATGCGGCGAATTGCCAACCAACTGACAACCAAATGGCAACCAAATGTCCGCAAATTGACAACCACTTCGCAACCACTTTGCAACCAGTTGACAACCCAATTAATATAATTAATTTAAATAATATAAATAAAGAGAAAGAGAATATAAAAGAAGAAATAAATAAAGAAGAAAAAAAACAAATCACTTATGTTCTTGAGCCTCTTCCTTTCACTCAACATTTACTTGAAAACGGAATAATTGAAAATGATCAAATGCAAATTGCAACAATTAATTCATCCATTAAATACTATAAAGCAAGAGATATTGATGAAGCTATTTTAAAAAACACTGCTAATGAAATTTTAAAAGAACTTGTCAATAAAGGTTTTAAAGGAACTGAAGCATCAGATTATTTTTCCGAGAGATTTGATAAAAAAATACAGGAGGTTACAGAACATGAAAACGGTTAGAGAACTTATTATAGAAACAGCAGGAAGCAATATTTACAACTTTCCTGTAATTATCCAAAAATTCTTATTTGATAGAACTTTGAAATTAACGGATAAAGTTGCTACTTCAATAGATGATTCCTTGAGACTTAAACCTGGAACAACCAAGTTATATCAAAGTGAATATGAAAATCATTTATACAATTTAAGCATTGAAAAAGAAATCTACAAGGAGGATGAATTGATATGACAGTAGGCTTTGTGAAATGTAAAAAATGCGGAGACAAGTTATATAAAGGTCAAACCGCTTATTATCATGATGGTGATATTTATTGCTCTGAAACTTGTCTATCTGTGGCATGCGAAATCGAATTAGATGATGAAGATCTTCCTTATGAAGAAGAAACAGATAAGTATGACGTTGATGGATACAACGATGACAAAAAATTAGGAATTATTTAGGAGGGATATGAAATGAATATAGAACAACTAAAAAAACAAGATAAAAAGCACGCACAAAGAATTGCTGATTATCTTTTAGAAAGAATAGAAACTGATTTACCTTTAAGAGAAAAATTAGAATCTACAACAAAGACTTTAAAAGGATGCGTTGATTATTGTAAAGAACAAGCTAGAAAACATGCAGAAGACGGATGTGCAATGATTACTGATGACGAAGTGTTCGAATGGTGCGTTCATTACTTCCTAGAAGATAGCATTAAAGAAGGCGAAAAAAACAGCACTGTTAGCATAAACAAAACAAAAGATAAGGAATCAGTAGCTAAGGCAAATAAAGCTCCACAGTCAAAGAATTTAGCCAAAAATAAAAAAGATATCAAAGAAAACTTTATGGAACAATTGAGTTTATTTGATGGAATGGAGTTCTAGGTTATGCATGCGTGTGATTACAATCCTGTTGTAGAGTTTATAGATGAACCTATATCCCTTGAAGATAAATTAAAAGCAATTTCTTATAACAGGAATAGATATGCTTCTTATTTAGAATGGGACTCTAAAAACAAAGAATTCATTAAACATGTCTATTCTTTTAAACAAACAAGAAAGAAATGGTACTGTCAAGAAGTTTATAGGGAAAGCGAAAATGGAAGAACATTCGGAAAAAATTACTATTATGAAAGTTATGGAATGTCTTGTGGTATGCATACTATTTGGGATGATTGCAAAACATTTTATTTAGATTATTATGAAGAAAAATTTGAAGAGCAGGATAAACCAGACCCGGATGCCGACAAATTTTATTGTATACAACTAACAACTTTAGAATACATGATAGCAAATGATATTTCTCTAAGATACTGCAAATGGAATGGAGATATTGATGCGTTTAAGTATATTAAAATCTACAGAAAGCATCCAATAGCTGAAATGTTAATGAAATTAAATTTATCTAGCTTAGTGTTAAATGAAAAGTGCTTAGATTATATGGAAAAGAACAAATCTTTTTGCAAATGGCTATATCAACACAAAGATAAAATAAAAAACATATCTTTCCAAGTATTAAAGCAATGTTTCTTGAATGGAAAGGATCCTAAAAAGTATAATCAAGAACTTTCATTAAAAAAGGTATTTACACGAGAAATATCTTCAAGAATAGGTTCCGATGCCTACAAACTAATTAAAAAGCACATTTGTATAGAGAAGACACTCAATTACATAGATAAAGTTGGAGGAAGAAATTACGGCGACTATATTATTGCAGCTAATTATTTCAAATTAGATTTCAGCGATACCAAAGTGCTTTATCCAGATAAATTCAAACGTTGGCATGACCACTATACCAAAAATATGGAAGTAGCAAAAAATGCATTAATTGATGAAAACATTGCTAAACAAGCTACTAAATATAAAAAATTAGAACAATGTGTTAATGGATTAACATTGATATTTCCAACTAAAACACAAGACTTTATAGATGAAGGAAAAGCACTAAATCATTGTGTTGGAAAAATGGGATACAATGAAAAGATGGCAAAAGGTGAATCCTTAATTTTGTTTGTAAGAGATGAAAAAGAAATAGAAAAACCTTTATACACATTAGAGTTTAGCCCTAAAACCAAATCAATAAGACAATTTTATGGTAATCATGACACCGTTCCAGATGAACAAGCAAGACACACCATTTATGATGAATGGCTTCCATTAGCAAAACACTTACTAAGTAAAAAGGAGAATGAATTATGCCTAGCTTCAACATAGATAAATTAAAATTACAAATCGGAGCTCTAACAAGAGCAATAGTTAATTATGATGATGAAGAGCTTAAAAAGCATCCTGATGATGCAAAAATACTTTTAGATTTACAAAGGGATTTAATGGAAATGTATGACACCATTAAAAATCCTAAGATATAGGAGGAATAGTTATGGAAAATAAAAAAGTAGGAAACTTAAAATGCACCGAAATAAATTGCGAGAAATGCCCTTTAAGAACTTTGAGTTGTATATCCGCTCCTGGTAAAACACTTTATGAAATGTTGGATTTAACTGAAGCAGACACAGACAAAGAAATATATGATCTAATGAAAAATCGATTGGACAAGGAAGTGAACTAACAATGAAAACTATATTAATAATATTAGGTATAATTGGAATTTTATTTTTGATGTTCTTTGTTTGGTGTTGCTGTAAAGTGGCTGGTTATAACGACAATGACAGTGCTGTGCAATTAAATGAAAAAGATATAAAAAAAATGATTAAAGAAAGTAAAAAAAATAGGAACTTACAACAGTTGGTGTTGCTTGTTAGGTCAGAAGTATATGAACAAATAAAAGATGATATAGATAACGCTTATTGCTTCTATAAAGTGATTCCTTGTCGCGCATTTCCTAAAGATACTAATGCAATAATAATGTCTAAAGAAAAGTTTGAGAATCTATTTAAATTGGAGGTCAAGTAGCATGGAGAGATTAACTGAAAAAGTGAACGGAGAATATATACACAAAGTTCATAAACACACTATTAATGATTGCTGGAATAAACTAGGCAAACTAGAAGATATAGAAACCGAATTAGGCATACCATTAGAAGTGCTGTTTAAGGCGTTGAGATATGGTAGATGGGATTGGCAAAAAGTAGAAAAACATTATATTTTCGATAATCATATCACATTACATTATAACGGTGTTTGTTGGATTATTGGTCATCATAAGACAGATATGTATGGCAAGACTTGGGCGTTGACTAGGGAGGAATTGGAAGATGCTAAAGATTAAAGATAATGTTGATTTAAAAGAGTTGGAGAAGTTTGGGTTTGAAGATAATGTTTTTACTAAAAAAGGTCTTTGTGGAGAGATTTTATATCAAGTTGTGATAACTTCTACTCATCATTATTTGCAGATAAGAAGAGCTTATTTTTCTAATGTTGCTAGTAGTTTACAAGATTTATTTTATGACCTAATCCAAGCAAACATGGTAGAGAAAGTGAGCGATTAGATGAAGAAGAAAGTTTATCACATAACGGCACATTTAGTTAATCATAAAGAAGTTAAGAAAACTGAAACCATTGTAGCAAGAAGCAAAGTTAAAGCAATAGAAACATTTGCTGAATACAACAGAGGAATGTGGAATGTCATAGAGTGTAAGGAGATGAATTTAGATGAAAAGTTTGGAGAGATTAAAACATATTGAAAATGCACCTGAATTTATGGGCGGAGATGAAAGATACAAAAGAAGCATAAATAGTCCTATTAGATACATAGAAGATATTACAGCAATCAAACAAGATTTAGAGGTTTTGGAGATAATTAGGGAGAAGAAAGTTGATGTTTATTATTTACACACATTGTTAAAAAATGGTGAAGTTGATGTCGTTTTAAATAGATACAATATATATGCTAGAGATGGGGCATTAACAATGGAAGAAATACTAAAATTAAAACAATGGTTGGAGGTGAATGAGAATGGCAGGTAAGGAAATCAAAGTTGGAGATAAAGTTAAGATAAAAAGAACTGACATTGAAGCGATAGTTGTTAGTGTTATACCTGCTAAAATGTATAATCCTCAAAAATTAGTTTATGTTTTTGGAACTTCTTACAGATTAAGTGATGGTGTAGAACATTATTCTGCTATGAGATATGAAATAGAAAAGTTGGAAAACCCTAATGAAGATGAACTAACCAAATACAAGAGGGCTTTTGAGATTTTGAAAGATAAAGAAATAATAAAATTAGGTAAAAACGATTTTTATCATAAATATTATTTACAAAGAAACGACACTAATGGAAATGTAATAACTATCGAAATAACCAAAGAAGAATACGAACTGCTAGAGGAGTTGATGAAGGGTGAAACAAGCATTTGATAACTTTTTTGGCAAACCCAAAATGATGTGGACGTTTGGAGAAGAATTATTGTTTTATGGAATAATCTTTGGAGGATTATTGCTAGTGTCAGTAATTATGTGGCTGATTGCAGATATTCTTGAAAAATTAAAAAAAAGGAGAAAAAAATAATGGAAGATGAACTATTAGAAATAATTAACAATTATGGTGTTAAGAATCAACTTAAGCATTTACAAAGTGAAGTGTATGAGTTAACTGAAGCGATATTATGTGGTGACGATAATTATCACGTAACAGAAGAAATAGCCGATGTTATGGTTATGTTAAAGCAATTCCAATTGTGGTATAAGATAAAAGATGAAGAAATACAAGACATTATGAAATTTAAGATTGATAGACAATTAAAAAGAATAGCAGAAAGCAAAGAACATCTTATTGTATAGAAATAGGAGGATAACAACAATGAAACCATTTTTAGAAGAAAACTACGGAATAAAGAAGTATGTAAGATTAGATAACGGAAAAATACTGAAATCATATTACGATAATGAATGCGAAGATCCAAGAAGGATTGAAAAAAGTATAAAGGGTAAAGGTTACGATATGTTCTACGATGAGGTTCTAGGAAGTTGTATCGTATATCAATGTGGCAAAATTGTAGCTACTAGTAATGTAAGAGAAGATTTAGAAAAAGAATAGGAGTAATAATTATGAAAGACAACGAAACTTACAAGTATCTTAATAAATATAAATATATTTTAATAGATATAAATGCTTTAAAAGATAAAATAGATAAACTTAGTTTACTAATATATAATATAAGCACTGCTAGCATCATTGGTTATGAAAAAGATAGAAATATCAAAGATGTTAATCCAGATTCACTATTAAATAGTAAGGTAGCTAAGATATTAGATTTAAAAAATGAATATGCTGATAAGGTCGTTGAATCAGAAAAATTATGTAAAGAAATTAGATTATTTATAAAAAACAATGCTAGTGATGAATTAGGAAGAACTATCCTGGAGAGATACTTTTGTGATAACTGGAACATGGAAAAGATATCTGTGGAATCTCATTATTCATTTCCTCACATTAGGAGAAAGTTTTATAAAGAAATCAATAATATTGAATGTAAATTGAAGAAAAAAATTTAAAGATGATACAAAATGATACAAATTAATGTGTTAAAATGCTATCGTAGAAGTTTATGAAGGGGAGAACATTGCTTCTATTTATAATCTTATGGAACTTGAAATATAGTTCCTTTTTTATTGTATTTTTAAGAAAGAAGGTGGAAACATGAACGGTCAAGATAATCTAATTCCTGTCACTGAACGAAGTAAGGAAGAAGCAAGAGAAATATCGAGAAAAGGTGGAATCAATAGTGGCAAGGCTAGAAGAGAAAAAAAATTACTTAAAGAAGCTCTTGTTCAAGCCATGAATATGAAAGATGCTAC
>JBGVED010000030.1:0-4111 GCA_045119835.1 Bacilli bacterium | reverse complement strand
AACAGCAAAACTTGTAAATAGAGGGTATGATTATAACATATTCGTAGATGCCGTTAATAAACTTAGAAGTCATAACATTAATGTAACTGTTCATATAATAAATGGATTACCAAATGAAACAAAAGAAATGATGATTAATACAGTTAAAGACATTAATAAATTAGATATTCAAGGAATTAAAATACATTCTCTTAATATCTTAAAAAACAGTATTATGGGTAATGATTTTTATAATAATCCTTTTAAAATATTAAGTAGAAATGATTATATTGATGTAGTAATTAAGCAATTAGAAAATCTAAGACCAGAAATAATTGTGCAACGCTTAACATCTGATCCAATAAAAGAAAACCTTATCGCCCCTTCTTGGAATACTGATAAAATTCAACTTCTTAATGATATAGATAAAGAAATGGTAAGTAGAGATACATATCAAGGTAAAGCATTAGAGGTAAAAGAAAAAACATTGTCTGGAGCTGTTAAATATTATCATGATTTAGTAGAAAAATTTGCTAATAAAGAAAAAATAGCAATAGACGCTACTCTAGGTAATGGTTATGATTCTTTATTCTTATCTCCTTTATTTAAAAAAGTTTATTCATTTGATATTCAGGATTTGGCTATAAAAAGAAGTAAAGAAAGATTAAAAGATTGTAATAATGTAGAAATTATTCAAGCTAATCATATGTACATAGATAATTATGTAAAAGAAAAAGTTGATTTAGTTACCTTTAATTTAGGTTTCTTACCTGGCAGTGATAAAAAGATATGTACAAACAGTTATACAACTATAAATGCTATAAAAAAAGGGTATGAGATATTAAATGAAGAAGGAATGATAGTATTAACTGCTTATAGTAGACATGATGGTGGTTCTAAAGAGGCTAATGATATTGATTTGTTTTTAGAAAATAGCGATTATATATATGAAAAGAAAAGATTTGATTATGAAATTGTTTATGTAATAAAAAAGCCAAAAAATTAATTTTGGCTTTTTCTTTATAGTTTTATTGTGGTGTTATTATTTTTCCCACCAAGTATTGGCATGGTATTCAAATAAAGCATGTAAAATTCTTAAAATATTATTTGTTGATACAGAAGCGCCTGTAAATGAATCGTACATACCTTGACTTAATGCTCCTTCATTTTTCATTTCAACAACAGTATTGTATTTATCGATATCAGCTTTTGTCTTGTTAATCAATAATGGAATAAAATCCTCTTTAATACTAGGGTAGTAAATTCCGCTACCTTCTGCAGTTTCCATCTTTTCATATGTAGCTACAATCTTAGATGATTCTTCTTCCGAATGAATTGGAGATGAATCTCCCCAGAAACCAGCTGTGTAAACTCCTGTTCCATCAGCATCAAATGATAGTTTTCTCAACTTAGCATCTTCTGGATTATCTTGGCTTGTTGTTAATTCAACATATGCAGTTTGCCAATAATTTACATTTGCCAATCTACAAGTACATGATAAATAAGTAACTTGATATTTAACATAACTTCTTTCTTTATATTGGAAATTAATTAAAGCATAGAATTTCCATTCATTTTTTGGACCATTGATATGATTAAACGGAATTACTGCCACTGTGTTTGCTAAATCCATATTCATATCTTTCATATCGTTTAAGAATGCATTAACATCGTACAATGTTGTTTTTTCTTTATCTTTACATCCTGCTGCCATTGTAAGTCCCATCAACATTACCATAAAAAAACTAATAATCTTTTTCATACTTTTCCCCCTCTTTTTTTAATTGATTGGAGTTAATTCTTTTAAGAAATCGTAATTCACTATAACACCATAATCTCCGATTCCTGAAATATAATATTTATTCGTATCTATACTATTATAACTAGGAATCCCTTCACTATTACTAACTCCACCAACATTATATAATAAATTTCCATTATATCCAAGTTGAATCAACAAATTTATTACATATGCACCTTCTGATCCACCTTGAGATAACAAAAATATATATTTATTTTTATCAAATATAGTTTCTATTATACTTTTAGATTCTTCATATTGCGCAACAAAGCTACCTTTTTGCCCAGCATAATGAGTTTCTCCATCATCATCTGTAACATTCTTCATTTGATACAAAGTTGAACTTGAAGAAAATGAAGCAATAATAGAATAGTAAGGAACAAATTGAAATCCTGCTACATATCCTTCTTCCAAAATCATTGCCCCTGATCTCAAGTCAATATATTGAACATCCTTTCTAAACATATAATCATCTAAATTAGAAGAGTTTATTGGTGATGTTAATGCAGCATTATCAGTATCACTTATTTTACGTGGTATTTCTTTTTTATTATCATTTTTATTTGTACACCCTACAATCATAAATAAAGTTATAATGATTACGAATATTTTTTTCATTCTTTTAACTCCTTTAATTAAAACAGAAAGGTTTCCCTTTCTGTTTTTTTTATTACTATTTGATTTTTTAAAAATTAATTAAGATTAGATAATGCATTAATTACAGCATCAACGATTAATTTAGTTGATACTGTTGCACTAGCGATTACATCAACATCGTCTGATAACTCACCATTTACAACTAGTCCACGAACTTCTTCAAGTGATAATCCTTCAAATGATTTTAATAATGTTGGTAATTCTGCTTCCCAATCTTCTGCATAAGAATCTGAAGAAGTTGTTCCACTTGTTAAATATACAGCTCCTACTTCTTCTGCTTCTGCATCCCACAAAACGCTTACTGTAGCACTTAATGCAGTTTGTCCAACTGCTCCAGTTGCAGTACCTGTTTTAACAGTATATAAATAGTTAGAATCAACAGCAACTCTTAAATCACCATATCCTCTTGCTTCAGTATATTGACCCATACCTCCAACATTATAAACTTTATTCATATCCCATCCGTATTGTTCTAATAATTGCATTAAAGGAACTACTCTTCCTCCAGATTGACACATTAAGAATAAAATTTTATCTTTTGGGAACATTGCTTCTAAAGCTGTAACTGAAGAAGCATATCTAGGAATAAATGTTCCATCTACTGAATAGAATAATTGATCGCCTTCAGTAGCACTTCCACCTACGATATCAGCGAAATATTCATAGTTAACAAATCCTTTTAAATGAAGAGCATCATAATCGCCTTCATTGTTTCTAACATCAATGTATGCTACATCACTTCTGTTAAGATAGTCTTTTAAATTTTCGTAATTGATTGATGAACAACCTACATTGTAAGCATCAGATGTGTTATCTGTATCACAAGAAATTGTAGTGTCTACATTATTAACTTTCTTTGTGAATGATTTACTAGCATCTCTTGGTGCTGGCAATGCTCCTGGAGCTTTTACATATCCGTTTTCTTCTGCCCAAGCTTTTCCATCTTTATCAGATACCTTTCCGCATCCAGCTACGCCGAACATCATTAATGCAGCAAGTGAAGCTGCTCCTATTTTTAAACCTTTTTTCATATTTTGTCCCCCTTAAAAAAGTTCTTTTATGATTATATTTTACAAATATATAAATTTAAATTCAATTTTTTTGACCTTTTTTTTCATATTATCATTTCCTTGCTAATTAATTTGGTTATTTTTTATTTTAAAAAACATTTTAGTTAAGCTAATCTTCTTACTATTATATTTCGGATACTTTAAATTTAATTCTAGTTTTGGATTTTTCTTCAAGATGCTTTTTTGGTGTGAAAATACTTCAAATGATTTTTTACCATGATATGAACCCATTCCACTTAAACCCACTCCTCCAAAAGGAAGATTTTCTTCTGTAAGATGCATAATAACATCGTTTATACATCCGCCTCCAAAGGAAACTTGTTTTATTACCTTTTTATAGTTTTTTCCAAAATAGTAAAGTGCAAGCGGTTTATCTAATTCTTTTAAATGATTTATTACATCATCTAAATTATTAAATTCAATTATAGGCATTATTGGTCCAAATATTTCTTCTTTCATTATCTCATCATTTAAACTTACATCTTCTAATAAAGTAGGCTCTAATGTTCCATTTGTTATTTTTCCTCCAAAAGCTAATTTCTCTTTGTCTATTAAAGATATTAATCTATTTAAACTTTTTTCATTAATAACATGCGTAAATTCA
>JBGVED010000029.1:0-4040 GCA_045119835.1 Bacilli bacterium | reverse complement strand
AACAGCAAAACTTGTAAATAGAGGGTATGATTATAACATATTCGTAGATGCCGTTAATAAACTTAGAAGTCATAACATTAATGTAACTGTTCATATAATAAATGGATTACCAAATGAAACAAAAGAAATGATGATTAATACGGTTAAAGACATTAATAAATTAGATATTCAAGGAATTAAAATACATTCTCTTAATATCTTAAAAAATAGTATTATGGGTAATGATTTCTATAATAATCCTTTTAAAATATTAAGTAAGAATGATTATATTGATGTAGTAATTAAGCAATTAGAAAATCTAAGACCAGAAATAATTGTACAACGCTTAACATCTGATCCAATAAAAGAAAACCTTATTGCGCCTTCTTGGAATACTGATAAAATTCAACTTCTTAATGATATAGATAAAGAAATGGTAAGTAGAGATACATATCAAGGTAAGGCATTAGAGGTAAAAGAAAAAACATTATCTGAAGCAGTTAAATATTATCATGATTTAGTTAAAAAATTTGCTAATAAAGAAAAAGTAGCAATAGATGCTACTTTAGGTAATGGTTATGATTCTTTATTTTTATCTCCTTTATTTAAAAAAATTTATTCATTTGATATCCAAGACTTAGCTATAAAAAGAAGTAAAGAAAGATTGAAAGATTGTAGTAATGTAGAGATTATTCAAGCTAATCATATGTACATAGATAACTATGTAAAAGAAAAAGTTGATTTAGTTACTTTTAATTTAGGTTTCTTACCTGGTAGTGATAAAAAGATATGTACAAATAGTTACACTACTACAAATGCTATAAAAAAAGCCTATGAACTATTAAATGATGAAGGCATGATAATACTAACGACTTATAGTAGACATGAAGGTGGATCAAAAGAAGCAAATGATATAGATTTGTTTTTAGAAAATAGTAGTTATATATTTGAAAAGAAAAGATTTGATTATGAAATTGTTTATGTAATTAAAAAAGCCAAAAATTAATAATTTGGCTTTTTTATTTTCTATTAATTAAATTAATTAAGACACAAATGTTTCTGCATGATATTTAAACACTGCATGTAAAATTCTTAAAATGTTATTTGTAGATACTGAAGCACCTGTAAATGAATCGAACATATCTTGACTCATAACACCACTTGTTTTCATATCAGTCATTTTGTTATAAGTATCTATTTGAGCTTTTGTTTTTCCAACTAACAAAGGAATGAAATCTGCTTTAATACTTGGATAATAACCACCACCTGGCTTTTCTGTTTTCTCATATGTAGCAATTACTTGTGATAATGTTGCTTCATCAAGAATTGGGCTTGAATCACCCCAGAAACCAGCTGTGTAATGATCTGTTCCATCTTTATCAAAAGATAATTTTTGTAGAACGATATCATTTGCATCTCCGCTTTCAGGTATTGTCATTTCCATATAAGCAGTAGACCAGTAATTAACGTCTGCAGATCTACAAGTACATGATAAGTATGTAACTTGATATTTAACGTAATTTTCTGCTCTATTCCAATATTGGAAATTAACCAAAGCATAAAATTTCCATTCGTATCCAGGACCGTTTACGTGGTTAAATGGAATTATGGCTACAGCATTAGCACTATCCATATTCATATTAGTAGAGTCATTTAACATTTCATTTAAATCTTCTAAAGTCATGTCTCCTCCTACACCCTCACAACTTTCAACATTTGATTCGTCGTCGTCTTTTTTACATCCTGTTACCAATGTTATGCTCATTATTAACATTAACATAAAACTAAATATTTTTTTCATACAAATCCCCTTTCTTATTCTAATTTATTGGAGTCAATCTATCTGTGAATCCATAGTCAACTTTCACATCTAAATTACCCGTTCCTTCAACAAAATATTTATTTGTTGAAATGCTACGATAACTAGCAACACCTTCACTATTACTAACTCCACCAACATTATACAACAAATTTCCATCATAACCAAGTTGTATTAACAAATTTATTACATAACCGCTTTCAGAACCACCTTGAGAGATTAAAAATATAGGTCTGTCTTTTTTAAATAATCCTTTAATTATCGAAGTTGATTCTTCATATTGTGCTACAAATCCACCAACTTGTCCTGCTGCTATAAAATTATTATTCTCATCATATGTTGCTTTCATTTTAAATAATGTTTTATCAGAGTTAAATGATGCTATTAAAGCATAAAATGGTATAAATTCAAACCCCGCTACATACCCTTCTTGTAAAACCATATATGGTGATCTTAAATCAACATACTGAATATCATCTCTGAACATATATTCATCTAGATTATAGGAATTTATAGGTGAATTTAAAGAAGAAATATCATTAGGATTATCTTTTAAGGGAATCTTCTTTAAAGTTTCACCATCGTCATTTTTACATCCAGATAAACAAAGCGCAAATGCCATAAAAAATATCATTATCTTTTTCAACAAATATCACCTCACAAACAAAACAGAAAGGTCTCCCTTTCTGTTTTTGCAATTTTAATTTTAATTTATAAATTAAGCTTCTAATGCATTAATTACAGCTTTATAAACTCTAGTAGTAGATACTGTAGCACCTGTAACTACATCACTACCTGTTGCATTACCTTCATTATTAAGAAGAGCTTTAACTTCATTTAATGTTTTTCCAACTAAAGAAGCTGTTAAATCATATTTTCCTTCAATCCAAGTTTCTGGAGTCCAGTTTCCACCAGCTGTTGCTGTGTACTCAGTACCTGTTACATATACTTTAGTAATTTTTCCGTCTGCATCAACAGTTACATTAGCGATAGTTTTATAAGTTCCATCCTCAAAAATACCTGTTTTAAGTTGTAAAGCTGCATATGATTTAGAAACAATCATATCACCGTATTTTTCATCATATTTTGCTGTTTCATATGTACCCATTCCACCTACGTTGTAGATTCTTGACATATCCCAACCATTTAATTCCATGATTTTCATCATGTGAGCAACTCTAGCACCTGATTGACACATAAAGAAGATTGTTTTATTTTTTGGGAAAATTTCTTCTAGAATTTTAACAGAATCTTTGTATCTTGGCATATAGTTTTGATCTCCGTCTTGAATAAATAATTGATCTGTTTTTCCATAAATATTAGCAAAGAATTGAACCATATCAAATCCATCTAAATGACTCTTTGTATAATCAGTATAATTTCTTAAATCAACGTACATTACATCGCTTCTATCTAAATATTCATTTAAATTTTCAACTGTAACTCCTGAGCAATCTTTAGAATAGTCATTAGATGCACACTCTGAAATTCTTGCAGTTGGTAATTTTGGTAATTCATCATCTTTACCACAACCAGCTACTCCAAAAACCATTAATGCAGCAAGTGAAGCTGCTCCTACTTTTAAACCTTTTTTCATATTTTTTTGTCCCCCTTAAAAAAGTTCTTTTATGATTATATTTTACAAATATATAAATTTAAATTCAATTTTTTTGACCTTTTTTTTATATTATAATTTCCTTGCTAATTAATTTGGTTATTTTTTATTTTAAAAAACATTTTAGTTAAGCTAATCTTCTTACTATTATATTTCGGATATTTTAAATTTAATTCTAGTTTTGCATTTTTCTTCAAGATGCTTTTTTGGTGTGAAAATACTTCAAATGATTTTTTACCATGATATGAACCCATACCACTTAAACCAACTCCCCCAAAAGGAAGATTTTCTTCTGTAAGATGCATAATAACATCGTTTATACATCCACCTCCAAAGGAAACTTGTTTAATTAACTTTTTATAGTCTTTTCCAAAATAATAAAGCGCAAGAGGTTTATCTAAATCTTTTAAATGATTTATTACATCATCTAAATTATTAAATTCAATTATAGGCATTATTGGTCCAAATATTTCTTCTTTCATTATTTCATCATTTAAACTTACATCTTCTAATAAAGTAGGCTCTAATGTTCCATTTGTTATTTTTCCTCCAAAAGCTAATTTCTCTTTGTCTATTAAAGATATTAATCTATTTAAACTTTTTTCATTAATAACATGCGTAAATTCA
>JBGVED010000028.1:0-16576 GCA_045119835.1 Bacilli bacterium | reverse complement strand
TTTCAAGTCTTTTACATTAAAAAAGACCCCATAGAAAGTGCTTTTACACTTCTACAAGGTCTCTTGCTAAATCTTTTTTATTTAATTTTTCGTGCTTCCACTCATTGCCTTTTCACGATATGGGTGGTTACCCGAAGATATGGAGATTTACTACCTTGCCCCTTTAGTATATCGCGCTTATCTCCCAAATTGCAAGGCTTAAATTTGCCTCATGTTGCTTATAATTTCCAAAGAAAAATTTTGCTAGGTAAAGAAAAATGAAATTGATATGTTGAAATATATTATATTGTTAATATAGAATTTATTCAAAATCTCACATCAAAAACATCTATAATGCTTGATTTTACTTGCTTTTTGCAAATATCAAACGGGAATATACTCTCCCGTTTTCTACAACATAATAATCCTATCCTTCTTTGTTGCAACAATTTTCTTCTGCTTATCAATATAAATATCTATTCCATCATCATTTAGTTTTTCAACAAAAAATGTTTTAGGAATATAATACCCTAAATCTTTATCCTTTTTGATTCCAAGATGAACAACTGCATTTTCTTCCTGTGTATAGAACAAAATATCACAGTCTATTCTTGTTGGGGGGTCTACATCTTCATTCTTAAATTCAACTGCTATAGGTTTCTCTATAATCTCTGGTACAAGATAAAAATATACAAATTTGGCCTTTACACTCTTGAATTTATTCTTGTTAAACTTTTTCAAGTCTTTAAAAGATAATCCTGAGTTTTTAATATTATCCCATCCATCTTTGCCTTTGTAATTATGTAAGTCCTTTTTTTCAACTGCATATCTTACAATAGATTCTATTCCCATAAGATGACAAAAATTTTCTTCATCAAATCTTAACTCTATAGAACTAATACCCTTATCATCAGAAATATCATACTGATATATGAATGGATTCAAGTACATCTCATAATATTCCTGCAACACATTTAGGTCTATGTCATTTATTCGAGGCTTAATCTCAAGTCCTCTTAATTCTTCTGCTCTGTACAATAAATCAATCTCCCCTTGCGTATAAAAAAAGCCCTGAACTACTTCAGAGCCTTTCATGCAACTTAATATTTATTCTGCTCATATTTAAACTCTCCGCAGCGGAGAAATCAGGAGTTGCTTCCCGACTATATAAATAGCATATGCTACTTACTTCAAAATATTCCTATATTCATATTACTCGCAACCTCTCCAAAAGTCAAGCTGAATATTAGGTTTCGGCAGCGATTTTTGTACTGATTATGTTTAGTGTATCACTAATTCTGTTGAGATACACCCCACAGAAACTCATATTCATCCATATATTCATCCAACAAATCCATAATCTCATCATGTCTATTGCTAAAATCTTCAAAAAACAATAGATACAAATCTTCATTGTCAAAAATTGAAGTGTCAATATTATCTTTATCAATGCCCTCTTCTTTTGCATCTTCATCAAGCTGTTCATATAACTCAAACAGCTTGTCCTTATCATAGCTGCCCTTAATAGTCAGCTCCAATGTTGTTCCCTCATCAAAAGGTTTCCCAACTACAATACAATTCCTCATTTCAAAAGTTTGGTTCTCATTAAAAATGATAGAATCATTAGCAATTTCTTCAATCACAATGTCTTCTTCCTCAAGGAAGTCCACAACTTCTCCAAAACTCATTGTCGTGATTTCTTCTAAAAGTTCATTTTTTGTCATAAAAACTCCTTCCTCTATTTCATCAATGTTAATCATTAATTCTTCAGCGGCCTCCCTAAAGCACTCATCTTGTAGTTCCCAAAGTGCCTCTTCATAAGCCTCTCTATAGTTTTGATTAAAGTCCTCTTCTATTTTATTTTCCCTCTGATAAAATTTTTCAGCAGCTAATCTGAATAAATATTTATAGATAGGCATTCTCAAAGAATCTAAATTATCCTCATTGAAATCTAAATTAAACAAATCACATTGTTGTACAAAAATGTACTCCATATTAGCTTTAATTCGCATTTGTTTTTCTTCTTCTTTTTGTTCTTCTTTTAATAATGACTTTATCATATTGATTTCATCTGTTGTTAATTCAATTAAATTTCCATTTCTTTCAATTGTCATAATGCCCTTCTTTCTTCCCTCGTACCTCCGGGGAGGGTTCAAAATTTACTTGTTTGTCTTTCTTACATTGTAAAATCCTGATTTGCATAAACTTAATTTTCACAAAAATTATTCTAATCGACAATATCTGTATCCGATGTCCAAACTTCCCACATATATGAAACATCCGAAAAATATTCTAATAACTCCAGCCCATCAACATCCCATTCAAGTAATGACAAAAATTCATCTAAAATGTCTCCCGTATCCATAGACAGTTCTATTTCCATCTCTTTATCCTGTACTACTTGTTTTCCTCCTTGTTATTTGCTTCATCTGATATATTCATTTTATCAGGTTTCCATATTTTCACTGTTCTTAGTTATTTTGCACTCTTTTCTTTAATTGACACTCTTTTAACTGGAGAGTGCCAGAACCAATCTACTTAAATTAAAATGCTTCTAATTTTCCATCTTCCTGTAACTTTTTAAAGTATTCACAGAAGATTGATGTGAGAGTTGGAACTACTATTCCATTTCCCATAAGTTTGTATATTTGAGCAGGAGAAAAGTCTTTTAGTTTCTCCTGGTGCTCCTTTGTTAATCCTGTAAGGGTCATAACTTCTCCAGGTGTAAGCTTTCTGAATCTTGTATTCTGAATCACATCTAATGCAACAGGTAAATTATCCAACTTTGAAGCAGATACCTTTATCAAAGTGTCATCTGAAATGTCATGTTCCCAAATGAAATTATCATAGTTTCTTCCACCTGACTTAGTTGATATGGTAAATGCTACTTTTGCATTCGATGGATTATGAACACGAATACCATAATCTTTTTCTAATGCTCTCTTTAAGAATCCACTTCTTGCCACATCTGTGATATAGAACTTTTCATCAGGATTTTTTTCCAAAATATCCTTCAACTCAAATTTAAGTGGCACTGGTTTAGGCCATTCAAATCCTACATCTTCGCCTAATGTTGCGAGAATAAAAACTCTTTCTCTATGTTGTGGAATACTACTATAAAACTGACTATCTAGATTTTTATATGCTACCGAATAACCTTCACTTTCAAGAAATGCTACAAGTTTATCCAAGGTTGGTTTATTCTTTTTATTCAGAATTGCTTTTACATTTTCAAAAAGAATCAATCTTGGCTTATATGGCATATCACTTAAAATATTTTTAAGTGACCATACAATTGCTGACTTTGAATTTGCATTTTCTTCAAATCCAGTACCTGTCTTTTTGTTGTTTGCCTGGCTTATGCTCTGGCATGGAAAAGTAAAGGATAAAATATCACATGGCCATTTACTAAAATCAACCTTGGTAATATCTCCAAGATTAAGAGTTTCTCCATGTAGCTTTTCATAAGCTGCAATAGCAGTTTTATCAATCTCACTGATTGCAACAAAGTCAAACTCCACATCTAATCCCAATTGCTTTGCCATTTCCATTAATGCAAGTCTTGTTGTTCCATAACCTGCACAGGTTTCAATAACTGTGATTTTCTTTTTAGGTTTCCCACCAAACCCAGATAATAAGTTTTGTGATGATGTCTGCTCTCCATCAGCTGTGGTTGCAAAATTTTTGATTACTTCTTTTGTCATAATCATGTCCTCCTTGAATTTTTTGCACGAGTTCTTTTTGAACCGTGTTGATAATCCAAGGCTTAAACACCCTACTGATGATTCATCTGGAGGACCGAAATAAATCGGATGCTCTTACCAACTCTTCCACCACTGTGTCAAACAAATTTCATCACTTGAATTTTTTATTCAGTTATCAATGTGCTCTATTACCTGCAATTTGATAGGTAATACCTTTTTCTGAAAAGTTCTCGCATAAACTACATAAGCATCACCTCCTTTCCTACGCTTCATCTTTATTACAATGTCATTATCCTATAAAAAAGCTCCTAGCTCCGTTCTTAGCGATTATGCACTTTCCAATCTTTGGTTTTTCTTCCTTACAAAGACATTATTTCATAATTCCAACCATTCATCGGTTCTTAGTAATTATGCACTTTTCTGTCTTTGCTTTTTTGTTCCTTACAATGCTATTATTTCATAATTTTCGCTTTTCCAAGGTTCTTAGCGATTTTGCACTTTATATCTTTGTTTTCTTTTTTCCTTACGAAAGTATTATTTCATAAATCCACTCTTTTTTAGGTTCTTGGTGATTTTGCATCTCCAATTGAGCGCAAAAAAACAGGAATCTCATTTCTGAAATTCCTGCTTTCACTTTCTTAGAACGCTTACTCTTTATATGCTTTTTTTCTTGTAAAATCTAACTTTGATTTTGGAGCATTCTCTTTTATAAAACAATTAACAGCTTCTATTAAATGGTTATCATATTCCTGTAATACTTCATCCGCCTTTTCCTTAGATTCTTTAAGAGCTTCATCATATTTTACTACATAACTTTCTTGATTAACCTTGATTGCCTTAGCAAGTGGACCACTATCTGAATCCCCTAGTTTATATACCAATTTCAACTCGTGTAAATCTGAAAGATTAGCCTCAATAAAATGACGCAGTCTGTTCTTTTCTCTTAATGAAGCATATAAAATTGGATGTTCTCCCCATTTTTTATTGAACTGTTTTATCATATGTACTGAATCATCACAAAATGAAACCGTTGGCATAACTATCCTATCTTTTAGTGTATCATCTTCAATTCCAAGTTTATATCTTCTATCTGCCTCTTTCTCCTTATCCATATCCTCTTTTCTAAGATAATAGCTTTCTAAGGTGTATTTCTTTTTGCAGAACTGGGCATCTGACTTATTAGCGATAAAATAATCACCACAATTTGCACATTTTTTCAGATTCACATCTTTATAAAGCATGGCATCAAATTCAGCACCTAACAGTCCGTCAAGCATCTCTATAGTGTGTGGTGATGTATCTACATCAAGTTCTTTCAACCATTTAGCACCTGTTTCTGCATTCTTTTTACAATTTTTCCTTATGCATTTTATCACATCTTCTGATTCATCTGAAATTTCATGAACCCTGCAATATCTTTCCCAAAGAGAATCTCCCTCAGCATCTGATATAAACACTCTATCACATAATTCTCTGTATTTTTTCTGAAGTTTCTTAATTCCTTCGATGCCTGCTGTATTATACTTCCACTCTCCAAAATCAATCATAAGTCCATAGAAACACCTGATAAAAAATGGAACATATTCCTGCTGAAATTCTTTTATATTTGTATCCATTCCAATTTGCATTTCCAATGCAATTGCTGGTCTTTGATACATATTGTCAAGATTATGCGGTTCTTCATATTTCCAACCATTTATTGCTATACGCTCTCCATCTTCAACTTTATAAGAAATACTCCAACTTCCATCAACATACGAATCAATATCAAAATTCAAAAACTCAACCATTTGTGTTCCAATAGGATTTATTGTTCTATATCCCTTATCTGTATTTCCATCATCTTCCCCTGTGTCAGGAGATACTAAAAGAGTATGTTTTTCCCAATATCCAGTAAGCTTTATACTTACAGATTCTATAGATTCATTTTTGATTTCACCGAAAGTAGAATGGTCCATATCATTAAACGCCACTCTCATACTTTTATTATGAGCAATCTTACCAGTATCATACTCCACTTCAACATCTAGTACACTTTCAATTTTTTCATTAAATATACTTCCACCACTGTAATGTTCTTTCTCTGCTTCCGCATTATCTGGATAAACATAATATGAGCCATATTCTCCAAAAGTATCTATAATCTCTATACCTTTTTTCCTGGTTGTCTGCCAGTCGTAGGTTATCATGTTTTTTATCATAAACCATATTCCTCCAAGTCATTCGTGTAGCAATCCACACTCTTATATTATATCGGTAAAACCATACATTTTTCTTATAAAATAGCTATTTTCTACTAATTTCAGTTATAAAAATCCATCTCATATCTATAATATAATATCTTCTCCCTTAAGGCTTTACAATTTCAATGCCTCTACTAAAAACAGGTTACCTTAACTAAAAAATATCTATCTATTCATTTGACTAAAGTATAGAGAGCTCCACCTGAACCAAAATGCCTAGCGGCATTTTACTTCAGCCTCCGCTGCATAAACAGGAAGGAAAATAGTATTTCACAGGCTCATACTATTTTGGGGACAAGCCCCTACCTTCCTATGCAGCTTTGGAGGTCCGTTCCGCTCTCTATCTCCAACTTAGAATAGATACATAAAACAAACAAGCATAATAATTTCAACCAAATACAGCTATAAAACAAAAGAAGGTGATTAACAAATGGCTCATAAGACCATTCTACTAAAACATATTTATCCTAAAGACCGATTGGCAATAGGAGTATTAGCGAAATCAGGAGCCTGTAGTCGCGAAACTTTTCACAAAATGAATATCTCAGACAACAGAATTAAATCATATAAGCAGGCCAATCTAATCAGAGAAGTTTATGTTCCAGATAAACATAGTACTTCTGGAAAAACATATTATGAGCTTACCCCTACAAAGGGACAGAGTTTTTGTAGGTCTGAATGCAACATAGACAAATTTATTTCAAATGGACATGCTACTAAACATAATGCAGCTGTTGCTGATGCAGTATCAAATCTCTCAAAGACAGAAATTGCCTCCTGTATTTCTGAAAGAGATATTAGAGAAGAATTTTTATCTGAAAGATTACAAGAATTATACAACCAACAGGAAAAAGATGAATATGAAGAACTGCTTGAAAGTATTCAAAATCATAGCTTATCAATGCCTGACATCATTTACAAATCCGATGTTTCCGGTACTTTTGAGGCAATAGAAATAGTGACTGATTCATATGGTAAAGCTGAAATCATCAACAAGCTAGAAAGTTGCGAGAAAATGGGGATTCCCATACAAATAATTCATACATAAATTGAAATAATATAAAATTCCATAAAACAATATGCCACACAATGAAGCCAAATAAAATATTATGTCATTTTATGACACAAATTAAAACAAAATACCATTATTTGAGGAGGTTTTACTTATGAAACATACAACACACACAATGACAGAAGAACAAAAGCTACATGTACTTGCTACATACAATGACCTTATTGCTCTTATTTTCTTTTTAAATAGCATGGCTTTAAGAAAGCAAATAAAAAGACTATATCACAAGTTATCAGGAATAGATGAGATGACAATTGATTTTTATATCGCAGACCTTATCCAAAAGGGATTTCTTATCAATTTAAAAGTTACCGGGTCTTCAAGAACTGCTATGCTTTACCTGAGCAAATGGCCTAGAGCTCAATTTGAAGGAAAAAAATCAGGCGATATGTCTTCCCTCTGCTTTTCTGAAACAAAACTAAAATTGCAGATATTCAAGATTGATTATATCTTGGATTTTGTAATTCCTGATTTAGAAAAAAGAGGGCTACCAGTAACGCTTGATTACATCAATGGTTATCTAATTTGGCAAGGAAATAATCTCTTTCTTCCATCATCTCAAGTAAATAATGCAGTTTTCTACCAAATATTTGAAGACTGTTGTATTCAAACTGGTTATTCTCTTACTGATTATTTTTATAGAGACAAAGAAATTGCTATCTATGAGAAGGAAGCATTTTTAATATCCAAATCTGGGGTGGAAACTGATATTGGCGTATGTACGGCAAAAGTACAAAGAGATACAGAAGCAGACTCCTATCATAGTGATATTGAGAAAAACAAGCAATTATATAATCTCAATAATTTTGCTGGTCAGGGATTCTATTTTACAGGTTTTGATGAGCAAAATCCTAACACCATGAATATCTTACTATTTGATTTCAATAATAATATTCAAACCAAAAAGATATGGCAAAATCTTGGATTTATCTTAATGATGATGCAACGATACACCAACAACAACGATATAGTCATTCATGCTGATATTATTGTGTGGGATGATTTGCGAAAAAATCATCTTCAAAAAGAAGAGCTAAAAAGAGCATACGATTTCTACCGCCAAGAATGGGTAAATGAAAACAAGGCCTATAACATATTAAAGAATATTGGTATTCTCCCATCAAATTGGGAAAACATAACCACCAGCTATATAGTTGACAACTTATATGAAAGATACAATATTACTTATTTTTAATGCCTCATATGGCAACAGGAGATTTTTATGAACAAACAAAAGAATATACTTGAACTTGATAAGCTTCAAAAGCTTATCCTGGACCTATTAAACTTTATTTATATGCCATTGCGAAAATCACAGCTTTCCAGATTTATCAATGGTGTTTTTTCCTATGATAATGGTCAGAAGCAGATAGAATTTGCTTTGATTGAGTTAATTGATAGTGGCTCAATCAAAGAAGAAAAATTTTACATCGTCTCCACTGCATATGTATCAGAACACAAATCCATCGTTCCTACTGCTACTCAGGAAGGCATTGTAAAATACATATCCTCAAAAGCATTTATTGAAGCAATGAAACATAACCTCTTCTTCAATGTGTATGCTGAAGATAGGGTATCATTTGAACTGTATACAAAATATCTTAAGATGGATTTTCCAGGTCTTGTAGGAAATCATAGAGCTTTAGATAGAATGAATGAAATTCAGGAAAAATTTGAATATGGTCTTAGTAATCAATTTTATGTTGAAATGAATGACTTTCCAACTGGTCAATTTTTAAATTCATTCCTCGATGATGATGACAATAGAATCATTATTACTTCTATTGTAAAAAAGAAAGACCTTGTAATTATGAAAGCTCTCCTAGTTCCCGGCAAACATAGAAGTTATAAAAAGGCTCATATCAATTTGCAAAAGTTGCAGAATTATCTTCCATCCTATTTCCCAGGTAAGAAGGTCTACATTAATACAATGCTATTAACTATGGTCTGCGGAAATCCCAAAAAATAGCCAAAATAAAAACTCCTGTTGGTGAAATCACTTTACAGGAGTTTATTTTTCAGCTAACCTGCATCATCTCTGATAACATGCTCTGAATCCCAAATACTCTGTCCTTTTATGTAAAGACATCCCTTGAAATCAATTATTTTGCATTTCAGGTTGCATAAAGTTCCTAAAAAGTAAGGAACTAATAATATTATATGTAATGCAAAAAGATTTATTCACTATTTTTGTGTTTTGAGATATTTTTTTATATTTTCAACAATAGCCTCTTTTTTTTCTGTAGGAAACTTAATAGGTTTAAACTCATCTGTTCCAAAGGCGTCCACATACTCAAACCAAGGACCTTCACAAAAAATATTCATATCACAATTAGTACAATCTTTGCCCTTTTTCTTAATGGACTTTCTTACTTCACTCCATTGAAATGTATCTTCTTTAACTTGTGTGCAAAGGGTATCTCCATCAAAATATTTAAGTTCCCCCACCAATTGCATGTGATTTGGAATAATGCAAAATGGAACAGCTTCAAATTCAATATTTACATTACAAGCTTTTACTGTGGAAATTAATTCTTCTAAAATAGGTTGCAAATATGAATACTGTGGCATTACTTCGTCAAAATTCTTTCTAGCAGCTCCCTGACCATGTGGAAAAGCAAAACAAAAATACTTGACCCCCAATTGAGATGCAACTTTTACAATACCTGGTAACTCTTTCGCATTAATCTTTGAAATTACAATTTTTAATACGACAAGTTTTCCTAAATCGCACATTGTCTTAATGCCTTTACATGTTTCATCAAAGCTACCTTTTACCTGCGTTATTTCATCATGAACTTTTGAGTTTTCTCCATGTAGTGCAACAACAAACCTAATATTCTTTACATCTTTAACTGCCTGTACTATTTCTGGATTAGCTAATTGTCTTCCATTTGTTTGGATTGTAATATTAAGATTATTATCTGTACATTTTTTAATCAATTCTCCAAAATCTTTTCTAATTGTTACTTCTCCACCAGTAAGAACAATACTATCAATTCCTTCTAATAATGCATCATCTATTTGCTTTAAACATTCTTCTGTCGTAAGATTTATACTTGTTTTTTGTTCAATAAGCCTATCTTTACTATCGTCTATTACACAATGCTTGCAACGATTATTGCATGCATATCCAACTTTCAAGTCATATGCTAACATTTATATTCCTCCATATACTTTTTAACCTTGTAAATTTGTTTTTTATTTAATTCTCTGATTTTGTTTAGCGGTGAAATATCTGAAATACAATCAGGTATATCTTCCTTTATTTCTCCCAACGTTCCTAACATCCATTTTTCAGCAGATATTCCTTCAACTAATTGTTGTAATCCTTTTTTGCTAATTCCAGTTTCTTTACATGAATGGCATGGAGTCTCTGTTACGTCAACTCCCTCATATATGCTTTCTTCACGTAAAACCTTTGTACCATTACAGAATGGACAAGAATTTTGCTTCCTAAGTTTATTTAATTCCGTATTTATTTTTTTATAACCAATTATTTCATAAGCATAAGAAGCCGGCTTTACCTTTCCTTTAGAAAAATATTTTTCCAACATTGTATCCTTAGTTTCATTCATTCCATCATAATCTAATAAAATCACACTATTTTTTTTACCAATATATTCTAAATCGTTGGAAATCCACTTCATAAATGGTGCCGCATTCTTTAAAACCACTTTATATCCTATTAAATTGCTAAATACTATTTCTTTTATTTTTAACCTTACCTGTTCTACCTGCGAAAAAGTTGAAACATCATCATTTAAATACTTATCCTTTCCAACAATATTAAAAATTTCATCCACAATCTTAATACTATCAAAATCTTTATTCACTCTCATTATTGTAGATACAATATAATCACGAATATCAGTATTATTCTTAATTGCTAAAGGATGATTATGTTTCAAAATTGTACCGTTACACATTGGACAAATTATGTCTTTTTTGCTTTCCGTCATCTCATTTTTCAATTCTGACTTCGATGACCTCATATACTTAGTAACAAGATGTACTATTCCTTGCCACTTTCTTTGTGTTTTCTTCGCCTTATCATAAAAGGAAGATTTCCAATACCCATAAAGAAATATGTTTTTTTCTTCTTCATTCATTGTAGAATAAGCATCTGATAAATCATAATTTGTTTCTTTTTTTATTTCTTTAAACAAAAATTTAATTTTAGAATAATTATATTTCTTTAATGCGACCATTACCTCATCTTTAAGTAATCCATCCCATAAACCTTTTGACTCATCCTGAACAACAGTACTAAAATCTATTGTTTGTATATGACCGATTCCCTTACAACATTCGCAAAGATTGTCCTTAGAGTAAAAATCAAAATCAGCTATCCGGCTCGTCTTACTTTCAGTAATTAAGTAATTTATCATACCTGCAATCTCATAAAGAAATGTATTTTTACTATATATACTACTTTCCAAATCCATAACAATCATTGGCTCTACAATATCAGCATCATAATCTCCATAAATCCATTGAGCTGTAGGAGATAACTTTTTTAATAACCCCCCTTTAAATTTACGTTCATAATCTCCAAATACATTTTCTACATCATTACTGATAACATTAATTCCATTTATTTTACTGACATCAAGTTTTGATGATAATTTAGGAGAATCTACTTTCAAACAGCATTCATTGGTCCACTCTTTTCCAGTTACCACATCTAATGAAGCAACAACATCCTGTGTTCTCTTTCCAAAATCAATGATATAATCGCTGCACTTTAATATATAATCATTATGCTCGATGATTAAGATAGTCTTTTTACAGTCATTAAGCACAGTTTCCATCATTTTCATTAACAAATTCAGAATATTTTGAGACAAACCTTTAGATGGCTCATCAAAAATCAACAGCATTTCATTATCCAAATTTTCTGACAGTTTTGAAACAAGATGTAAACATTGAAATTCTCCCGTTGATAAAGTTTGAACCTTTCTATCTAGTGATAAATAACCTAATCCTAATCCTAACAACATATCTAATTTTGAAAGTATGTTCTTTTCTTTTTTTACATGTTTTCTTAAATCAGATATTTCCATTATAAAAATATCTTCCCCATATTTATCTAATTTCTTTTTTATATCTAAGAATGTCGCAACTGTAGACCTAGATGTAATTGATTGATTTCTGTCTTGACCAATAACTTCACACTGAACAGCTTTATATTTCTTCAGGAAATAAGGAACCATACAATCATTTACCAATGTAGACTTTCCACAACCTGATTCACCAGTTATTGTGGTAATTCTATTTTTGGGTATTTTTAGCTCCTCAATATTTATATTTCTTTTATTCATTCCTTTAAAGATATAATAATCATCTGGATTCTCTTCAATAATATCGCGATATATTGGTAATGGTCTAGGCGACTCTTCAACAATGCTACCTCCATCTTTTCCACTTTTAGGGCCAAAAAACAAACGCGAATCTGTTGATTTCAGAACAATATCCGAATGGTCAATTAGCCATACTTGATTACTTGTACCCAGTATTGATATTTCTTTTAAAACATTCACCAAGCTGTTTCTGTCAAGTCCAATCGAAACCTCATCAATGATAATTAAAGAGTTGATACATTGTGCCATAAATTCTGCCAACAATAATCTAACTGTTTCTCCACCAGAAAGCGTACTCATTACTCTATCAAGAGATAAATACCCAATATTTAACTTTACCATATTTGTCAATATATTTTTTTTAGTATCAGTAATATTTAAATCCTCCGCAATGTTCAATAAATCTTCTGCATTCATTGAATTTATTTCAACAATCGTTTGAGATTTTGATTTGGATTTAATCTTATAATCCGAAATTTTGCTTGAATATCTTGTTCCATTACAAAGTTTACATGTATTTCCAGCGGTTGAACCTCGTCCCTTACATTGTTCACACCAAGTAATTGAATTATTAAAGGAGAAATATTCTGATGCTAGTCCAAATTCATCTGCAAATCTCTGTCTTATTTCTTTGAAAATCCCTGTATGCGTCCCAACTGTCGACCTTGGATTCGAAGCAAAACCTGACTTTCCTAAATAAAACACTAATGGCATATCTTCGATTCTTTGCGCTGAATAATTTGAAACAATCTTGTCACCAAATAAAAATCTATATTCTGATTTCGGTAACAAAGTTACCACTCTTTTTAATGATTCTTCCGCTATGCTAGAACAAAATGTTGACTTTCCTGAACCCGAAAGACCACCTATTCCAATTGAAATATTTGTAGGTACATCACATGAAATACATTTTATGTTGTTCGCTAATAGATTATTGACCTTCATTTTTCATCCTCCTTACAAATTCACATAAATCCCTTCTTGCATTACAAAATGTGTCATCCTTAAATTCTACCAAGCATCCACCACCACAAAACTCATAGATATCACAATTCAAACACTTACTATCCAACTTTGGAAGTTTTTTGGGCATAACATGGTCACAATATTCACTTACTTCATCTTTTGCATAAAAAGTTTTAAAATAAGAGCATTTATTTGTATCTGGTAAATAAATACACAATCTATTCTGCCTAGGCGAAAACAATGCATTCAAAGGTTGTATATTTATTTTTTTATACCATCCCATCCTAATCCATTTTAATGTAACACTTTTCAAAAGGTCTACATATTCCTGTTCTGTAATGAAAGGCTTACTATCTTCTCTAGTACCTCTATACTTATTTATTGTTAAACTTTTAATTCCCATTTTAATTAGTTCTTCAATATACTCTTCAAAATACTTTAAATTGTATTTGTGAGCGACTGAAATTATGCCAATATTACCTATTGAATCGCCATATTTTTTTATATTATCGTTAACAATTCTTCTATATTCAAACCCCTGACTTTTCCTTAAGTCCTTATCTCCACTTGGGTCTAATGAAATTGATAAAGAAATATTTGGTTCGTATTGCCTAAGTAAATATATCCATTCATCATTAAGTAATGTACCATTTGTTTGGAACTGTATTTTATAATCATATTTGAAATTTTTTTTTATAAATTCCAAGCATTTACTTACTTCGTCATATTTTGCAAGGAAAGGTTCTCCACCATGAAACAAGATAAATACATGTTTATAATCCACAAATTTCCTTAAGTACTCTATTACATCATCCCCAGTGACCCAATAAATATTCTTATGGTCATCTTCCGTAATATGCTCGTAGCAATAGTCACATTGCATATTACATGCAGTTCCAACCATTTTAACCATTATTGTCACAGATTCAATTTCTTTTTTTGATTGCATTTATATATATCCTATCCGCTAATTCTACCGCTTTCTTTTTCAAATTTTGAACATCAATATTTTCTATGATAATTTTCTCTATAAAAATATCATTATTATAATTCAAATAATATTCTCGAAAATATCTCAGGTACTCAAGTGACTCTCGCCAAGTTCTAGGAATATTTCTTTTTTCTATTCTTTCATCCGCCACTTCAGGTGAAACATCGACAACGATAAATAAATCCCACTTATGTATTTGTTCATTCTCACCCAATGTTTCTTCTTTTTTGAAAACCTTATAATAAGTTGCCTTATCTGTTACTAACCCTCTTATTAAAATTTTTATTCCTGATAAATCTTTAATTTCTTTTTCAGCGGCAATTCTATTTTTAGTCAAAAAGTCTTTAACGGTCTTTTCATTTCCCTCATAAACTAAATCCTCAACAAATTTTTTTGCCTCTGCCCCATATTCTAACTTTGAATTTGGTTCACCTGTAATAGATATTGTTGATTCTTCACTGAACAAAAATCTATGCTTTAATTCTCTGGCAAAATACCTTGCAAAAGTGTCTTTACCACTTCCATCTATACCTTCTATTAAAATATTTAGGTTTGGAGCTTTTACTTTCCTTAAATCATTTCCTAAAATTGTTTTCAAATACACCATCTGTTCCACTTCCAAAGACAGATTATTATTATAAGCATATTCAATCACATCTTTATCTGAATCTCCAAAACCAATTGTTCCCAAGAAAATATTCGCCAAATCATCTCTTTTTTGTTCCAATAGCCAACCATAAAATCTAAAATATTCGTCCTCTGGTAAATACACCAAATCAGTTTCATCAAGAAACAAATGTTTATCCAATATATCAATATCAGAATCAACTGTGAGCAAAAAATGTTTCTGTTTCATCTGTGGTAAATACCTTATTATAGTTCCAAATTTTACTCCTGATGTAATACCCATCATAATTGAAGACAATATTCTATCTTTTTTCTTTACTCTTTCTTTTAAGGTTATTTTTTCTTCTTCATATCTGCATATATACGAAGTATTGCCAATATAGCTGACACTATTATGCCCGATTCCTATTATATTTCCATTTTTCTCATATTCTAATTTAGAATACAATGATTGCTCACAACCATTTTTTATAAATATATATTTTGATTTCCCTAGAGTATGATAACCCCGAATATTTTCATTTATCCAGCTCAAAGTATCCAAGACATCAATTAATCTACTTTTCCCTCTTCCTTTAGTATTAGGATAAAATGTTACTGTTTCAGGTTGTAGCAAGTTAATGTATTTTAGGTCAACAGCTTGAAGTTTCGTATCAAATATCAAATCAATATTTATAACTCTCTTAATATAACTTTTTTTAATATTTGTTACAATATCAACCACATCTTTTACCTGATAACTTGTTCTTCGGTAGCTCTTTTTTATATCTTCATCAAAAGATTGAACTCCTATGGAATACCTTGTAAAAAAATCATTATTGATATAATCAAAATTACACATTCCAGGATGAATTTCAATTGAAATTTCTCTTGCATTAATGTTGTATTTTTTAATCACCTCCTTTATCTGATTACATTGTTCATCTGTTAATAAAGATGGTGTACCCCCACCGAAATATATGCTATCATACTCGGTTATTTCTGTTTCCTTCAAAACATCTTCTAATTGAGAAATAACCATTTCAAGATACTGTTGAGGAATTTCTTTATGCCCAAACGAAATATTATCAATATAATGGCAATACGTACATGGAAGTTTGCAAAAAGGAAAATTAACATAAATCGCATTGTCTAATTTGCTAATCATACTGTATTCTAACATCAGATTTACCTTCTATTGTATTTTTAGTTTTTTAAAACACTCATATAACTTGTGCTTAGATTCGCAAAATTCTTTTTTTAATTCTGTATTATTTCTAAAATAATACCTTTGAGATATACAGCCTCCATTACAAAAATCACGTATATCACAATCAGAACATTCACAAATAATTTGCTGTATAACAGTCTCATTTTCATTTCTTAATGATTGCTTGATATGTTTCTCCAAAGGACTTTCTTCGTTAAGTTCTTTAACTGTTGAAATACCTAATTCATTTACAGAGAAACAATCACATGGACCTATTCTACCATCAGGATAAACACTAATATACTCAAACTTCGCACATAAATTTTAGCTATGTACCTTGAAAATTCAATACCTGGCAACTATTCAATTGTCAATGTTCAGACTTTAAGCGGCTTGAAGTTGTGTTTTCAAAAATGCTGGTAATGTGTTCATAAATGCATCC
>JBGVED010000027.1:0-147590 GCA_045119835.1 Bacilli bacterium | reverse complement strand
TTCCTCTTAAAATAAACTTTTTAAGTGTTAAACTTTCTACCACACATAGGACAAAACTTAACATTTATAAAATCTTGTGAACTGAATAGGTCTTCATATGAGTTATAATATCTAATTCTTAATACGCCTTGTCTGTTCAGTGACATCTCAATACCACTATAATCTACAGTTTGATTGAGTAGTACAAAGTCATTATTTTCATGTTCGCAATACTTACACATATATCTTTACCTCTTATATGTTATTTTTAAAATATCATCTTTCTTATCTTCTTTGTCTTTTTTCTTCATCATGTGATTAAGAAAATGATTATAGCAATCCATTTCATATTTACATCTGCTACATTCATCAGCGGAATACTGACATACTGAGTGATAACATTCGTAGTCTCTCATACTCTTACCTCATAAAATATTCTTTTTAAGCTGCGCAAATCGTTCTATCTTCTTGCTTAATAGTTACAGCCATAGTATAATCATTATAATATTCTTCGAACAACGCTCTTACTAATACTGTTGCAGTTCTAATATCCATATCCTTTGCAACAACTTCATTATTAATTAAAACTTTATACTTCTTTTCTTCCATATTTTCACCTCATAAAATCTCGATTTTAATATTCTTCACTTATATACTCAATCTGTTTAAGTTCACACCACTTAAGCAGCCACTCTTCCAGACCATCTTCTCTATACTCTAAGTATCTAGTACCAACACTTTCAAATTTAAACCAATGTTCTTTTTTATTCCATCTAAGAAACCCAATACTCCAACAATGAGAATTATCATTTGCCCATTTTACAATATCAAAATTATATTTATAATAATCTTCGGTAGGTGGATTACCTAAAAAAGTAGGTTTTCTAATTTCAAATTGTTTAAATCTCATATTATTCACCTCGTTGATTATTATTCCATTGAGTAGCATAAATAGTTCCAAGTTTAGTGGCATCGCCCTCGAACCACACGCTATCATATTCCGTAGGTGGTATTAACCCTTTACGATAATACTTCAACTCACGATACCAATATCTCACAGCAGAAGGAATACAAACAACAAATGGCATAAAGAAACCAAAATAACAATTTTGAATTGCGTGTCCGTGTTCATGATTCTTTGTGTGTTTGCTTGGCGCATTGTCAGTTAAAAATATTAAACCAAGGTTAGCTCCTCCCCAACTTTTTCCTACCTTAAAATGCCAACAAGCTCCCCATCTTTCTGGTCTCTTGCCAACAATCATAAGTGCAATACCTACAATACCTCCAATTAAAGTCATGGGTAATCCCCATGTAAATGACAATAAATAAAATGTCAACTTATTCATATGTTTATCTTGATATTTATTCATATTCTACCTCGATTTCTTTTTCTAAATCTGTTTCTAAATATTGAAGAAGAGTTCTCTTGCCAAAAACATCACCGCAATAGTCATTACATGGCAACCCTAAAAGAGGATATAAGGGGCAATATTGACAGCTTGCACCTTTTTTATGATTTACAATTATTTTATATATTTCTTCTAACGTTAAATCTTTAACTTTCTTTGTCATCTTCTACCTACAATACTCTTTAAGAATTTTAATTTCTTTTGGTGTATATTTTGATGTTTGATATACTCCTTCTTCTATTCCCACACTTGAATCTCCTTCAAAGTATTCAAGTTTATTTTTTGCAACTTCCCACGCTTCAAGTTCTGATTTGATTTGTTCTAGTGTTTGTAGTCTATCATTACAAAATTTATAATCGTTATCAGATAGTTCACATAGAACATCATCTAGTTCTAACAAAGATTTTAGATTTTCTATTTCTTTATTTATAAATTCTAAACTATTCATCTTTGTAAACCTCAACCTCTTCTTCGCCAACTTCGACTATGATTTGTTGATAATCAATACAGTTTTCATATTCACTATTACACTCACAATGACATTGTTGGTTTTGATATTTACAAAATCTACAATTATCGTCTCCAACACTGGTTTGTCCATCATCAAAAATAGCATTAAATATTTCTTTTTTTGTGCAATTCTTAATTTGTTTTTTCATTTTCAGTTACCTCTTTTAACCTCTTTTCAAATTTTTTAAGCTCTTTTTCTTCGTGCTGCAAATGATAAAATAAATCATCGCATTCTTGACCGCTTTCATATTTGCCATTCCAAATTTTGTAATTGATAATTTCAATAGTTTTTCTTATTTTATCAATTCTTTTTTGTAGTTTTATAGGGTCGGTTATTTGATTTTCTTTACTCATGCAGCCACTCTCTTAAACTTTCAAATGTTTCTAAATCTTCTTTTATTTGTTGGTCAATTTCCTCTAGTTGATTTGGATAATATTCCTTAACAAACTTGTAAATGTCATCTGTGTTTTCACTCTCAAATATAACATTCAATTTATCTTCTTCTCTTATATCATCTAACCATTGACCACCATCACACCAATAACTATGATACCAATGACCATCATCTTCTTTATCAATACCAATTTGACTACTTTGTCCCCAAGTCTCTAAACCATATACCATAGGACAATACACATTTAATGTTTCAGATTGATTTTTAACTATTATAAATATTGGTTTACTCATTGTTTGATACCTCTTTTGCCTTGTTATATAATTCTAAATATTTTTCATAAGGAATTGCTATTTTTTGAAGATACCAGATATAGTTTCCATCTTTAGGATAATTATCTTCTTGCCAATACCAAACACTAAACTCCAAATTATTTTCTTTAAACTTTTCTTCTAAAATAGTTTTTAGTGAAAAATTTTCTAATAAATAATTTGGTATATAAACATTAAAATTTTTCCAACCATTTAATCTTTCTCCATCTAGTCTTTTAGGGGAAAAACTACTAAAATAATACGCATATTCGTTTAATATACTTGGAATAATTTTGTAATCTTGTGGAGTACCATAAGCTACACTATTACTCATAGAATCTAATCTGTATGTTTTTGTTGAAGGCGTATAATATAATTCATTTTTTTCATCTAATAATTCGTAATATGCTCTTATACTCTTCATTTTCCACCTTCCATTTATCATCTTTTAATTTCCATAGAGTACCGTAGCTTTCTATTGAATAATAAAAAGCCATGTCTTTTTCTTTAACGTAAACGTGTAAACCAATACTACTATCTCTACGCCAATCTTTTTTTAAAGAAATATAATAAGGCTTATCAATTACACCAAATTCCATGGTTTCAATACCTTCTAAAAGAACTTTTTGAATCAAAGAAACTTTGTCTATTAATTCTTGAAGAGTATCGCATTGCTTAATGATTTCTGTTGTTTCACTATATGTAAACGGGTCTGGACAATTACAAACATTTTCTGTAATATGTTTAATTTTATCTAACGCTTCTTGATGTTTGTTCATTAATATACCTCTTCAATTCTTTCTTCATCTAAATAATCACAAACAAGGTCACCGAAGTACTTGATGTGCATTCCATTTCGGTATGTATGGTAATTACCACTTTCAGTATCTAATCCTTTCCAACCTCTATAACTATTATTGGAAAAATTATACTCATACCAGCTATTACCATATTCCGCATCTTCAAAAAACTCTTCTAATTCATCATCGCCATCATATAAATCGTGGTCAACGGAATCAAAATCTATAAATGCATCTATTTCAGCATAAGTGTGATAATTGTGAATATCTTTTCCTGTTCTTCTATCTCGCAATGTTAAAATAAATTGTTCTACAACACAATTACATCTTTCTTGAACCTCAGTATTTCTTATGATAAAGTCTTTAACTTTCTCACTAATTTTTCCATAATCACACAACCATTCAACTACATCTTCAATGTCATTACTTTGATTAGTACGAACTTCTAAATTAATAATACAATTATGTTTTTTTGCAATTTCATGTAATTTACTTAATGTGTTTATATGTACACTTGATAAATATGTTTTAGTTATCATCTTTCTTCTCCCATACTTTAATATAATCACCATGTGAATTAGGTTTGTAGATGGCGAAAACGTTGTCTTCAAACATAGTACAATAAAAACATTTAATTAATTTATCATCTTTACCACAAACAAGAGAAATATTATAAATTTCTTCATAACCAAAAATTTTCTTTTGTGCAACCAAATCCCCAACTTCAATCAAATCACACACATTTTCGGATTGTTTTTTAACAAAACCATCTTTTATTGTTTCTGATTTGAAAATAATACATTTTTTCATTTTATATACGCCATTAATATTTTTTGGTGTATCTTTAATTATGTAATCGCCATTCCATTCAATTATTCTATTATCTTCTAATAAGTAAAACATTAGTTTTCTTCCTCTGTTTTTAACTCTTTTTCTTTTGCAAGTTTCCCATCATAATATCCATCACAATATGCTTTTTTTATTTGTTCAGCCACTTTTAAATCTGAAGTTGTGGCAATAGTAAACCAACTTTGAATATTAACTATATTCATAACACCAAATACTTTTTGTTTTTCATCATATATAATTTTAACTTTATCATAAATATTTATCATATTATTCCTCTACTTTCTCTACTAACCCAGCTTTGATTAGGTCATATAAAGTATCAAATCCAATCACAACAAGAGCGTTGATATCATAAATATCTTCTATGCTATCTGTTGTAGCGTATTCTCTATCTTCAAACCATTCAATATCTAATTTTTTATAATTGCCATCATTATCTATATATAAATACAATTCCCTATCGCTATATACCATCCAACAATACTTAAAATGTCCATCGTATTTAGAATAAGTAATTTCTTTAGTGCAATAAGTACCGCCTTTTAATTCAAACCCATACTTTTCTAATTCTTTTAAATCTATGTTATCTTTAATGCGAAGCATTCTCTACCTCTTCAAGTAAATTTTCTTTAAAATCTAAACATAACTCACTAACTTTTGCTATAACCTTATCTATATCATCATAAGTAAATGTTGTGTTAATATTTTTTCTATATTCATCTAAAGGAAAACTTGATTTTTCATAAAAACTTCTACACTTATGAATCTGAAAATCTTTGCCGTCATGAGTTGTAATTGTTAATAAATGAAATGTATGTATTGAATAATCATTAATTTTTTCTCTATATAAGATTTCAAGACTAGCAAAATTACAACTATTAAACGAAAAACCTAAATTCAAATTCATTCTTATTCCTAATTGGTCAACATAACTTTCCAATAATTGTCTAATTTTACAAAGCGAACACCAAGCATTATGTATATTATTAGCGTGAATTATTTTTTCTTCCATAAAATCATCATAATAATCTTTATCATATTGTGTTTCTTTTAAAATAAAATTACATATATTTGATATTTTTGCAACGTCGTCCATAACATTTGTTCTTGTAATTTCTTCTTCTCTGTAAAAATCTTCAACTAAATATCTAGTTAGACTATAATCTAACTCTTTTAAATTTCTTAATAATATTGTTAAAAAATACTCTTCATTATTAGGATTGTTTTGTTCAAGTATTTTATAATCCATACTTATTTTTCTCCTTTCAGCCACCAAGTTTTTTGGTAGTCTTTTAAATAAATTATGTCATTTTGAACAATGCCAGCTCTCGAATAATCATAAGGAACAAAAAAAGCAAACTTATTTATATATTTCTTTAATTTGATTTCTTTAATATTCTTTCTTTTTTCTAATCTTTTTGTTGGAATGGTGTCACCTATAACATAATAAGTTGTTATTTCAATTTCATATTCAATTCCTTCTTCTAAAGCTTTAAACACTACTTCCAAAGGACAACCCAGTTCTTCTTCTAGGTCTTCTAGTCTACCAAGTTTTTTAATAGCTTCTCCATCAACAGCTAATACACCACCTTTAAAATATACACCTTCAATATTCTCTCCATCTTTAGAATGAATATTTCTACAATTAGCGTTATTAGTATAGTAATGTCCATATCTATCTATTTTTGTTAATCTATTCATCTACCCCAACCCCAAACAAATACTTTTTAATTCTATCAGCACCAACTTTTTTGATAGCTTGTTCTGCTAGTGCTTGTGATGAAAATCCAATTTCGCCTATGTGATGTAAATATGTATAACTGCTTGAAGTAAGTTTATTATTCGTTAAATTTAATAAAAATCTATATTCTTCTACACTCTTCTCATTATTCTCATCAGCAAAGTTTTTTAACTCATAATAAACTTTGATTTGTTCTAGTCCAAACTCTGCATCTTCTTTAGTTTTAAAACAATTGTTTATAAAAATTCCATATACATCTGCTTCATCATTATTATCAAACACTGCATAATCAATCTCACCATAGCAATCTATGTAAAAATATTTTTCATTATTTTTTGGTTTCCACTTTTTATTTTCTTTTATTCCTAAGTAATCTTTAACTTGTTTTACTTGTTCTTCTGTAAGTTCTACATCTGAATATTGTTCTAATAATTCTTTTAATTTCATTCTTTTATTCCCCTTTTATTTATTTGTTATAGCACATAAAATCCTTCTTTTATTCGTAGTTTGCGTATACGCAAAAGCTACTTAATCCTTCTGCACTTAATTTATATCTACTCCATAAACGCAAATAACCACATGGCAAACAATCAAATTCCCAAGCAGTTACTGGCATTGATTTAGGAATACTACCATTATATTTTCCATATCCACCAATACCATTAAGATATAACACATCGCTACCACCAAAACTTTTAGCAAATGGTTCGCCATTTTTACAGAATACAAATTCCATACAACGATATCCAGAATCATGACGATTATTTTTTGGAATAATCACAATGCTATCACATTCTTTTACGCTATCAAATGCGTCAAGAATTGGGATATCTTTAAAATCAGATTTCTTCATATTAAAAACATTCATATCAATCACTTAAAACCTTTCTTTTATTCTTCCTTAAATTTGATTCCACCCTTAAGATACTGCTTACCATCATCGGTTTGACACCACTCAAGATATTCTTTCTGCATTTCTTCCGTAAACAGTTCGGTATGTCCAAACATAATCAGACCAAGGATATCCTTGTGATTTTCCCACAACCAATGCTCAAGACTCTGTGTTAATTTAACCATTATATTTACCTCTTAAAAACCTTATTTTATCTGCCATTTTTTCCATTAACTTTTGGAATGTCGTTTTCCCAACCTCTTACTTTCATTCCATACTTAGAGAGAATGAGATTAATAAAGTAGGCAGGGATTTCAAATTTATCTGCAAATAATTCACATTCAACATATTTATTATCTGCATTATAGTAATGAGCTTTGGTTTGCATTTCGTTTAACTGTCCCATCAAACCATGATTACAAAAAGTTGAGATAATCTTATCTGCGAGTTCAATAATCTCTCTCTTAGACTGTCTGTAAATAATGGTGTCTAGGTATTGCTCATCAAATTTTGTAAATTGTAAACCATAACCTTTTTTAATATCGTAAATCATAATATCCTCCACTTATTACTCTGCTTTTAACGCCATAACAATCACATTGTAATCATCGTAATCAATATATATTGTATTCTGTTTATTTCTATCATGAATTTTTAAAATATCGGCAATCTCTACATTTCTTCTATTGCACTCTTCCTGTGCGTCCTCTTTGTTGAAATGCAATAATTTGCTTTCTTCACTATAGAATTCAGAATAACTATACCAGTATCTTAATTCGCCAATGTGACCATACTGTACTCCTTTATAGCACCAATTTTCCGTTTCTCTATCAATTTTTTCAACGGTAACAGTTCTTGGTGCTACTTTCCAAACTTTAATAGTTTTCTTATGTACTCCATTGCCACCACATTTACAACAATTTTTATCTACAATTCCTTTTTCTAAACAACTTTCACAAGGAATTTTAATTCTTACATCTTCTTGACGTATTCTATACATTTCAATACAACATTTCATATTACCCTCCACTTATAACTTTACCTTTATGTTGTTAAATACATCCACCACAACAACCCCATTCAACATTCTCATTGAATACTCTATCAATTTCTTGAGCATATTCTCGGAATTGTTCTGGTAAATCATCAACATCTATTGTCCATTCTTCTCTTTCAACATGTGCACACCAATTGTCGTCAAACCTAACATTGCCACCAGAACACCAAAATTGTTTAAAGTCTGTTTCGGGTTCATTATATTTACCACCAAATGTATATTCTATGCCGTCAATTTCCAATGTAAGAGTTCCACGACATAGGTTAGGATATTTGCCTGTATAATTTACAAACTTGACATGTGTATTTGCACCACTATTAATTAACATATTTTTTACCTCTTAAAACTTTACTTTTATTACCTATTAATCTTCATATTCAAAATGATAATCTTTTAATTCTATTTCATTACCACAATCTAATTCTGGAATTGCATCTTCTCCATATTCTCTTTGAATAAAAAGACTTCGATTACAATCGCAACTATAATTATTTTCCAAAAACTGAAACTCAGCACTATCTTCTGGATACTCATAACCAAAATCATAATGAAGAACAAATTCCTTATCTTTATACTTAAATGTTGCAACAAAAATTGTTCGCTTGTGGCTCATAACTCCATACTTTTCATCAATCATAAGTCCTTGTTTTTTATATATCGGATTATGTAAATACTTACAAAATTCATTTTTCTCTTCTTCTGTTTTGAAGTAATGATAACCTTTTTTAATTCCTAAATCCTTTTCAATAGATGGACTTGCATCGCTATTCCAAGCACCACCCCATATATGAACCATATATTCTTTCTGATTTTCCATCGTAAATCCTCCACTCAAAATCTTCCTTTTATTTACTTAATCAATGCATAAATGTCGCAATATGTACTATCAAAATAGTCATCTACTTTATCCAAGAACCAAGGCTGCTTGCTTAATTCGTTACCACCATAATCGTTCCAATTGCCACCACCAATTCTTGAATGGATATATAAAACATCATCTCTTCCGACATATTTATTCCACATATCAAACTGTTCTTTAATTCTTCTCTTTTTCTTTTTGATTTCAAATTTAAGAACTTTTCGTTTCCAACCATGAATTCTATCCCATCTAATATCTGTATACTGTTTGTATCCGTTTTCGTCTTTGCTTTCAATAAGATAATATTTACAAAGATAATTTGTCCATGAATCATATGTGCTCAAACAAGAATTTGCATTCCAAAAAGGTTCGGCATGACATAAATCTTTGCATACATCTATTTCACAATCTTTCATTATCTTTTTCAATTCTTCCGATGAAATAGGCTTTTCATCTTTCATTAATCTATACCCTCTTAATCTAGGAACTTCAATGTTATTATCTTTCGCTATTTTTTCTAAATTATCAATTTGTTCATATGCTCCTAAGTCCATATTTTCCACCTCATAACCGTTTAAAATTTATCTTTTATATGCCGACTGTTTATCAATCGGCACATTCACATTCATCAATATTTTTTATCTTTGTTTTGTTTTATGTATTTATCGTTTTGCAAACACTAAAATCTTTTCGCTGTTATCATTGAACCCCGTTGTAGATTTGCAGCGTTCAATATTATCCAAGCGTTCGGTCTTCACTAATTTAAATCCAACTTCTTCGGCGATTGCGATACTGTCACCAACTAAGTCAAACTTGTCAAAGTTATTAATATTTAACAAGAAATAACCTTCTTGAATTAAATAATAATAGATATTTCTAATAGTTGGTTTTAGATAATTATTCTTCCAATCTTCATAACTAGTACCTTCTGTATAACTTTGTTTACCAATCTTATAATCTTCTAAATAGAAATACGGAGGACTACTAAAAGCCAATCCCATTTTATTTTCCCAATCAGCATTATAAATTTCGCTGCCAGTTACTCGAATATCAACTGTGGATTTGCAACCTACAGTTTCTTTATAGTCATTTGCGAACTTTTGCAATCTATCAGTCAACATAAAGTTAGGGTCTGTTCCAAAATAGTTCACATTATGTTTTAACGCACCAGTTAATCTTGCACCCCAACCACAAGAAAAGTCATACCAATTATCATTCACATTATACTTTTCTAATATGTAATCTACAGTTTTAATTGGGAAATTTGATGGCTTACTTGCCACACCTTTACCACCTAATCTCATTGCTGTTTCAATATTCTTAATTAGTGGATTTGTTTTAGGAAATACTTTTTCATTGTATAATGTTTTTCCAATAAAAAACGAAACCAAGTCTTTACAATTCCATACATCTTCAATGCTCCATTTTGAATGATAAAGTTTTACTTTAGCCATTAAATCTTTTACATAATAGTTAGTAATTTTATCATTTTTTGTACCGCCATTTGCAATGTTTTTAAATTGTTTTTTTACATCGTTAAAATCTGGTTTTGCATAATATTCATTCTTTAGTTCTTGCCATTTCTCATCTGATAAATCTATAAAATGCTTTGTTTCTAAAGTCTGACCTTTATATTCAATGATTTTAGTTTCTTCTTTTTTAATAGATTTATTATTTATACGATTATAAAGACTAATTACTTCCGTTTGTTGTGGAAGATTATTTTTATTTACACTTTCAAGACCGCTTTTAATTTTATTTTTGTCCACACCATTATCCAATAAATACTTCGCAAAGAAATCTCTTTTTTCTGCATCTTTGTTTACGTTAGACATATAGATACAAGAACATATATATCCTAATGATTCACCACATTCTAATAAAGTATCGTTCATATTATTCCTCCTTTTATATAACCTTAATAGTTATTATATTAAAAATTCTCCTTTTTCTACCATTTCCGACTACCCAAAATTTATCTTTTAATACTCAAACAGACTTGCAATTTTATTTGCAAATCTATTAATTACCTTTTAATGTTCTTCTTTATTACTAAAAACTTTATCATAGATTGCTTTTCTATGAGTGAAATCTTTCATATCGTGATTAAATCTTTTCTTAACTTGTTCTTTTCGATATGGCAATATAAAACTTTCTACATATTTAGGTTTAAATCCATTCTCTTCTAAAGTCCAAGCAATATCACTCCACAATACACTAAAGTAATCTTCTTCAACTTCGCTTTCAAAATTCTCAACAAACTCGTTCATTAAGAAGAAACGATATAGATTTTCCTTATCTCGAATCTTCCCCCATTTCTTTTCAAACATTTCAGCTTGCCAAGAACCTACTTGTTTTAAAATTCTCTTTCTAGTGTTGTTGCTGATTGGTTCATTATTACTTGGTCTTTTCATATCACGAATAACAACCGTATCAAAATAAGGCATTATATTGTGTATGATTTTTCTTTGCTCTTCAGGTTCTATCTCATGTAATACTGAACTAAAGATGATTAATGACTTTGAAGCTTTTAAACTATTTAATCGCTTTTTGACTGTTGCCCACTCATTTGTGAAAAGAATAGGCAGACCTAGTGAGACACTAGAAGCTTCTTTAATCATTTCTTCGCTTGTATCATAACCTATTAATTGAAAACCATCTATCAAAGGGCGATGGCGTTCAATCTTTCTCAAAAGTTCTCCAGTTCCACAACCAAAATCAACTATTAAATCATATTTGTGTATATCAATTTTATTAAGGAAAAATAACTTATCTTCCATACTCTTCTTTAAATTTAATTTATATGTATTAAAACCTTTCATTTTTTTCAAACCTTTCTTTTACTTAATATAACCTTATTTCTTATGTATTCGGAATGTGGAATTATCTTCCACCTCCGATTTGTAAATATATTATACATTATGTTTTTCTATTTGTCAAGATATTTGTTTAGAATTTTCTTCTACTTTAAAAAATTCATTATAGCTTTCACTCAAAGCATTATGACGAGCAACGATTGAACCATTTCGAGCAACACCTCCGCTGCATGCTTCCATATAACTATCATATACTTCTGTGTTATTCTCAGTCTTAAAGAAATTGATTAACCACTCTCCAAACATTGCCTCGTTGATACCATTTTTCATACTTTGTTTTACATAAGGCATTAGTGAAACTAAATGAGTTTCCGTATACAATTTTTTTGCAACATCCTTCTCTTTATTCTCAACCAGTTCATCGTGAACACCTACAACAAAATCAAATACGTTAACGAGTTCTGCTTTTTCTTCTGGTGTGATTTCAATGTTTTCTATCGCAGGATTAAAGTCTTTACTTGCGAAAGAAATATCTTCTACATCACGATTTAACATAGTCCAAGCCTTAACTACAACGACTGCCTGATTTTTATTAGCACGAGATTTTTCCGTCAACATTTCCTCAAACAACTTATGAGAACCAATGTTGAGTAGGCTACCAATATTTTTTGCGGATGCAAGAGTTCTGGATTTAGTTGATAACGGCTTCCCATTATTGAGTCTTCGAAACATCTCGGCTTTTTGAGATTGCTCAAGATTATCATAATACTTAACTGTGATAGTAGCATCTCTAATAATGTCTTGTAGTTCTTCCTCTAACTCAGAAAACTTTTTACCTGAAATATCAACTGTACATTCAACGCCATTTTCATCAAGGTATGGAATAGGTTTTAATTCTGTTAAAGCAAATTCGTCTTTAAGATATTTGTAAATGGTTGTATTACGCTGTTGACCATCCATCACATCATAAATCTTCACCTTGTCATTAACCGATTCTCCACGCTCTGCATATACTGGAGGGATTGGGTATCCCATAATGATTGACCAAATCAGTTCACTCATACGGTGTTTCTCCCAAACGAATGAACGCTGCACCACATTTTTAAAACTAATTGTTTCTTTGTCAATCATTTTTACAATCTGTTTGCAAGTCCATGTGATTGACGAGCCTTCGATTTTTAATACTTTGTCGATTGCCATAACAAGCATCTCCATTCATATATTTTTATTTATTATATACCATACAATAAATATTTTCCATTCAGCTTTCCACCCTAAATAAAATCTTCACCTAAGTTTAAGTCATTAAATATATCTTCAATCTCTTCATCCATCAGTCCAATATATTTTTTTGTCATCATTAAACTGCTGTGATTAAAAATTGTTTGTAAAACGACCAATGATTTTTCTTTATCTTCCGCATTATGCCACACCCAAAATCCAAAAGTCTTTCTTAAACTATGGCTACAAATATTTCTATCAATACCAACCTCTTCGGCAGCATCTTTAATAATACGACCTAAAGAAATTTCTGTAATATGTCCGTCACCTTTTCTGGATTTAAATAAATATTCATTCATATCTTCAATAGGATATTCTTCGGTATAATCCATAATCGCTTTCTTAACAACCTGATTAAAATACAACTTAACAAACTTCCCAGTTTTTCTTGTCTTCTTAGGTTGTAAAGAATAGTATTCTTTAAATGTTTTATCACTGTTCATAAAGAAACTGTATTTTAATCCGCATAAATCACTCGCCCTAATACCCAAATTAATACCAATTACAAACAACATTTTATTACGGCTTGCAATCATTCTTTTATTTTCATCGGGAGCTTCTTCAATATGCTTATCAAACACTTCAATCATGGCTTTAATTTCTTCTTTACTGGTAAATGGGTAAACTTCACTACTAACACCTGCAACCTTATTACAACGTCGTTGGTCTACGCTTCCGTCTTTATTGACTTTAATTTGTTTGTCGGAAAATCTATCTCCAATTAGTCTAAATTCTATAATATTATTTGTTGAAGTTGTTACTAAAGCATTCATTATTATCACTCCTTATACATTTATTTTTACTACATTATATCACATATTATCTGCTTTGTCAAGTAGTTTAAGTAATTTTTTGCCAAAAATTTTTCAACTTACAATAGACTGTACAAATATTCCCATTCTTTTTTTATTTCTTCTTGGCGTTTTTCCAACTTTTCAACAGTTAAATTATATCTACCTTGATACATCCACTCTCTTGCTTTTAAAACGCCGTAGTTTTTAACATCTTCTTTATATAGTTTGTCATTTTCAATAACAATCTTGCCTGTTTGTGAGTCTCTATGTGGCTCTGGATAAACCTCTTTAATTTTATATTTGCCATTAGCAAGATTTCTTGTAAGTTGTTCTGGAGAAACTCCGTTAGCCATATCTTCATAATATAATTTTTTGTTTGCCCAATTCTTCATTGGAATTGTAGGTCGGCACTTTTCTTTAATTGTTTCGTGAGCGGCAATCACTAAACCAATAACTGAAAATAACATTTTAATCACCCACCTTATTTCTATTCATTGCTTGCTCTAAATTCCATTATTAAATCTTTGTTAGCATAATCCTCAATAAAAGCCATAAGCACATGCTTTACAAAATAACCATTTGCTTTTGCTTCATCTTTGAACTGATTATAAACTTCTTTATTAATTGGGGTACTTAATATTGATGTTTCCCCAAAATCTTTTTTCCATTTTAGAATATCTTCTTCACTTAATTTATAACGATTTTGTGCATATTGTCTTGCAAATGTTTCAAGTACTGTACACATTTGTAAATTTCTTTCTCTACACTTCTTTTGAAATTCTTCAAACACTTCTGCATTAACCTTTGTATTGATTTGTTTTGTTTCTAATTTTTCTACTTGGACTTTGATAAATCCCGCCATTATAATTCCTCCTATTTTTTATTTATATTTATCTCTATAATTATTATAACATATTTTATATACTTGTCAAGTATTTAACTTATTCTCAATTTCTTTATAACATTTACTTGTAATATTCCCTTTTAAGAATTCCTCTTTGGCAACTTGCTTAACTTTAAACTCTGTAAATTTTTTATGTTTTTCAATTAAATATTCAGGTAAATCTTCTTTGTTAATGTCTAATCTCATTAATAATTGTTTTAGATTATACGGAATCAAATAACACATGTCAGGTGAATACTCTTTATTCCCATTGACAATACTATTACATAAGTTCCACCTTGCACCAACATACCATTTATCAAAATTTTCTTGTTTGTGTAGCCATTCATAAAAGTTTTCATAAAACAACCACTCTTTGCATATTGTATATTCCTCATTGTTTACACATTTGTCTAACATATTGTGCCAAGTAGAATATTCTTTAATTGTTTTACCATTTACTTTAACTGGGTATTTATTACCTGTCATTCCCCCAAATACATTTGGGTGATATGGATTCCTAATTTCACCTTTTCGAAACATACTATATCTTGTTTGAATCCTGCTTTTAAATTCATCCTGAAATTCCACAACAATATCATTAGCCATGTTGTATTCTATAATCTTCATTAAACAACCTTGATTATTTAACCGTTCTTCACCAAGTCTTTCTCGTTTTTGTTTTTCTTTTATTTCTTTAGATGTGCTATGATTACTGTAGTATCCCATAATAAACACAACCTTATAAATTTATTTGTTTTCTTCTTTTAATTTTCCCTCAATCATTAAAGAATGTTTATAATGTCTTGTCTTTTTGATTGCTTCCCTATGCTCTTCTTTTGTGCCTTGAAATTCTCTCCAATGCTCTTTACGATATTGTCTGGCTCGTTCGGCACTTTCTTCGTTTACAATCAATAGAATGGTCTTCTTACTTACACCAAATTGTTTGGCAAGTCCATTCAAACTATAACAACCAGTTCCGTACAAGTCTTTAATCTCTTCTCTCTGTTTATCTGTTAGTTTAACTCTTCTATCTAATTCTTTTGGTAGTTTAATTTTCTCACTCTTATACGGCATACTATCAACTCCTTTGAATATATATTTAATGATTACCAATGAATAATTCTTGATTGAATATCTTTATTTTTTTCTTCGATAAGGTCTACAACTTCCTTAAAACTACCTTTAAATTGTTTAATCATTTTACCTTTCAAGATAACCTTCCAATTCTCTTTGTCATAAGTGTACGCCCAATAATAATCGGCATCATCATAAGGTCTTGCTTTAAATGTTTGATAACGATTATCATGTGTTGGATATTGTTCACATTTTGGATAGTAGTTCAATTTATAACCTTTGTAGTCTTCCATCTTTATCACCTCTTAAAATATTACTTTTATAACATTATCTTTATCTTGCTTATATTATAACATATCAAAACATATCTATCAAATAGTTTGTTTTCTTAAAAGATTTCAATAAATTTCCTATACAATCCTTTATACCCTTTAAAGTATAATCAAATATATTGTTCGCTAATTACACCCTAATTACACTCTAAAGGGTATAAAATTCACCATAAATCAATTAATCCATAGAGCCATTCTTCTCTTCGATTTTTATCATTTCTTCTATTTTAGGAATAATAGAATTTCTGCATAAATTAATTTCCTTCACCATTTCAATTCTGTCGTTTTCTGGTAATGCCCTGCCTACTTCGCTTAATAAATAATCACTTGAATTTCTTGCGAATTCAGTACATGCAACTTGAATTGTATGTAATTCTTTAACTGTTAATTTATCCATTTTTGTTTGATTAATTTCTTCCTCAATAAATTTTATTTTAGACATTCTTCTACCTCTCAATCTCATTTTTATTCTAATTTTTGTCCACAGTGCCAGCAATATTCAACTAAAACTAAATTACCATTGACTTCAATATAAGCATTACATTTAGGACATCTATGTTTATCGTTTTGTTTTTTAGGTTTTTCTCTATCATTTAATCTTTCAAATTCTTCTTTAACTTTTTTTAAATTAATTAGTCTTTGATTGTGTTCTGGACAATCCCATCCTTTATATTTACAAAATTCAACGTTTTTTGTACATCCTTCAATTTCTTTGTTAATAAAATCTAAAACTTCTTTATTCATATAATAATTCCTCATTCTCTTCTTCCTCTAACTCCTCTAATCTTTCATAAAATTGCACACAATGTTCGCATTCTTCGTGGCATATTTTTTCATCACTACATCTAACACATAATTCTTCGTAGACTTCTAGTTCTAGGTCTCTTGGGTTTTGTTCTAATTTCTCTAATCTTTCTTCTAACTCGAATATTTTTGAAGCTATAATACCTAGCATAATTACACTTGAATTTAAGTTTTCCATTTCTTCATAATACTTTTTTAAATTTTCAATTCTTTGTTTTAATTCTTGTATTAAATATTCTTTATCAGGCATTATCTTCCTCTCCTTTTAGCCACCAAGATTTTCTATAATTTTTTAATGCTAAAGCATATTGTAATTCATCATTTTCAATTACAAGCAAACAATTCTCTTGAAATACAACACAATGTTCTTTACCTTCCCAATCAATTATTCCATTTGTTGTAGCCTCTATAATTGTTTCAAAAGAACAACCTAAATCTTCTTCTAAATCTTCTAATTTACCTAATCTTTGCACTACCTCATCGCAAGTATGTATACTGTAATATCGTTTGGTGTCTGCATATTGTTTTGTTAATCTATTCATCTTCTTTTACCTCACCAAAATAAACTTTTTCTCCACATTCACATTCGATTACAGTTCTTACTGATTGTACTTCACTATAAAATGTAATAAGTGTTCTATTACAATTAGGACAACAGAATAATGTTCTGCCCAAAGCATCTTTTTTAACAATGTAATTATTTTTCATCTTCTACTCCATCTAATTCCTTTAAAAATTTTTCAAATCGTTTCCAGTCTTTCTCATCAAATTCGTTAAATGGTTTATTTAACACGTCATCATACTTTTTAATTAATTCACTTTTATTCATAATTTACCTCTTTTCCGCTCTACTTTACTCATAACACAATTTATCAACTTTTAATTAAAAGTCTAAAAATGGGCTTATTTTAGGGCTAAAACAACTAACTAATGCTTACCACATATCACTATCACAAGGGCAAGATAAATAGACTTCGCATTTCCCATCTGCATATCCTTGTTCCCATTGTTCATCGTACTCGATTATTATATTTGCTCCATAACCTGAATTGTTAACTCTTTGAATTGCCTCGTTAACATTCATTAATTCATATTTATTCCATACACCTCGTTTATAATATACAAATGGAAATTCAAGTATAAAATCTTTTAGATTTCTTTCAATTCCATCAGCGTTAAATGAGAATGTTTCTTTGCCCTTTAAAAAAGTTAAACTTGATATTTTTTCTTTATTTATTTTCATTTTTAAATTCTCCTTTTAAATATCTTCTAAATCTACAATAAAATAAATACTCTTATTACCTATTGAATTTATAGGCATATTGTCTACAAACAAACTATAACTATAACTTTCTTCATCTTCACCAATAGCTTCTAAAAATTCTTTATATAATTCTTTTAAATTCCCACCCCATACAATAGACCTACAAACACCCAAACTATCCGTTAAATCACTTATATTGCATATATTTTCTAATTCAAATAATGTTTGTTTTAATTTTGCTTCGTCTTTTGCAGTAAAATTAGTAATAAAATGCATTTCTTCATCATAAATCTTATAATAATCTATGTCAAAATCATCTTGACTTACATAAAAAGTTCCATACATTTTTTCTAATCTAATCTCTTTAATTTCTTTAATCATTTTTCACCTTTTAAAACCACTTTTTTATTTGAAAAAATCTGCAAATCCATTTACATATTTGCCTTCTGCATTTCTCACTCTTGTAACACCAAATGCGTTACAAATTCTTTCAGTCAAAGTCGAATCTTTATTTATACAATCTCTTATTTGTCGTAAAAATATACTTGGTTTATCACAAGTGTCTATATAATCATACATAGCTTCCACAACAATATTTTCCATTTCTACATCTGTATATTCTTCTATTGGGCAACCACATTCCTCTGACATATATGTTCTTACTCTATCAATTTTACTTTCAATTTCTGGGTACAAAGTGCCTTTACAAGCACGAATTATATTAAATGTTCTTTCCGTCATTTTTCTTTCTCCTTAAAATCGTCATTTTATTCTTCGTCATCGTTTGATACACTATCCATTTTAGCAACCCATTCATCAATATTATTAAAACCAATATCGGCAAGTGGTATTACAAGTGCTAACTTACAAGGATAATAACCTCTGTCATCTGGATATACTCCGTATCTATTATCAGTTTGTGGTGTTTTTTGAAAACCTACATAAAATTCCAATGACTTATTATCAAGATTAATAATATAAGCATATTCACAAAATAAACTATCCTTGATAAAGTCAATATCATCTATCATAAATACTGTATAATATCTATTTATACACTCTGTATATTCTTTAAAATTTCCTTGCAAATTTCTTAATAAACAATACCAATCGGTTTCACTTTGACTACTTACGTTGAAGTTTGCATAACCATTTTGCTTACAAATTGCAATGTGTAATGTTGTTGGTACATCATCTTCTCGTACCATTTCAATATTATTAAAGAAAGTTGACAATCTGTTAAAATTATTTGTTGCACAAAACTTTAATACTTCTCTTCCTAACCAATCTGGATAACTATCATAATGATTGTATGTGCATTTATCAATTCCATTTTTTCTTAATCCGTATAAACCTCTTGTTCCCATAATTTAATTTTCCTCCTTATAACATTATCTATTGTAAACTACTATAAATCGTTCTGTTTCAAGTTCTTCCAAACTTACATAACCATCATAATCCGCTAATAGTCCAACCCAATCATTTGCACCTATCGAAAAATCTTCTACTTCATCATGATTAAAAATAATCTTCACTTTTTTATCCGTTTTATTTTCAACAACTGCGATAAAGTCATAATCTCTTCCAGTTCTTGATACTTTTATTACTTCATTTTCAAATACTGTTTTCATATCATTTACCTCTCTTAAAAGTATCCTTTCAATCTCTATTTTCCTTTTCTAATTTCTAATAATTCCAATAAATTAATAATGTCTCCTAAAGCATATTGAATATCGGTATCAACTATTTCGGTATCTTCTAAAGCGTCATATATTTCTTCTAATTGTTTTTTATGATAATCTATATCGGCATTTATCATTTCAAAACTATCATATGCGGTTTCATCACTCATAAAGATATGTCCAAAATCTTCTAAACTTGTCTTAACTATAAACTTTTTAACACATTGAATTATTTGTGTTGTTTCTTGTCCTAATTTGCCTTTATATTCCATTGTAATTAAGTAGTCATCTACTTTTACCCCACTACCACTCAAAAACGAATCTATCGCAAATTGCGTGTTGTCTATCATTACTGATTTGCCATTGAAATTAAAATCTATTAATATATGTTGTATGTTATCATTTTTATAATTCTTTAAATATTCTCTTAATGTTTCCATATGACTTTCCTATTCTATTGTTTGCAAATGTGCGTGTGCTTGACCTATTTGATATATATCTACAATTCTTTTTAATAATGTATCTTGACCATCTTTTCGTACATCTTCGTATAATTTATCTCTTTGTGTGTATGTATGTGCGTGTGAATAATAACCTATAAAATTTTGATTTACATATCTTCTAACATCACTTTCACTTTTCGCATTGAAACATAATCTAATATCTACTTTGTGTTGATAGTTTCTTTGTCCTTTCCAATATTCAAGACCTTCAATTTCTACACCATAACAAGCCATACCCTCGATATATTCTCCAACTATTAAATTGTCATATCTTTTTGCTTGAGGTAAATTATATGCCTTTTCTCTTGCCTCATCTAAACTATTTGCCTCAATGATTATTCTTTCTTGTCTTGTTGTTGTATTTCCACATTTATCATAAAAATCTAATTCAAACTTTTTCATTATTTCCTCCGCTTAAAATTACATTTTTAAACTATTTCTCTACTACAATAAACCCTGCTTCTTCAAGTTCTTCAATAGTCCATTCTGGTCTATTCTCGTCATACCACATTAAGTTTTCGCTTTCACATTCTCCACAAGATGTTCCACCAATCTGCATAAGCATTAATTCTCCACAATCAGCACATCTTACTAAATCTCCTCTGTTATTTGCATTTAAACAATCTGTATATACTTTTACTTCTTCTAACATAATAATTACCTCCACTTAAAATAATTCTTTTATTGTATACATTTATTAGTTTAACAATATTCTTTAATGTAATTAATAATCCATTCTTCCTCATCAACACTAGACAACATATCTACAAGTTTTTCAACTTGCTTAACAACTTCATCATCAACCCTTTGTAAATGACAATTATCCCACAATGTATGAAGTAAATTATACGCTTCTTCGTTTACATAATGTTGCATTCCATCTTCTCTTGTATCGTGTTGCCCACAACTGCTAGATTCAAAACACCAAGATTCCCCGTCGACATATATTTCATTTGGATATAAACTACAATCTAAAGCATCTCTAACATCATAACAATTATCAGCTAAATTCTTTGGAAGTTCTGAGGGACTACAATCGTATTGTTCGCATAAATCATAAAGATATTCTTTATCCATTCCATCAACCCATCCTTCGTAATACTCTTCTAAATCATAATCTTCTGCTTTGAATGGTATTACAGTATTAAAACTTGCACTAAATTCTGGATAGCCATTTCTATTTGTAATTTCAAATTCTCCAAATACCAATTCATTATTAACTGTTGCACCAAGTAAATATTTTTCTCTCATTTTAATTACCTCCATTTTTCTTTTCTTATAACATTATTTGTTATCTTTTATTTTACACTTATATTATATCATACTTTAATTAGTTTGTCAAGTAGTTTCATAATATATTTTAATATTTAAAAATCTTAAATCAACTTTTCCTCTATTACTTGCACATTATATTCACAATTTGTTGCCATTTCTTCTGCAAGTGCTTTATTCTTAAATGCTCCAACAATTCTGGGTACATTCAACTTCATAAATTCCATAACAACATAAACTTCCGTTTGTGTTTTTTCTGTTGGCACTTGAATTAAGTTCTGTTCGTCTATAAAAGCAAAACGATAATTGCTTTTGATTTCTTCTGCCTTTGTTTTGTCCGTGTAAACCCCTTTAATTTCTGGGATTTTCCCACCTTTAAACATTTCAACTACTACATAAACCTTCATATTTTTTCTCCTTTTAATTAAATTATTGTTATCATATTTACTCTTATATTATATCATACTTTATATAACTTGTCAAGTATTTAAATAATGTTTTATAAAAATTAATAATGTTCTTCTTCATCATCGTAATATTCTACAAACTTAAATTTTCCATCACATTTATAAATTGTTCCAACCTTTTCAAGTTTGTTTTGTTCTGCAAGATATTCTTCTTTAAATAATTCATCCGTTAATTCCTGCAATAAATCTTCATATTCGCTATCGCCATAACAACCATAAACTGTGTCAAGAATAAATCGTGCAGTTTTCGTTGTATTTTCATATAGCCAATTCGCATAACTACTTAAATCATTTGCCCAGCCTTCTAAATATCTTGTATTATCAAAAACATCTCCGTCATTATACCACTTGTAAACAAGTTTATTTACTGCCGTCACAATTTGTGATGCCATCGTTTCGCCTTCTCCTCGTGCTGGCATATACTTATTAATTAATGCTTCAAACTTATCGTAATAATCCCATTGTACGCTCATTATAATTACCTCCTTATGCAATTTTCCAACCGATTCCGTATTTGATTGTTGTTATATTGCATTTATCTAAAATCTCTTTTACTTTTCCATTGATAAACTCTGGTTTTTCTTTTCTTGTTATTCCATTATAAACATTAATACATTCTTGTATATCATACACTGATACATCAATGCCTTTAACTTTTTCTCCATTCAACCATTTTTCTATATAGCCTTTAAACTTTTTCATTTTGTTTCGCTCCTTTATATTTAGTGTGTAAAATTCCCCACTTATTTTTAATCATAATAACTTGCGACATCTAATAAATCCCATCTTGAAGTTTTATCTATTATTTCATCAATGCTTATATTTGCATTTTCTTCTTTTTCTTTTTCAATTATACTTGCCATCGCTTTTACACAATTTTCAACATTTGAATATTCACTTGCTAAATAACAACACTTAACAAAACTACAAACATTTTCAAATTCTTCTTCATTTAAAATAATTTCCACCGCTTCAAAATAACAATCTATTTCATTTGCTACATACAAAGCAAGCCAATCAATATCATATTGTTGTGCTTTTTCTAATTGTTCTCTATAATAATTTACTTTAATATTTTCCATAAATTCCTCCACTTTGTATATTTTATCGTCCAGTATAAGTCATGCACCAATCATTAAACGCATTAATTTTATCTCTATTTGCGTTCATTTCTTTTGAATAATCGCCATATCTAATAAATTTATCTTTTATTTCTCTAACTTCTTTTTGACCAAAATTTTCATAAATTCCGTCTCTTTTTGCTATATCAATTAAAACCTTTTTTGCTCTGTTGATTGCAGTATCAATCTTTTTACAATTTAAATAATCGAAATAATTTTCCATAAATCCTCCGCTTATAGTTATTTTCCTTTTCTATTTATTTTTCTTGATTTTTCTGCTATTTTTTTCTTCTTTAATTCTTTTTCTTTATTTCTTTTTTTAGTAGTAGTTCCATATGCTCTATATTTGCTTTTTGGTCTATCAATAATAGGTGGCATACCTAAATAATCTCCCACTGTATTATCTACTATATTTTTTAATGTGTTTAGTATATTATCATCGTTCATTTTAAATCCTCCGCTTATAGTTTAAAATAGTAGTTTTATTGTGTTAATTCATCAATTAATTTTTTAGCTTCATCTAAAGTTTTAGTTATTCCAACTCTAAAACAATTTTTATTCCAAATTCTAAAACTTCCTTTGCCCCATTCATAAATTGCATACCCTTTATACATAATAGTTTCTTCCATTTTTTCCTCCGTATATAATAGTTTTATGTGATTATTTTATTTATTTTTCTTCTTCCACATATAACTCTGTGTATTGAACTTCATCAAAATTGTCTTGCATAACTTTTAATTGTTCTTCACTAAATACAACTTGTCTAAATAATTCTTTTAAATTATAACGTTCATAACCATAATATTCTCTTGAAAATACAATAACTAAATATGCTTTCATAATTTCCTCCATTTAAAATAAATCTTCCTCAACAAAAACTTTATTTATAACTTCTTCTGCTTTTAGACCATCAAATTTATATTCAATTATTTTGATGGCTCTTAAAATACTCATACAATATTCTTTTGCTTCTTCTCTTGCCATACTAGGTAATAATGATAATTTATCTTCCATTATATTTTTAATTCCAACAATAAACGCTTCGTTCATAGTTTTTAATTTTTTATTTTCTTTTATTAATTCTTGTATAGTTTGTAATAATGTTTCGTTATTCATAATTTACCTCTTAAAATGTGATTTTTATTTGTTTAAATTAAAACGCCGTTAAGATGGTCGATTTCGTGTTGTAGAATTTCCGCTAAATACCCACTAAAAGATTTAACATTTGTTTTTCCGTTGACATCACTCCATTTAACCATAATAGTAAACCATCTTTTAACATCTCTTTTTCCGTCAAGACTTAAGCAACCCTCATTTGCAATATAAATTTTTCCACTCTTCTTTATAATAACTGGGTTTATAAATGGTATAAATTTATCTTCATTTCTAACTAAAACAACCCTTTTTAATTCTCCTATTTGCACCCCAGCAAGTCCAGCACAATTTTCCTTATGAGCGTTTGCTGTGTCTATCATATCATTTATAATATAATCATCTTTGCCAATAATAAACTTCTCACTTTTTTGTTTTAAAAACTCAATATCTTTTACAATAGGTTTTTCCATATTTTCCTCCACTTATAATATGCTTTTATACTTCAGTAATATAATAATTGTTTGCATTATCTTTTAAATAATATAATGTATAAATATCATCCATTTCTTCAAATTCATAGTCAATCATATAATCTAAATCAGCAAACACTTCAGATTCACTTTCAAAAATTGCATTTACTTTTTTTCCACTTAAAACTTCAATATCATTTTTTAATAAATCTAAATTTTCATATCTTCTTCCAACTAATTTTTCTAACATATTTACATTTAAAATCATTTTATTAGTATGATTTCCATTTGCAAGCCATTCTACATACCATTCATCTGGAATTGCCTCATAATCTTCCAATTCATCAGTAATATCAATAACTCTTACAATGTTTCCAAGTCCGTTATTATTAGGTTGTACTCCGTGTACGTCTTGAATATCTTTAATCGTCGGCTCGCTTTCTTGTCTCATAAAGAAAGAATAAATCCCACTAACACTCCAAAAATCATCACATTCAAATTCAATTTCCCAATATTTCATAAAATCCTCCACTTAAAATATATGTTTATTAGTTTAAATTCTTTAAATAATATTTTTCCAAGTGTTCGATTAAAGGCTCACAATAACCAAACATAAACTCTGTATCTATTTCTCCATTACGACACTTTTCTGCTTCTTCTTCATTAGCATATACTTCGCATACACACTCATTGCTTGCTTGATATATTTTATAACACCCATTAAAACCTTTTTGTTTTGCTTCTTCCATAATGTTATAAAATAATTTTTCCATTACATCAAAATCTTCATTTTCAATTTTCCATAACTCATCTTGTTGTTTCATTTCTTCTGTATATGTTAATTTCATAAATTCCTCCATTTAAAATATATGTTTATAATATTACTTTATAATATTCTCCCATTGTTATTCTTTTCGTTATTCCTTATAATATTATATGTTATTTTCCGTTTAATCTTCATCGTATGGCACATTGCATTTAATGTTAGTTAACACATAACTCCAAGAAGTTCCCCAGTGCGTCACTCCCCAAACGTACATATCAAGTTCTTCATTATAGAAAACAATTTCATTGATTTCTTTTAAAATTTCCGCTCCATTATCACTTACAATATAATATTGATAGATTTCATCGTATGAGTCTTGCTCTTCTTCAAGTTCATCGATTTCTGCTTCAATATCATATATTTGTTGTCTTATTTTGTCCGCTTCTTTTTCATTTCCTTCTTCTACTAAGTCATCTAATTTATAGTGTAATTCTTCGATTTCTTCTTGTAATTCTTCGATTTTTTCCGTGTTATCAATGAATCCGCTTTCTTGTTCCCAATAACCGATTTCATGAGTTTTTCGTATAATATCATTGTTTAATACTGCATCAAAAGATTTTGCAAGTGTTCCATAATCTACATAGCCCATTTTTTGCCCGTATTCGCTAATTTCATTCCCATAAAAATATTTTCCGTGTACTAACATTTTAAAATACCTCCTTTGTTAGTTTATAATTTTATTTTCTTTTATTTTATGTATTTAATTTTCCTATTTGATAGTTAAGTGTTTATTGCTTAACTACCTGTATATTCAATTTCCATATCTTTATATAGTTGTATCATTTCATCGTAAACAAGTTTTTTCTTTTTGTTTTCATCGTGATAGATTTTTCCGTCGTGGTATTTGTTTATTAAAGTTTCCATCCACCCACGAACAATATAACAATATTTCATTTTATTTACACTGGCTACAATTTTTCCATTGCAATTTGTTTTAAATTCTACTTCGTCTAAATACTTTTCATTTTTAATATAAACAACTCCTAAAGCGTCTAAATATTTTAATGTATTTCTTAAATTTCTATCATCCATATTTACTTCTCTGGCAAGTTGAGAATAACTGCCTTCAAAAACATCTAACTTAAATAAATATTCCATAATTCTTCTTTCTTTAGCACCTAATTCTGCGTATGCTTTCATTAATTCAAAAGTTTTTTCATAACTCATATTTTCCACTTTATATACCTCCTATGTTAGTTTATAATTTTATTTGTTTTAATATCTTACCAAAAAACTTCCATTATATTCTGCTTCAATAAAATTCCATCCGTGATTATTGCTTTCACAAGATATATCTGTTAAACCATTTTCATCATATAATTTTTTAATATCTTCATAGCCTTCATCACCTTCACTAATAACACTGCAATAGTTTATATAGTCATTATCAACAATAACCATCACATCAAATTCTCCACCGTCAAAACAACCGCCATAAACATAATTTTCATACATTTTTTCATATAGTTTACAAGTTGTTTCTTCGTCCGTCCAGTAATTAACTCTTTCCATTAACATATCTAAAGCCATTTCTTCATTAATTTTTACTAACATTTTATTTTCCTCCTTATTGTTAGTTTTTTGTTTAGCGATTAAAACTCACTAACTAAAACATTTTAAATCTATTAAATTGCTTTAGTTAAGGAGTTTTAAAACTCTTTAAAAATATTTTAGTTTATAATTTTCCGTTTTTATTTGCCTCCGTAAATTGTAAAATTATGTTCAAAATCTCCTTTATAAATTACTCTTACCATTAACACGAAGTAATTTTCATAAACTCCTTTATAATTTTTTTCACATCTTTTGAATTCGTGAAGCGATATTTCATCAACTGATTTTTGTGTTATTCTACAGAATTTTAATTCTTCAATTATTCCATCAATGTACTTATTTAAGCGATGTACTGGTATTTGTTCGCTATCTTCAAGTAATAAATCTAATAAATAACTTCTAAACATAATTTTTTCCACTCCTTTTGTTTTTACACTTCCATTATACCATATATAAAACTATTTGTCAAGTATTTTGATAAAATATTTTTTTGATTATTTTACAGTTATAACTGTATAATCTTCACAAGCCTCAATACTTTTAACTTCAAACCAACCTGTTAAACCATCAACTTTAAAGTTTTGACCTTCTTCAATAACTACATCATTCTGGATTAATTTATATTTTCCTTTTATAATATCTTTTAATGTTGCTAAAAACATATTTTCCTCCTATTTTTTCTATGTATCAGGCGGATTATTCCGCCCTTTTATTCATCTTCCAATTTTACCACCATATACGCCTGGCTTGTCTCTTTATTTACATCTAAATAGTAATTTTCCACCTCTTTATCTGCTAATTTTAAATACTTTTCACGATTTAAAGTTTTTCCATTGACTTCAAAATCTCCAAATGATTCTAAACTTGTTAAAACTAATTCCTTCAATAACATCATAAACAACTCCTTTTGTTATTTTTGTTTATTTGTTATATCTTATTTTCTATATATAGTATATCATATATAAAAATATTTGTCAAGTATTTTAATAAACTATATCTTCCACTACTTCCCCTTCATTGTTTCTTTTAGTTATCCACCAGCAAAACTTATCTGCGTCGTTTTTGTGTTTTTCATAAAATGCTAATGCTTGTTTTTTAGTTTTAAATTCCAACCAATTAGGATTTTGACCTTCTTCCTCGTTATACCATAATACTTCATAAAACATTGTTTAATATTCCTTTATTTTATACTTCTATTACAGAGAGGAGATTATAGAATCTCCTCATCTCTTAATGCTGTTATAATATCGTCGTATGTTTCACATACTACTTCTAAAAATGTAGGTAATACAATTACTTCGCCTGTACTTGTTTTATATTGTTTATCTACTAGATTATTTTTATTCATCTCAACCACTAAAAAACAAGTTTCATCGCCATAAGTGTTATTTTCCAATAGTGCATAATCTCCGTATGTATCAATAATGCTCCATCTGTTGTAATAATCTCTTACTTTATAATCCGCTTTTAAATCAATTTTTATATTTTCCATTTTATACTCCTTATTATATTCATTTATAATTTTAAAACAGTCTTCTAAATAATCACAAAAAACTTCTTCATAATCTAACGTAAAACTATAACAACCTGCTTCGCCTTTCTCTAAATTTCCGTCTGTTTCACAATAGATATTAATATTTTTATATGTAAAAACTTCTTTTTCCATTTTATACTCCTTTATTTTTTTTATTCTTGTGTTAAAAAATCCGCTAAATCATACTCTATAAAATGCCAAACCGCTTCTCCACCATCCGCTGTAATATCATCAGCAACAACTAAATTATTAAGCAGCCAGTCTAACGTTTCGCCTTTGTTGTAAGTTTCTAATAAATACTTTTTAATTGCTGTTTTATGCTTTCTTAAAAAATCCGTAAACTTACATATCACATAATTTTGTGAGATTTTCACGACTTCAATCTGTTTTAAATACTTTCCATTAATTGCTTCTAATTCTACATAAAAACTTGAATCAATCTCATCATCTGCAAAATCAAAAGTAAAAGTAATAACATTTTTTACATCTTTTAACTTCATAATAAAATCCTCTTAATCTTTCTTTAATGCCATATTTTAAAGCATTAATTAAAGAATACTAATATTTTAATTTATTTATTAATACTCTTTAATTAAGGCTTTAAAGCCTTAAAATTATTCTTCTTCATCTTCCTCTTCGTCTCTTTTCATTAATTCTTCAAAATTGTTATAACCTAACCACTCTGCAATAGTATCTTCTTCAAACCAGAAAAAGTCATTTATTGCTGTTTCATCTAATCCTTCTGGGTATGCGTCCTCTAAAATTGCTTCAATTATATCTAATTCTTCATAAGTTAGATATTCTGCGGTATTAATCGCACCTCCCCAAAATTCAAAACCTCTTAAACTTGCTTCTGTGTAAATTTTCATAATTAAAACTCCTTTTTATATATATTTATTTATTAGTGTTTTAATACACTAATAAAAGCATTTAAAACATTTATATTTTAATATCTTAAATACTTTTATTAAGGTATTAAATACCTTAATCAAGTCTGCATCGTGTTGTAGATTCGCTTATCATATCTCCATCGTCATCTCTTGTTATTGTATGCATACATAATACAATATAATAATTATCTGGTTTATAACCTGCGTCAATTTGTTGCTGTCTGGCTTCTTTAATTGCTTGTACTGCTTCGTCTTGTGCTGTAAAAGTCTCTGCAAGTTTCGCTCCATGCCATCCCTTAAGATAAACTTCATAAGTTATTTGTGTTGTTGTTTTCATAATTTAAACTCCTTTAAATATATATTTATTTTTTAGTAGTAAACTACTAACTGAAAAGTACTAACTAATTTTTTAATACTCTTCAGTTAGGAGTTTAAAAGCTCCTAATTATAAATATAATGCTTCCCGTCTTTTCGCTCCCAATTTAAACCTAACACTTCAACGGCTTCAATGATTCCCTGATAGTAAATAAAATCTGGATTGTTTGGTAAAAACTCTTCTCCGTCTTCATTATTCATTTTAGCGTCAATGTGTTTAGCGATTTTGAAGCGTTCGTCAAGTAATGCTTCAAGTTTTTTGATTTGTGTTTTTGTCATTTTTTAAACCTCTTTCTTCTTATAATTTTATTTGATAGTTTTAACTACCTGTAAATATTATACCATATATAAAACTATTTGTCAAGTATTTTAATAAATGGCTTTTTATTATTTTTTTAAGCGGTTTACGTTTTGGCTGTTAAAATAAACATATAAATTGCTTTTAAAATTGTTGCTTTTGATATCACTAACTAAACGCATTAAATTTGTTATATTTGCTTCATTTTTGATTAAGTAATAAAACTGACGAAGGTTTTTTCTTGCTTCTTGTTTAATTAGTTTTTTAGCCTCCTTCTTTAATTCTTTAATAGTTGCATTGTGATTAAATTTTTTCATTTTTTAAACCTCTTTCTTCTTTTTTCTCTGCTCTGCATTTGTGCGGACTTGCAACCGCTCCTGGTGGAGTTGCATTAGAGAAGGAAGAAAGCCTTCCTTTTATTGTTTTTTTGTTATTAAAATGTAATCTTCATCATTTAAATTAATTTTTACTTCATAATCTACTACATCATCATCTTTAAAATCTACTTCATCAACTGCTTCCCACTCTTGACAGTCGTCAATGAAGTAAACAGGTAAGCCGACGCTTTTTAATTCTTTATATTTTACCATCTTAAACTTCTCCATCTTATAACTTTATTAATTAAATAAAATATAGTTTATTATCAACTTCTAAACTAATTGCTTCCTGTTGTAGTGCTTTTTTTAATTCGTTGCAGTAATCTAAAACTAAATCAATATATTTGATAAAGTCTTCTTCTTTAGCGTATGCATAAACTAAAACTGGATGCTCCTTAACTAAACCTTCTTCATCGCTTACCCAATAACCGACTGCTTCTGTACTTGTTGCTCCTCCGAAGCAATTACTTAATAATTCTGCCGTCGCCTCAATGTGCTTGCTGTTATCTGCCTCTGTGCTGACTCCCTGAGTTGAAGGAACATAAACGCAGACCTTGTGATTTAATGCGATTAAATTGTTAAATTTTTTCATAATTCTTTTTTATACCTCTTCTTCTTTCTGATAGTATATATAAACTATCTGCTTCTATTATAGCACATACAAAACTACTTGTCAAGCGATTTGATAAAGGGAGATTTTAGGAGTTTTTTAAGGAGATCTGCGTTTTTTATATAATAATAGTAATGATTACTATTAAGGAAGAAAAAAACATCGCGACGAACAATGGACGAAGAATGGACGTAAAAAATAACATAATATTATATATATAATATATATCTAATAAAAGCCGTCTAAAAAATATTAATAATTGAATGTTAAAAAATAAACTAATTTTACATTGAAGCATACGGGCGTATTTTACATTTTTTTATTTTTTCTTTTTGAGGCAAACCCTCACAGGGGGTATATCTATTCCTTGACACAAAAATCACCGTTCGCATTCAGTCACCCCTCACTCCCCTATCTTTTCCCTACTAAACAACCTAAAAATAATGTTATTTAATCTATCAATTATCTATCAATTTTTGATTAATTTTTTATCATTTGTCACCATTTTTCTATCAATTATCTCTCAATATTCTTTATATTCTCATTAAAATTTAAACACCCCCTCTTAAACCACACCAAACACTTTCGCAAAATACTTGACCTTTTTATTCAATGTAACGCTCAATACATCTAATACTCTTCTTCTTATATCGCCATAAAAAACCAACCACTAAAATGTCTTAAGTTTTACGGAAATTTCACGGTAAATTTTTAATTTTATTTTGGGAAACAACTTAAAAATAAAGTACTTTTAACAAACCAAAACATGCGTTAAAAACAATCAATTTCAAAAATATTAAGTACTTATAGCACATAAATCATTTTCAAGACCAATCTTAAACCACTTTAAAATAAGGCTCTTTAAGTGTCTCAAAATATAAAAATGCCAACGTATTATCGTAAAAAAAATATCGCAATTAAATCAAAATACTAATAAAATGCTTGATTATAAGGCAATTTATATTAAAATATATCTTATTGTCCGTAAAATAAAAGAACAAAATATACATGTATCGATAAATCGAATTAAGTTGGTAAAGTATAAGTTGGTATAAGTTGGTATATGGAACATATATAAGCCAAGATAAAAAATAATAATTTTTTTAAAAAATTTTTCTAAAAGTCTTGACAAATAAAAAAAATAGGTGTATAATATATGTGGAAATAGTTTATATACGAATACTAATTATTAAAGTTATATAATTAATATATTATATTCAAATACTTGACCGAATAATCCTTATTAATTTAAACGATAGTTTAATAAGATGTTCTAAATAATCCAAGTATAGCGTAGCAAGTGAGCGTAGCTTACTAGTATTCTTATATTATTTTATATACTTATAGGATAGAGTTCGAAAAAAGGGTACAAAATCTACCCCAAAATGCCCTGCATAAAGTCAAAATGGGGTAAGAAATCTACCCCAAAATGACTTTCAATGAATTTAATAATTTTGATATAGATTGTGTGGTGATATTAATTGGACATTAATAGTAATAATAAATATGAATATACTAAAACCTTATTAGAGGGTTTAGAATCAAAATACATATACATACCTTTATCTATTATTTTGGATAAAGAATTAGACACAAAAAGGATTGGTGCATTTTCGTATTTGAGAATACATTGTGGATTAAATGATACAATTGGGTTTACCGTTTCTGATATGGTTGAATGGAATGGTATGAAGCCAAATCAAAGAATAGATAAAACTAATGATAAATTTTTAAGTGTCATCGAAGATTTTTGCAGTAGGGGCTATTTAACATATTTAACAGAACCTAATAGGAGTTCTTATATGAAATGTCAATTTAATACAGAATATTACTACGAGGAATGTTCCAAGGGATATGCCATTGTATATTTAGATGAATTAAAAAAGATAATGGCTTATAAAAACTTACAAGGTAATTCTATTTCTAATGTATTGTTGCTTCTTGTATTTTCATACTTTAGATATAAAATACGCCGACGACCTAATGAATTAAAGCCCGAGGAAAGAACTTTAGAAAATATTAAGTTAAGACAACAAAGACTACCAGATGCTTATGATTCCAACATTACCGCTATTGCCGAAGAAATTGGAATACATAAACAAACCTTATCTAAGGTAATTGACATTTTAGAGAATGAATTAAAATTAATTGTAACTGATAGAGCTTATAGGATAAAAAATGAGGAAGGCGAATTTAGAACATTACCTACTATATTTGCTAATACTTATAAGCGTGAAGATAAATATTTGTTAGATACAGGTGATGACTACGGTAGAATAGAAATTGAACTCAAAGCTGAAAATATCAAACAACATTGTCAAAAATATAAAATTGATAAACGAAAAAGAAAAATAACACAGAAAGGAGAAACAGTGTGAGACAACCCAAACAACTAAAAACCCTAATTGATTTTGATAAATGTTCTATGTATAGATGTCCTATGTTTACCGATGAAGATTATATGTGGGAAAATAATGTATGGACAGATGATGATTTTTGTTTAGAAGAAAGTGATTTTTGTCCCCCACCCGATGATAGAGTTTGGAAAACAAATATTGAAGACATAGAAGGCGGAGATAATTTTGCTGATTTTTGTGCCGAGTTTTTTAAAATGCTCGACGAAGAAGGATATTGGGATTAATATATCTTAATTAATAAAGTTATAAAGAGGTTATATAATATTATGCCATTAGATAAACAAATACAGATTCTAAGTGTAGATACTGGCGATTTTTATAGTAATCGTGAAGCTATGCTACATTGGAAGAATCATAAATTAAGGATTGAAAGAAATAAATTAAAGAAAAAAGAAAGTGATATTGCAAGTCAGTTATTAGAATACGGGGTTCATCAAGATAATTTGATAAAAATCTTAAATTATGAATTTGATTTTGAATCATTTGATAATAGTGATATTTTAGCAGCGCTTGGCGATGAATATTGTAAAGTAGTAGAATTGATTAAATTAAAAAATCAAAAGATTAAGGAGACTAAAAATAATTTACTAAACATTCTGTCAAACAAAGTAGAAGCTAATATAGCTACTAATGGTGCACATCATATTAGAGAGTTAAGAAATCTTAATCCATCTGGCAATAAAGAATATGTATTTAAATACGCCAAAGAACCATTTGGAGATAACAAAATTATTTCAGTATTTGATTCTGCTTTGACAAGAATGCTTGGTGCCAAACAAGATGAATTAACCGAGGACTTTATGGTTGTTCAAATTTATTATTTTGATATTATCAAAGAGTTAATTTATTATGGATTTACTTATAAAGGTGAAAAATATATTTATTTTACTTCTTCGGCTGGACAAATTAGAACCAAAAAGGCTGTTTTTATAAAAGAATCTATTTGGAAAAAATACGAAAAAACCATTATGTGTGGATTAACAATTGACTCTATTAACGCTAAAGGTGGTAATAATCCCAACAAACATTTAGCTTATATGGCTTTAACTAATTCAGCAACAGATATGTGGTCAGAATTCAATATTGACCAAACTATTGTAATTGATGATTTTGAAACGAATGTATATGGTACATACGATTTGATTGACGACACAGACTATTCTATTACAAGAACGTCTGATTATGTCCCTATTCCTCATACCGATGGTGCTGGAATGTTATTACCGAACGCTTTTGGGGTGGCTCAAAAAAATCAAATGGTGAGGCTTCCATGGATTAAAGGACTTCTGGGTGTATTTGATTTTCAAAAGTTTATAAATGTTCATAATTGTTCTTCAAAAATCAAGGATATATATGGAAAAGAATGGGATATAATTGAAGATGACATTCAATTAATTTTTACAAAAAGTCAATTTAAAATGTGGAAATATTATGATTCTTGGGAGCAATATAAAGAGTATTATAAAAAATACAATTGCGCCGCTGGTTTTACCAACCCCGAAGAAGATAGAATAAAAGATGCCAGTATCAATTATCAAATGTTACAAACATTGGTTGATATTAATGAGGAAGAAATCGATAATATTGCACAGATTTCAAATAACAAATTAAATAATCTTTGTTCTTCTGCATCTGCGATGAAATCAGCTTTTGGTGTTACACCTTATAATACTAATATGACATATTTTCAAAAAGCAATTGATTTATATCCTGACTTAATGAACGATGAATATGCAAAGAGTTCTTTAAGAGAGATTAAGGATAGTATGGTTAAGCGATTTAAGGCTGGAAGCTTGGCAATAAAGGGTAAGTATACATTTTTATTACCAGACTTATATGCTGCTTGTGAATATTGGTTTTTAGGTATTGAGTCTCCTAACGGTCTACTTGAATCAGATGAAGTTTTTTGTTGGTTATTTAGAAAAGATGAGAAACTTGATTGTTTACGTAGCCCCCACTTGTTTCTTGAACACGCTATTCGTAAAAATGTAGCTTGGAATGGTATGTTAGATAGAAAAAAATTGATTAGAGAGTGGTTTACTACTGATGCAATTTATACGAGTTGTAAGGATATTATTAGTAAAATTTTACAGTTCGATGTAGACGGCGACAAGAGTTTGGTTGTTGCTGATACAACTATTATTGATGTTGCAGAAAGGAATATAAAAAAATTTGATATTGTGCCATTATATTATAATATGGCTAAAGCAAAACCAATAGAATTAAATAATCAAAATATATATGCAGGATTAAATGCAGCGTTTACAGGTGGTAATATAGGAATATATAGCAACAATATCTCTAAGATTTGGAATAACGATGTTTTTATTAATGGGAGTATAGAAGAAAAACAACACGCAATAAATTGCGTAAAAAGATTATGTTGTCAAAACAACTTTGTTATAGATTACGCTAAAACATTGTATAAACCAGAATTTCCTAAACATATCAGTAGCGAAATTAAAGAGTTTACAAATAAGAAGCTTCCGCACTTCTTTGTTTATGCAAAAGATAAAGAAGAAAAACAAGTAGAAGTGATTAATCGTAGTTTTGTAAATAAACTTGATTCAAAAATCCAAAATCCAAGAATAAATTGTCGTAGTATTGGATTAAAGCCGATTGATTATAAGGTTATGGTAAGTAATCCCGATATTGAATGTAAAGTTGTTTTTAATAAAAACGGAAAAATCAATAAAGAATTATCAGACCCAATGATTGTCAAATATTGCGAACTTAATCAAAAATATCATTTTAAAATAAATATGGAATGTGCTGATACTACAAATGTTGAATTGTTAAGCAAGTCTGCTATAAGACAAGAGTTGTATTGTCAAACGATTGCGAAAGAAATTCGTTTTGAACTTTCACAGTTTGGTTATAGTGATTTAGAGATTTCGGATATATTAGTTAAATTCTTATATCATGTTAAGCCAAGCAAACATAAAAGTGCTCTTTGGTTTTGTTATGGTAAATGTATTTTTGATAATATTGAAAGACATATTAAATCAAAACTTAAAACTATTCAATGTGTTGATTGTGGCAAATGGTTTGAAGTGAATGTAAAAGACACTAAGGCACGTAGATGTGATGAATGTCAAAAGGAATACAGAAACAATTATCAAAAAGAACTGATGCGTAAAAAACGCTCTTTGTTAGCACAACAAAATAATTAGTCAAATAACCAAAAAATAAGGTTATATATAAAATTTAATGATTTTTGATATAACCTTAAAATAAGGCGATTTATAATTTTTGATTTATCGCCATAAGGGGAAACCACCCTAAAATTAAACAATTATTCTTTGAGATTACTGGGCAGAATTTACTAATTAAAAAACTACGGTGAATCTCAAAGATGTTTGTAATATAAATATAAATTTTTCAATTGAAAAACTTGAGGTGCAAATATATGAAAGAAAAAATTAAAATAACAAAAGAAAATCTTATAAGAAATATTGCAAAAGAAACTAATAAGAATATAAATGATGTAAGAGATGTTTATAATTCTTTAGAAAACTTTATTTTTAACATCCTTTCTTCTGTTGAAGCTAATGGTGATATTTCTATTAGATTGTTTGAAGGAATTAGTTTGGAGGGAATTTATGTTTCTGAAAAAACTAAGAAAAATAATTTGACTGGCGAAGTTCAGCTTGTAGAAAGCAAGATTAAGCCAAAGTTCAATATTACTCGCTCTTACTGTGAGAAGTTAAATAATTAATAATTTGGTATAATCGGTGGCAACACCGTTTATATATCTTTGCAGTTGTCTACAAAACAAGGACGACTGCAATTTTCTTTTCATTCATTTTTCTAACACCTTTCTACTTGTTGGTTGCCTATCCTTTTAGGATAGGTGACTAATAAAGTTTAAGGATAAGAAAAATGGGTATGACACTATCGTTTAATCGGTTAGGATATCAACTTCTTACGTTGATAATCTGAGTTCGAATCTTGATAGTATAATCATCTTTAATATTTATTGTAAAGTTTGGAGGTTAATAAATTAAGTATGGATGAATTTAAAAAATTAGAAAATGAAAATTATCATCAATATATTTGGCGAATGGACGGATTGGTTCAATCTGGCAAATATAAAAATTGGAAAGAAATAACGCTATTTGTTAATAGAGAGTTATTTGGAGAAGATGAAGAATTATATAGAGATGAGTCGGCATTTCGCAAAGCTGTGAAATACGCAAGAGATTTTTATGAAGCTGGTGTGTTCGGAGATAGAGAAGATACATATTATAAAAAATTACAGGTCGAAAAGCGAGAATTAGAAAAGATAAAAGCTCAAATTCAAACTGAAAAAATAGAATATTCTCGTTGGCTTAGAGAAGAAGCAAGAGACGAATTGATTACAGAGAAAATTTGTAATGCAATATCCACCCTTCATCCTTTAGATATTCCTCAACATATCTGTTCAACCCATAATCCTCGTGCTTATGCATTAGTCTTTGGCGACGAACATTATGGCGCAGAATTTGAATTAAAAGGATTATTTGGAGATATTCTAAACGCTTATAGTCCTGAAATTTTTGAAAAAAGAATGTGGGATTTGTTCAATCAAACAATTAAAATTATTCAGAGAGAAAATATTGATACATTAAATGTTTTTTCTATGGGTGATTTTAGCGATGGCGTTCTTAGGGTTTCGCAGTTAATGAAGTTAAGATATGGCGTTGTAGATGGAACTATTAAGTATGCTGATTTTATTAGCAATTGGCTTAACGAACTAACCAAATATGTGCAAGTAAAATATCAATCTACAAATGGTAATCATACAGAACTTCGTCAATTAGGACAGCCGAAAGGTACTTTTACTGAAGATAATATGGGCAAAGTTGTGTCTGAGTTTATTAAAACAAGATTAAAAGATAATCCAAACTTTGAATATATTGAAAATCCCACTGGTTATATTTATGCGGAACTCGCAGGTAATCCAATATTAGGAATACACGGCGAGGTCAAAAATATGGGAAATGCCATTAAAGAATTCTCTTCTATTTATGGCATACACATTCGATATTTATTAGCTGGTCATTTACATCATAATAAAGTTGAAGAAGTTGGTGTAAACCAAGAGGTTATAAATATTGGGTCTATTATTGGCGTAGATGATTATTCCTTGACTCTAAGAAAGACATCAAACGCTTCTGCTAAGTTATTGATGTTTGAACAAGACAAGGGAAAAACTTGTGAATATACATTGAAATTAAATTAAAACAAATAAAGTTATAAAACATGGAGATTAAATAAATATATATGAAGAATGCAAGTAACAAAGAAAATATAAAACTTTATTGTTGCTACTCTCTCCCCCTTCGCAAATATCTGTATGATAATGATGTGGAATATGAGTTAGCAGCGTTAAATCCAAATAGCAAAAGTTTGTTTTGGATTTATATTAAGACAGAAAAATTAGATAAACTTTTAACTAAGTGGTCTGCTAATAAGCAAACTACTTTTGATAGATAAACATTTTTATGTATAAATAATGTGGAGGTGAATTATGCCAAGAACAACAAAAGCGAAATATACTTGTTTTTATTGCGGCAAAGAATATGTGGATACAAATTTTTACAATTCAAATAGTGAATTTTATAGTAATATAGGTAAAATCCCTCATTGTAAGCAATGTATAGAAAAATTTTATCAACAATATTTTGAAAAATATACAAATGAAGGATGTTTAACACCCGAAAAGAAAGCAGTACAAAGATTGTGTATGATTTTCGATATTTATTATAGTGACGATGCATATAATTCCGCTATTAATAGTGCAACAAAAAGAGAAATCAATATATCTCCAATGGGTGCATATATGAAAATGATACAGTTACAACAATATAAGAATAAGTCATATGAAAATACCATTTACGAAGCTGAACAAGAAAATTTTGCTATGGCTTCTATATCAGAAATATCTGGTGAAACAAATGTTGACAAAGATACAATTGATTTCTTTGGTAGTGGGTTTACCGATGAAGATTATAAATTCTTAAAAAGAGAATATGAGGATTGGACTGCTAGACACGAGTGCAATACCAAAGCTCAGGAAGAAGTAATCAAGGACATATGTTTTAATAGATTACAAAATTTAAAAGCATTGAGAAGAGGCGAAGATACCAAAGATATCACCGCTTCATTTCAAAAGATGTTGGACGCTGGTAAATTACAACCTAAACAAAATGCTGGCGACACCACAGCTGATAACCAAACATTTGGAACTTTAATTGATAAATGGGAAAATGAAAAACCTTTACCCGAGATTGATGAAGAGTTGAAAGATGTTGACAAGATAGGAGCTTATATGGATATTTTTTATCGTGGACATTTAAGCAAGATGATGGGTTTAAAAAATGGATTGTCGAATTTGTATACGAAGTTTATGAAGAAATATACTGTAACTAAGCCTGAATATAATGACGAAGAAAACAGCGAAGTTTTATTCGATGCCATTTTTGGAAACGCCTCTTTGGACTCTACTGAGGATAATAAGGGGGTGATGTAACGATGGAAAAAAAGAAATCCGAAAAGCAATTAGCTAATGAAAAATCTAAACGAATTATGCAAGGGGTTGCTTATTGGGCTAGTTTCTATCGTCATTAGCAAAACCCTCAGAGATTTGTTAAAGAATATTTAAATATTAATTTAAAATTATTTCAAAAAATATTACTATATATGATGATGTGTTGCAACTACTTTATGTATTTGGCAGCACGAGGTCAGGGGAAAACCTTTTTAACCGCCCTCTTCTGTGTGGTTAGATGTATTTTATTCCCTAAAACAAAAATATGCGTAGCTTCTGCGACTCGAACCCAAGCAAACGAAGTGCTTCTAAAAATCACAGATGATTTTATGAAAAATTATGGATGGGGTTCGGACAATCTTAGACGAGAGATTACATACGCATCAGTAGGTGCAAATAAAGCTGTTATTGAATTTGCTAATGGTTCGTGGATAAGAGTTGTTACCGCTTCAGATAGTGGACGAGGTGCAAGATGTAATATACTTCTCGTTGACGAGTTTCGTATGGTTGATTTAGATACAATTAATACTGTTCTTAGAAGATTTTTAACAGCACCCAGACAACCCAATTATTTAAATAATCCAAAATATGCCCATCTATTGGAACGAAACAAAGAGTTTTATATGAGTTCTTGCTGGTATAAATCTCATTGGTCTTTTGATAAGGCTAAGGCATATGTGGTTAATATGCTGGATGAAACTAAAAAATACTTTATATGTGGTCTTCCATATCAAATTTCAATTAAAGAAGGGCTATTGTCAAGAGAACAGATTGAAGATGAAATGTCTGAGTCAGATTTTGACCCAATGAAATTTGCAATGGAGATGGAATGTCTTTGGCATGGCGACACAGATGGTGCATTCTTTACTTTTGATGACATATCAAATCGTAGAAAGCTTAAAACGGCTATGTACCCCACTTCTTTAATTGGTAATAGTAGAAATCTCAAAATACCAGATTTAGTTCCTAATGAAAGAAGAATATTATCTGTGGATATAGCGTTGATGGCTTCTAAAAAACAAAACAACGACGCAAGTGCGATTATAATCAATAGTGCAATCCCTACAAATAATGATAATTATACATCTAACATTGTTTATATGGAAAATCACGAAGGTTTAACCACTGACGAATTGGCACTTGTAGTTCGTAGATTATTCAGTATATACAAGTGTACTGATTTAGTTGTGGATACAAATGGTGTTGGGCTTTCTGTGTACGATATGCTTATTCAAGATATAGTTGACCCTACTACTGGCGAATTATATCCCGCTCTATCTTGTTGTAATGATAAAACTATGGCAGAGAGATGTAAGGTTGATAATGCGCCGAAAGTAATTTGGTCAATTAAAGCAAGTGCGTCGTTTAATAATGAAATATGCACACTGCTTCGTAGCGGATTCCAAAACGGAAAAATTAATTTACTTGTTTCTGAATTTGAAGCTGAAGAAATTTTAAAAGATAAAATCAAAGGTTTTGCAAAAATGCCAGCCTATGAACAAACGCAATATAAATTACCTTATATTCAGACAACATTGCTTGTTTATGAGTTGATAAATCTTGAATATGAAATAAAGGGAACTAATGTAAAGATAACCGAAAAAAGTGGTATGCGTAAAGACAGGTACTCTTCTCTTGCGTATAATTATTGGGTTCAATGTCAACTTGAACGAGAGATGTTAAGAAAACAAAAAACTGGTTTTAATGCTTTTGATTATGCTTTAAAATTAAGCAAATTAAATAAGCGTCCTAACACATATTAATACTTATTAAAGTATAACAAATAAAATTATAAATAACAAAAAATATTAAAGAAAGGTGGTGAGATGCTTGGGTAATAAGAACAACATAAAAACTAAAAATATTCCTATTTATACAAAAAGCAATTATAAGAATGACCAAAATAATTTAGATAAATCTCTTAAAGATGGGAAACTTGACCTATCTTCATTTTTACGTCTTATGACCCACGACTTGTGTACTCATACAAGTATTATAGAGAGTGGTTGTATTGGCGATGTTAGTTTACAAGATGTAGAATGGGCATTAAAACATCCGAGACAAGGTTGGAAAACGTTATTGGCTGTTTCAGATACGCTCATGAAGGTCTCGCCCCATTATTATAGAATGAACAATTTATATTCTAATATGGCTTTGTTCTGTTGGTGGATAGATTTATATGACGTCAAAGACAATGCAAAGATTGATGTTATTAAAAAAAGTTATTCAGCTCTTGCCGCTAAATTGGAGAATATGAATTTAAAACACGAGTTCTCAAGAATAATGAAGGTTATACCATATCAAGATATTTATTGTGGACTTGTTTTTGAAAATCAATCCGATTTCTTTTTTCAACAGATAGATTATAAAATATGTGAATTATATCAAATCCAAGATGGTCTATATAATTTTAGAATAGATTTAACAAAAATCGAGGGGCAAAATTTAAAAGCATATCCTGATTATGTACAACAAGCTTATATTGATTTGAGAGATAAAAACAATAATCCAAATATTAGTGGACAATGGTATGCGCCTCCAGCTGATAAACAAATTTGTTTGAAATTAAATAGTCAATGGACATTTCCTTATCCGATTTTAATCGGATTAATTAAAGACATACTAGATTTAGATGTTTATAAAAAATTAAAATTACAATCTGCGAGAACAGATAACTACAAGGCAATCGCAGTTGAAGTTCCTATTGATGAAAGTACGGTAGATAAACCTTTGCTTACACCAGAGACACTTGGTATTTTTGCTGAAATTAATAGAGAAAGTATGACGGATGACATTGGACTTTTGCATACTTTGGGTTCTAATGCTACACCTATTAGTTTTAAAGATAGTAATAATACAAGAAATAATGTTAGCGATGCTGTAGATGAAATTTATAATTCGTCTGGTATTAGTAAAGAACTCGGAAATGGTTCGTCAAGTGGTACTGCGGTAACTCTTTCTGTAGAGAATGATTCTGGTTTTGTTTATGGTTTATATAGACAATTAGAACGCTGGATGAATCGTTGGATAAAAATTAGAAAATATAATAAACCTGCGTTTAAGTTTTTCTTTTATCTTGTAGATGTCACCATTTTTAATAGAGATAATGTATCTAAGAGATATAAAGATGCTGCAAGTTTAGGAGTGTCAGTTATTGACAAATGGCTTGCAACTTTAGATTTAACTCCTTCTCGCACGCTTGGGTCATTTATTGTGCATAAAGATATTTTTGATTTTAAAAATAACTTTATACCACTTCAATCTTCTTTTAATTCTTCTGTTGAAAATAAGGAAAGTGGACGACCTACAAATAAAAGCAAGGGTGAATTGTTGGATGAATCAGGCGAAAAAACAGAAGTCTTAGATTCAAATAAGGATAGATAGGATGGTGATAAAATGAAAGATAAAAATATATCCATCCCTATTTCCTTTTCAGTCAATAAAGAAGTTTCAGACAAAGATAATCGATTTATTAGTGTAACAATTGATGTTCTTCATACAGGACTTAATTTTAATAAAAGTATTTTTAGTAAAGAAGTTGTTAATGCAAACATTGACACAATAAAGAATACACCAATATTAGGTTTTATTACTGAAGTATTTGATGATGATAAGGATTTTAAGGGGCATGAATATGTCATTACAAAAGATGAAAATGGCATAAAACGTAAATATATCGGAGAAGCATTTGGAGTAATTCCAGAATCTTGCAACCCCCGTTGGATAACAAAAGAAACGGATTCTGGTGTAGAACGAGAGTTTTTGCAAGTAGATGGTATTCTATGGACAAAATTTCAAGATGCTACAGACATTATGCTCAATGATATAGAAAAACCTCAGAGTATGGAATTATATCCATATGACATTGACGGTTATGAAGATGATGATGGAAACTTTGTATTTAGTAAGTTTTCGTTTGATGGATGCTGCATTTTAGGTTCTTTAAAAGAGCCAGCAATGGAAAATGCAAAAATTGAGGTTGTTAATTTTGCGATGAGCGATTTTGTTAAGTCTATTCAAAGTGAAATATGCAATAAATACAGTGCATTTACAAACATTGTAAATGACACGCCCTTCACCAAATCAACTGATGTGGTGAATGAAAATAATAAAGGAGGTATTAAGACTATGCAGAACACGGATTTTTCTACTGTGTTGCAAATGTTCAATGATATCTCTGCTACTATCGCACAGCATGAAATGATAGAAGATAGATGGGGCGACAAATACCCTCGTTATTATGCTGTAGATATTCAAGAAAATGAAGTAATTGTTGTGGATAGAATGAATAATTATAATTACTTCGGTTTTTCATTTACTGTGAATGGTGATAGTGTGGAGATTGATTTTGAAAATTGTAAAAGAAAGAAAATTTCTTATGAGGATTATGTAGACGGAACTACATCTCCAGAAGGTGCTTTTGATTTTGGAAAACACATTGAAGAAATCACAGAAACTGCTTTTGCAAAAGTTGAAGAAGCTAACAATAAGGTTTCTGAAGCAGAAGAAAAAGTATCTGAATTCGAAGCAAAGGTTGTTGAATTTGAAACTGCTAAAAATGAAATTGAAGAAAAATACAATCAAGTTAACGCAGAATTCGAAGAAATGAAACCAAAATACGAAGATTATGTTCAAGCAGAACAAGCTCGTATTGAAGCTGAGTTAGACGCTCAAAAAGACGCAGAATTCGCTAAATATGAAACTGTCTTAAATGATGATGTTAATTTTATGGCATTAAAAGAAAAGAAATCTGAATTAACAGTTAAAGAAATTGAAAGCGAATGTGCAATTTTATACGCAAGAAAAAATCTTGCGCAACAAAACTTTAGTAAATCTATTGACAGTGCAATGACCGCTGGTTTAATAAACAACGATGATGCTGATAGCAGCAGAGTTGAAACAAAATATGGTTATATCACTGTTGGTAGACGATAATTAAGAAAAATTAAATTTAGGAGGAAATTAAAATGGCAGTATATTCTGTTTGTGAAACTACAAATCTTCGTGCTGTGCATTATGCAGAACGTATTTATGACGCAGTAGCAGATTTCGATGTAGAAAATGGTATGTTGGGGTATCTTGATGGTTTGGCTGAAGGTGAAACACATACTTACAAATTTGTAAAAGGAACTAAGGCTGGTAAAAAAGTTGTTTTAGTTCACAATCCAGAATGGTCTGAAGACACATCTAATAGACTTAATCAAAGAAAAGACAAATTCTTTATTCCTGCTGGTACAAAATTTAGAGCATTTGTTATTGCTGTAGATGATGAATTTGCTTTAAGTGCTGAAGGATTCGCTGGTAAACCAGAAGTTAATAAATATGTATCTATCGACAATAACGCTAGATTAGCTGTTGCTGATGCACCAGTTGAAGGAGCTGTTTTTGTAGGTAAAATTATGAGAGAACGTCAAGTTGGTAATACCTTAGTTACACCTTTACGTCCGTATGGTTATGCTCGTATTATGTACGATGTAAAAGTAGAAACTTTGGCTTAATTAGTAAAGGAGGAAGTTAAATATGTTAAAAACAAATTTTAGTGTAGAAGAAAATAAAATTTTTGACCTTGCTAATGACTTAGCGAGAGGTGACTTTTCTCTTCATGTTGATAGTGAAAAAGTTAGTCGCACAGACCTTGAAAATCATTTAAGAGAAAAAATTAATAACGATATTTTAAAAGGAGCTAGTTTATATCAAGCTTACAGACGTAATAATATCGTATTATTTGAAATTATTGAAGAAATTGTAAATCTTACTATTTCTAATGACCTTATCGAAATTCCATTTATTGATAATTTCGTAGAAGTTAAAAACCGTTATCTTGGTGACAAAACAGCATGGTATTCAGAAGGTGACACTTATCTTTCTGTGGCTTCATTTGCTGGAAATCACTGGGATACAAATCGTCAAGCATTAGATGCTGGTTCTGAATTCACTTTACCAAAAGAATGGGTATACATTCACGTTTATGATGAACTTGAACGCTTCTTATTAGGTATCACTAGCTTCGAAAAATTCACTGATGTTATTTATAAATCTTTCAATAAATATATTAAAGAAAGAGTTTACATGCAATTCCAAAATGTTATGGACGTAGTGCCTACTGAATTTACTAAAAACGGTAACTCAGAAGAAGCTGTTGGTCAATTATGTGATTTAGTTCAAGCTGCAGGTGGTTATGGTTCATTAACTATTGCTGGTACTAAAGCAGCATTAAGAAAACTTGCTGGTATTGTTCCTGACAAATATTTCGCTGATTCTCAAAAAGAAGCAAAAGCTAACACTGGTGTTATTGCTGAATGGGAAGGAAACAGATTAATGGTTATCCCACAAGTTTTAAAACCAAACACATTTGAATTAGCATTAGATGAAAATGTATTATTTGTTTTAGGTGCCGATGTTAAACCTATTAAACTTGAATTTGTTGGTGATACACGTACTCAAGAAGTAAGAGATGGTAGAGTTAATAACGATATGACATTAGAACTTCAAGTTCAAACTTGTCTTGCCATCGCTATGATGTTACCTCAAGCATTCGGAAAATTCGAATTCGCCTAAGATTTAAGGTTGTATAAATAATAAAAAAGAAAGGTGGTATTTAGTTGTGCCAAAAACTAGCGAAACTAAAGCTATTGTTAAAGAAACAGTAGAGCAAAATGTGAATGAAAATGAAAATAAAGTAGTTAAACTTAAAGATTTAAATGATTCTGATGAAATCAAAGTTGTTTCTCTTGTTCCTAATGTTAGCTATAAAGATAGTAAGACATTAGATATGTATGAATGGGACGAAGTTGGTCATGAAGAATATATGACTTTTGAAACATTAAAAAATATGTGGAGAAATAATAAAGGATATTTTAAAAATATGTGGTTAAAACCATGTGATGATAGAGTCATCAATAAATTTGGTTTAACTAAAACATTTAAAGACTATGAATATTTAATGGATAAATCTAATTATACTAAGAAAAATATTGATACTATTTGTGGAGCTATTTCTAATACTCCAAGTGGATTAAAACGTTCTATTTGTAATAAAGTTAAAGACTTGATTGCCAAAGAAGAACTTACTGATATCAGTGTTATTAGAAAATTAGAAAGACACTTAAATATAGTTTTAACTGAATTTATTTAATTATAGTATGAGAGGTAGGTTATATTATGGCTACTCCATATGAAAAACTTTACGAAAATCTTTTACCTAAATTTCGTAGTTATGAAATACCTCTCATGTCTACCGAAGAAGTAAAAGATTATTTACATGATTTTCTTATTCCAGCAATTTCAAGATTTCATGTTTGTCGCAAGGATTTAAATGATAGAGATGATATTTTACAAAGATTTAATATTGAGTTGTCTGATATTGAGATTGAGATATTGAGCAATTATATGCTTATAGAGTATATTGATAGTGAATATGTGAGAGTGCCATCATTATTAAAGGTACAATTACCTTCGAGCGACTTTAAGTATTATTCACCAGCGAATCATCTTGATAAGTTGACAGCAATGCATAAAAATTATGTATCTGAAAATGAAACTCTTCTATCTCGTTATGCGTGGATGGGAGCAAAAGAGCTAGGTGTTAAACTTGGTGCTGGATATAAGAAAAATAAAAATTTTTAATGAAAGGTGGTGAGTCGTTTGCGATGCTTAGATAGATTTAACAAAAAGATGAGTATAAGTGGGTCATCATTACGTGATGAATATATTTTTAATACAAGACAATTATTAAAAGAGACATTTGCAGACGACCCATCTTTTACATTTAATATGTATTTTTGGAAATTAGGTTTAAAAGAATACAGACATGAAAAGCCGATTGGCATTAGATTGTATGGTAGAAAATACTCTGCCGCTAATGGTGTAACCATTCAATTTCAAACGCTTTATGATACCCCCGTGATTGTCGGTGATATTATATATGATATTGACAAAGATGAATATCTTATTTGCACAGAAGCGTTCGATATTGATGGTGTGAACTATGAAGGAAAATTCACTCTTTGCAATTGGATGTTAAAATGGCAAAAAGCCGATGGTACAATTTTAGAGTATCCTTGTTATGTTATAAACTCTACTCAATATAACTCTGGTGAGCAATATAACAGGAATTTTACTATTGAGTCTTCTCAATATATGTTGACATTACCTTGTGATGAAAATACTGTTGAGTTGTGTACCCCTCAGAGATTTTATCTCGATAAAGCTACAATTAATCCTAATACCTATATTGTTACTCAAAATGATACTACGAGTTATAATTATGGTAAAAAAGGATTGGTTAAAGTTACGGTTTATGCACACCCAAGCAATCCAGATACTGATAAACCAGATTTAGGCATTTGTGATTATATAGATGTATCTAATCAGAATGTGAGCACAAATGATTCTATTGAGGTTGTAAGTTTGAGTGAAAATTCAAATAGAACGCTTAAAGCGACAATTGATTATGAAACAACGGTTATTAAATCTGGCGGCGATTCACAAATGTTTATTGGTAAATTCTTTGATGAAAAAGGAAATGAAGTTGTGGACATAGTTCCACATTGGACTGTAGTTTGTCCTTTTTCTAATAAATTAATAGTGAGAGAAATTGATAACGGAGTAAGCATTGGAATAGATGATGATACTTATATTGATGAAGAATTCAAGTTAGTTCTTTCGGATGAAAATCAGGATAATCACACTACCCCTTCTTCTTTACTTATCAGAATTGGGTCGTTGTTGTAATGGCAAATAGTTCGATTATTAAAAAAGCAAAAAATAAAATTGTTAAAGAATTTATCAAAGATGTCGACATTGTAGCTGCTATAAATAGTAGTACAGTAAAACCTAATGAATCTGAAAAACTTATTAATACACACATTTTCAGTTATAATCAGAACCCCCACACTCTGAATATAGTTGGAACATTTATAACAATACAGGTTCATATACCTCACGATTATTCTAATGATTATAAATCTGCGGTTAATCGTGTAAGACCTACTATCGAAATTTGGATTATATCACATGAAAAACATATGGTTGTTGATAATGTGCCAAAAGTTGCTCAAAACAGAAATGACTATTTATCAGAGTTAATTGATAATAAGATAAATGGCAAGACTGGTATTGGTATTGGTGAAACAGTGTTGTTGAGTAATATTGAAGGCGCTTTTCAGCAAGACTATTTGTATAGAAAGATGATATTCCAATGTATAGATTTGAATTGGTCTTTATGCGATGAAGACGAATAATTGAATAATTTTATAATTTTTGTAGAAATAGATGAGGTTATGTGAAAATGTTTGAAATAGATGAGTTAAAAATTTATAGAGGTTCTGACATACCGATAACAGATAAAATTGTTGTTATACAACCTACGCTTGACCAAATTATTGAGTTTGGTGAAAAGAGGTATTTTCAAACAGTTCATTGTTTGACTGGTGTAGGCGCAGATTTCAAATGGCAATTATGGGATTATTATGGAATTGATTATACTACTATAGACGACTTTGAGTTATTCAAGAAAATGATTTGGAGAAGTTTAAGTAGTAAAAAATATATTCATAAAGAATTGACTGAAAATCGGGAAAAATATGCAGAACAATTAAAAAATATATCAGAAGAGGAATTAGCAGACATGTTAATTAACCCCCTCTCTCTGGTTTTAAAAGGTATTGATTTGGCTGATTTTGAAGAATATCAGTCGGATAAATGTCCAGAAACTATTTTATACGATAGAGAACATGATATTACTATTGATAGATTTGTATATACTAAAATTGTTGATGCCGTTAGAAAAATTCATGGTTTTAAGCGAAACAATCAAATGCCAGCGAATGATATAACGAAAATGTTTTTAATTGACGATGCTCGTGAAGAGGCAATGGCTGCTGCCAATAAAGAATATAAGAGTGTGTTACAACCTCTTATTTCTGCTTTAATTGCTAAAACTGGACAAATGGGCAACGATAATATTTGGAATACAAAGATATTTATGTTCTTTGACGCTATAAAACGAATAAATAAAATTCAAGATGCTACCTTGTTATTACAAGGAGCATACAGTGGCTTTGCTAGTCTAAAAGGAGTCAACAAAGACCGTTTAGACTGGATGGGCACAATATAAAAATTAAATAAAAATAATTATAATTGGAGGAATTAAATATGGCTACATTTAATAAAAATGAAGTTGTGCTTGAAAAAATTAAACAAGCTAGTCTTTATGATTTAGAAGATGGTAGATTATTAAATAGACTTACTTCTATTGAAGACCCTGCTTTAAATACTACAGCAGAAAAAGAAGAAGTTGTTGATGCTCAAGGTAATACTATCACAGATATTTATAGAGCTAAAAAGGCTACTTTTGGTGGTAGCAACTCTCTATTCTCTCTTGACCTTGCTGCTTCTCAATTTGGTGCAAAGAAAGAAGTTGCTTCTGCAGATAATAAAATTATCAACTATTATGCTGAAACTTTAACAATCGCAGATGGTAAAGTAAAACTTTCTCGCACACCTGTTGAAAATAGTATTAAGTATATTTATATTATTGAAAATGGTGAAATTGGTGAATCTTACGCTGTAGGTGCTGCTGCTACTGAAAAAGAAGCTCTTGTAGCTACTGATGGTACAATTACTGTTCCTACTGCTGTAAAAGAAGGTAAAGTGTATGTTGAATATGCATACGAATCTGAAGAAGCTGTTCGTATTGTAAATAAAGCTAATGAATATCCAACTGCTGGTAAATTAGTAATTCTTGCATTATTCAGAGATAAATGCACAGATAAAACAATTTTGGGTAGCATCATTTGTCCAAAAGCAAAATTGAACCCAGAAAGTGTTGACCTTTCTCTTACACCTACTGGTAAACACCCATTCGAATATACAATGATGAAAGACTTCTGTTCTGACGAAGAAGAATTATTCGAAATTGTATTAAGTAAATAATACTGACTTTGGGTTGCTATAATAATTAAAGATATATGAGTAGGGGCTTGTCCCCTACTCTATTATTTGTATGGAGGTATACACAAATGGCAGAAAATAATGCTGTATGTAGTATCTGCGGTAAGGCATATCATCTATGCTTATCTTGTTCAGATGCTATGAAGTTGCATCCTTGGAAGACATATACAGACACTCAAGAGTGTTTTAAAGTATTTCAAGTGGTCAGAGGTTTTTCAACTGGCGTATATACCAAAGATGAAGCTAAAGAAAAACTTCAAAATGTTGATTTAAAAGATGTTAATTCTTTTAGACCACATATTAAGAAAATTGTTAAAGATATTCTTAAAGAAGAAAAAGTAGTTGTTAAAACTGCTGAAAAAATAGAAAATGCAGTTGTTGAAGATGTTTCGGATGTTGCTGAGATTAAGGTTGAAGCAAACGAGATTGTCGAAGACGTTGTAAAATCAACTGCATCTCATAAGAGAAATTATAAGGTAGAAACAGAATAATCTAATCTGTTTCTGTTATGTTATGTGTGTGAATTGAGTTAAATGGTAAATGAAAGGATGTATTGTATTATCGTAATTGTCACACACATTAATTATGCAATATATCCTTTTTTTTACGATTTAGATTTTTAATGTAAGAAATATTTGAAGAAAGGTATAAAATGGTGAAAAGAAATGAAAGTATTCTCGTCTACTACAGGCAAAGTTTATGAAGCGGAAGAAGCAGTTTATTATCGCAACATGATTCAGTCTGCGTTTATGTTAAGCAAAATTGATTGTGAACTTTTAGATGTATTTGAAAACAATGGAAAAGTTGTGATGTGTTTTCCGAAATGGATGCACGAAAAATATATTCGTGAATGGAGCGAACGCTCTAATAAAACAGAAGAAAAAATGATTGATTAATAAATCAATATAGAATAAAATTTATCAACAAATGAGGCGATATAATGGTTAATGAAGGTAAAAAATTTGAATCTATTTTCAAATCTAGCTCCCCTTCTTATCTAAAGATAGTTCGCATTCCAGACCCGCCCCAATCATTCACTCAAAGAAGCGATACTCGTTTCTCCAACAAGAATCCATATGATTACGAGTGTTATGATAGCCTTAATAGAATATCATATTCATTAGAGTTAAAGACGACCTCTCAAAAGTATCTTACATATCATACTTGCAAAGAAGATGAAAAAGAGAAAAAGTCTGCTAACATACAATGGCATCAAATCACTGGACTGACCGAGACTTCTGAATACGATAACTGTGTCGCAGGGTTTATGTTTAACTTCAGATTAGACAACGGAGAGCAACTTTTATATTTTATGAATATAAAAGACTTTAATAGATTTAGATTAAATACAAATAAAAAATCTCTCAATATTTTAGATATTTCCCTTAATGGTGGTGTTAAAATTAATGGAGAGAAATTAAGAAAGAATTACAAATGGAATTTAGATGAGTTTTTAGAAACTCAGTCTAAGATTTACCCCTTATAATATTTAAATATATAAATAAAAAAAACAAAAATCTTATGTGAAAATATGTGAAAAATGAAAGGTATAAAATGGTGAAAATATGAAAAACATTAAAACAGGAACTTACTTTTACAATGAAGAAAACCATAATTTTAACTTTGCAACAAATCTTTCTGCTTATAGAAAGATGATGTTTGTAAATTATGTTGTAAATTCAATTATAGATGACAACCGTTATGATTCTATAGTTCGTGATATTATTTTTGATTTTGGTCTTGTCTCTATTTTAACTGACATCGACACTTCCTTTATTCATCAAATAGATGATAACCCTATTAATTTTATTGAACAATTCTTAGAAGAAACTAATGTTGTAGATATTGTAAAGGCAAATATGGAAGTTGGTCTTCTTGACGAACTTAATAAGGCGGTAGATAAGTCAATTGAATATCGCACAGGTATTCATCCTTCCCCACTTAACGACGCTCTTGCGAGTTTGGTGAATACCCTTGACAAGAAAGTAAAGGAATTTGATATGAGTGGTGCAATGGAAATGGTGCAGAAGTTTGCTGGTATGACTGGTGAATTGAATGCTGATAGTATTGTAAATGCTTATATTAATAGCGATACTCATAAAAAGAATCTTGAAGAGATTGCTAAGAACAAGAAGGGTAAAAAGAGTAAAAAGAACGAGGTTAAGATTAGTGAGAGTTTAGACGAAGCTGTTAGAGCCGTTATAGAAGAAAATAAGGCTGAAAAAACTGAAGTTGTGAGCTAATTATGGTCTTTAAGAATCAAAAAGAGTTAGAACGCTTTATTATGAAACAAAGTCGCCAAGCATTGATGAAGGCACAAGATGAAGTATATGGAATAATTAAAAAGTTTCTTTATCAATTTTACACTGAATATGACCCAGAGGTGTATGAGAGAACTTATCAATTTCTTAAATCATTAGTCAAATCACAAATTGTTTCTGATGGAAAAGGTTATAAGGTAGAAATTTATTTTGACCTTAATTATATATATGACTCTGGTTCTAATCCTTCTGGTGAACAAGTGATGCAAGTCGCCGATTGGGGTAGACATGGTGCTATGGATTTAGCTGTTGCTGATTTTAAAGGCGAATCAGTTTGGTATGGTGCTTTGGCTGAACTTGACGCAAAAGCAATTAATATATTAGTAGATATGTTAAAAGTTGAAGGAATACCTGTTAAAAGGGGATAAATAACAAATTAAAATCAACAAAGTTATAAAAAATTTAGAAAGGAGATGATTTGTATGGCTGGAAGAAAAACATTTAGAAAAGTTATAACTTCGGATGAATTAATTTCACAAATCAATAAAGAGAATATCAAGTTGATGGAACGATTTTTGAAAAACTTTGCCACTAAACGTTCTCCTAAATCGGTGACTGTATATAGAAGCAATTTAAATATGTTTTTCTGTTGGTGCGTTGAAAATCTTGACAATAAAGCATTTAAAGACATTCGCAAATTAAATTTCTTGGATTTCTTTGATTATGCTTTAACTGAACTTAAATGGTCGCCAGCGAGATTTTCGCAAATGCATTCGTGTTTGTCAAGTTTCTCCGACTGGATTGAAACATATATGGATGATGTTGAGGGCTATGAAGATTTTCGTAACATTGTGAAAAAAATAGAAAAACCAGCAAAAGAGGCTGTTAGAGAAAAGACTGTTCTACAAAAAGAAGATATAGACAAAATATTTACTACTCTTGAAAAAGACGGCAAAATTCAAGAACAATGTCTTTTATCTTTGGCAATTTCTTGTGGGGCAAGAGTCTCAGAGCTTGCAAGATTTACCATAGACCTTATTGATGAAGATAATACTGTGTTTGATGGTTTATTTTTAAAAACCACAGAAAAAATAAAGACTAAGGGTAGAGGCACTACTGGTAAAATGCTTGAAAAGTTTATTTTAAAAGATATGTTTTTACCCTATTATAAAAAATGGTTGCCAATAAGAGAACAGATTATGAAAGAAACTGGTCAAGACCATGATTATATATTTATAACGAAAGATGGTAACCCTGCAAATGCAGATAGATTAAGAGATTGGATTGGTACTTGGGGTGACATTGTTGAACAACCATCGTATCCGCACATGTATAGACATTATCAAATTTCACTTTTGAAAAGATTGGAAATTGATGATGACTTGATTGTATATCTTACTGGTTGGTCTGAAGGTACTGGACACTCAATGATTGCAATATATAATGATAATAGTATTGCCGATACTACTCCAAAGTGTCTTGCAAAGTTGAAAGATTATTTGGAACAAGAAAATAATCTATAATAAATAAATTTATAAATAATATAAAATATAGAGTTTAGGGAGAGCGGCTTAAAATCGGACTTTTATTCGGTTATACCTCTCTCTTATTCTACATTTTAAACAAAACGAAATATAACAAAACAAAATACAAAAATAAAGCGAAATAATTTAAATAAGATAGCACCTTTATGGTGCGTTTCAAGATGCACCTGTATGAAAGGATGTGAAATATATGGCTGAAGAATATAAGATTTCGCTGGGTGTAAAACTTGATACAAGTGATATACAAAACCAAGTTAATGCTGCTAGTAACAACATTAAACCTATTGAATTAAAAATAGATGCTGAGACTAAAGAATTAACTAACACTATTAAAAAAGCATTGAATAACCTGTCAAAAGGTACTAAAAATGCATTAACACTTGATACAAGTAAATTAGAATCTTCTCTTAATGATGTAACTTCTACAATAAGAGAAATTAAAATGGCAATAGGCTCTCTTGATAATGGTTCTGGTATGCAGTCGCTTGTTGGCTCTATCAACTCTATTAGTATCGCATTAGATAAAGCTTCTAATAAATTTGATGGATTATTGGCTGATTTAAAGTCTCTTAGCGGTAAAGATTTTAATCTTAATTTTGGTATAAATCTTGGTGGTTCTAATTCAGTAGCAAGACAAGGTGTTTATGGAAACAAGGTTAGAAGTGAAACTCTTCCTCAATTACAACAACAAGTAAATGACCTTGTTAAGTACTATAACGATACATATAAAACATCTTTCAATAAATTTGAAACATTACAAAAGATGGTGTCTGGTACCAAACTGAATAACGGAGACTTCTTTGAGAATTTCTTATTCGGTAAGGACAGCGTTGCTTCAAGAATGGGTAGTGGTAGTTTATCTTCTCAAATGCAAGCTTATAAAGCGTATATAGATATGTTTAAGCAAGCGGCAAGTTTGAAAGGTGTAGATTTAAGTTCTGTTACGTCTGGTTTCTCTAAATCGGCAGATGAATTAATCAAAGATGCACAAGATATTCAAACTGGTGCAAAAGAAATGGAAGATAGCTACGATAAGTTAAAACAGATTTTTGGTGGCGGAAACAATTTAAATGTTGAAGGTCTCTCTGTTTCTCTCGAACCTATTGTTAAAGATTTAACAGCGATTAGAGAAGCGGTTGAAAGTCTGTCTAAAGGTGTTTCCGTTGATGGATTAACTCAAAGTTTTGATAGATTATCCGACACATTAGAGAAGTTAATGACCAATGCTAAATTAGTTCAAGATGTTCTTGGCAATGTTGGTAGCGGTGTTAACACTGGTATGTCAGATGTTGGTGTAGACAAAATATCTCAAGGACAAAAAGAATTAGCTCAAACATCTACTTCTGCTACTAATACTGTTATTCAAGGTGAAGAAAGAAAACAACAAGCTTATCGTGAGACTTCTGGTGTTATTGAAAACTTAAAAACAACACTGGAAACAATGAGTGTCAATAGGTCTTCTATTGATGCTGTTATTAAAGATATGGAAGAGTTGGGATTCACCGCAACGAGCACATCTGTAAGGTTGCAGAACGATGGTTTTAATATAACTGTTAAAGGTGTAGACAGCATTGGTAGAGCTATTACCGAGATAAGACATCTCGACAATGAGACTGATGAGATTTCATTAGTTGGTAGAAAAATAACCCAATCTCTTACAGAAGCAGATAAATTTGTTAAGCAACAAAAAAATACCGTTGCTGATTTAACGAATCAAATAAATCAGTTGAATCGAGCAGCGACTGACCAAAATGCGAATAGACCGATTAAAGACTCTGCTCATTTAGATTCTCTTCAATCTAAATATCAAGAAATTATTGCGGCTATTCAAAAAATGGGCAATGCTTCGAGTGCTACCTTTGATGACGAAAGAAACGAAGTAAAGAGATTAATTAATGAATATAAGAGTTTAAAGTCTGAATTTAAAAATGCTGAAAATGTCAGCATGGATTTCAAGGGCGCTGATTTTGCATCTGGACTTGAGATTGCTAAGAATCGATTGCGTGAATTTAAGGCTGATGCGAAAGGCTTTCATCAAGTTGCTCAGACCGTTGAGCAATTAGATAAGGCAATTGAAGGTGTCGGAGATAAATCTTCTCTGGACAAATTTAATGACCAATTAAGAGTAGCAAAGTCAGAATTAAAAGCGGTTAAATCCGAAGTGTTATCTAATAATGATAACTTAGCAAATAAAATTAGAATTGATATTGAGACTGACAAATTTGAAAATAAAGTGTCTCAATTACACACTCAGTTAAATCAATTAACTGATGTTGATGGCTCTTTGTATAATTTACGAGCAAGTATTAAGCAAGTTGACGATGCTTATGATGCAATGATAAAAGCAACTGATGACGAGTCTCTTATACAAGCTCAAAAAAGATTTGCTGCTGCTATAGAAAAGGCTAATAATGAGTTAAAGATACAAACAAGAGAGCAAAGAGCGGCTAATAACGCTGCTAAACTAGCTGATAGTAAGACTGCTTTGAAGGCAGATATGCTTAATTGGCTCAAGAAGAACTCAAAAGCTACAAAAGAGTATAAGGCTGAAATAGATAGACTTATAGCGTCTTTGAATAAACTTGACCAAGCTGGTGTCAATGGTGTTCGTCGTCAATTTAATAATATTGATAGAGATGCCGAATTAAAGGGATTAAAGGGTTTAAATTTCCTTGACTCTATGAAGAGCAAGATTAAAGAGTATTCGGTATACTTTGGTGCTGCCGAATTATTCATGTATGCGGAACAAGGTTTAAGGTCTATGTTTGAGCAAGTCAAGTTAATTGACTCTGCTATGACAGAACTTAAAAAGGTTACTGATGAAACCGATGCGACTTATGAAAGATTCTTAACTAATGCGGCTGATAGAGCTAAAGCAATTGGTACTACTATTGACGGATTAGTTAGTTCTACTGCTGATTTTGCAAGATTGGGTTATGGATTTAAAGATGCTCAAGGACTTGCAGAAGTAGCAAATATATATGCGGTTGTTGGTGATGAAATCGATGGTGTTGAAGGTGCAACTGAAAGTTTGATTTCTACGATGGCTGCGTTCAAAGATGAAATGAATGGCATGAGCAATACTGACTTTGCCATGAGTATCATCGATAAATTTAATGAGATAGGTAAATTAATTGCCTAGCAATATAGTAATATATTGTCGGAAAGTGGCTATAACGGTTAAAGGCTGGGGACAGTTCAGACCGTGGAAAGACTTAGTATTTGTAAAATATATAAAAATAAGAGGCTTAAATTGCAAAGAAAAGATTTAACAAGACAAAAGTTTGGACATTTAACTGTTGTCGAAATGTTATATCATTATAATGGCGGTAGACATACACATTGCAAGTGTATATGTGATTGTGGCAACGAACACATTATTAGTGCCAGCCATTTACAAAAAAGAAAAAATGTTTCGTGTGGGTGTATGAGCAACCACTATAGAACAATAAACAATCGCACAAACGAAATAGGCAATAAATATGGCAGATTAACAATTATTGATATTGATTATAGTGTAAAACCTTCTGTTGCTATTTGTGAATGTGATTGTGGCGAAATTACAAGGGTAACGAAAACCGATGTTGTGAGTTGTCATACCCAATCGTGCGGCTGTTTGCAATCTGAAATGGTATCTCAAGCAAATGAAAAAGATTTTGCTAATGTTATATCCGATTCTGGAGTTATTCTAAAAAGAAGAGCATATAAAAATTCTCACGGTGTATGGTTGTGGTATTGTGACTGCCCTGTGTGTGGTAAAGAATTTATTGCGTTACCAGCGAAAGTAATAGAAAACCATACAACATCTTGTGGGTGCAAACTCAACTCTTCTAAAGAAAGAATAATCGAAAATTATTTAAAAGAATTAAATGTAGATTATGAAAAACAAAAGAGATTTGATGATTGCAAACATCGTTATACATTGCCGTTTGATTTTGCCATTTATAATGATGATAAAACATTAAAATGTCTAATTGAATATGACGGACAACAACATTTTAGACCTATAGATTTCTTTGGTGGAATTGATGGTTTTGAAAAAACTCAAATAAGAGATAATATTAAAAATAAATATTGCAAAGATAATAATATACATTTATTAAGATTAAATTATCTTAATACAAATAAAGAAATAAAAGAAATAATTACAAATACTATTTATCCGTAACGACTGTAATGGTTTATATGGTAACATATTAACCTTCGCCACTCCCCTACTCTTTTATAAGACAAGAGGGTGAAGATTCAGTCTGAACTCGTACTATAATCCAAATATAAGAAATACGAGAATAAGGTAGAAATACCTTGTCGCTATATATTTAACAAATAAATATATAGTCAGTAGGTTTGGCAAACCGAAAGTAACAGTTTGAATAATTTCGCTATTTCATCGGGAGGAATTGGTGAAGCGCTCGAACGTTCAGCTTCCTCTCTCATGGCTGCAAACAATACGATTGATGAAAGTATTGCGTTAATTACAGCAGCAAATACGGTTGTTCAAGACCCAACAGCTGTTGGTACAGCCTTCAAGACCATCTCCATGAGAATTCGTGGTGCAAAGACTGAACTCGAAGAAGCTGGTCTTGAAACCGATGGTATGGTAGAATCCACTGCCAAACTTCGTTCTGAAATCCTCGCTTTAACTGGCGTTGATATCATGGATGGAGCAAATCAATTTAAATCCACATATAAAATTATGGATGAACTTGCTGCTAAGTGGAAAGACTTAACAGACATCCAACAAGCAACAGTTACAGAATTAATAGCTGGTAAACGTCAAGGTAATATAGTTTCTAGTTTAATGACAAACTTTGACACAGCCAGAGAAGCATTAGAGACATCTATGAACTCTGCTGGTTCAGCTATGCGTGAGCATGAAAAGTGGCAACAATCGCTTGAAGCTCAAATCCTTAAGCTTAAGGCATCTTGGCAAAGTCTCTCTCAAGCATTCTTGAGTTCTGACTTCTTACATGGCGCTCTTGAAGCAGTAATAAAATTAGTAGATGGTATAACTAAGCTCATAGATACTGTTGGTACACTCCCTACTATTTTAGGAACTGTTGCTGCAGGAATGTCTTTGTTTAAAAATAAAGGACTTTTTACTTTTGACAAACAAGCCCAATCTATACAATTATTTGGTACCCAACTTTCTGGTTTGGGTGAAAAATATGCATTGGTGCAATCTAAAATTGCACGATACAATTCATTAAGTGTAAAATCACAAGAAGCACTTAGAATGCAATGGGCAAATTCTAATACATCTTTCGGAAAATATATTTCTGGCTTAAATGGTGCAAAGGCGTCTTTTGGTGGTTATATTACATCTCTAATTGGTGCTAAAGCTGCTACAATTGGTTTACAAATAGCAACCACAGCATTAAATGCTGCGCTTACTATGGGTATAAGCATGCTGGTTTCTTGGGCAATTTCTGGCATAATGAAATTGGTTAATGCTAAAAAAGAACTTGCCGAATCTGTAGAAGAACTCACTTCTAAATTCAAAGAGCAACATAACGAACTTCAAAAACTTAAAGGCGACTACGATACTTCTAACGAATCTTCAATGATTTCTAAATACGAGAAATTATCTAAAGGTGTCGATAATCTTGGTAGAAATGTTTCTTTGACTGCAGATGAATATTCAGAATACCAAAGCATTGTTAATGCAATTGCCGACCAAATCCCCTCTCTTGTATCTGGTTATAATGAACAAGGTAATGCATTGCTTTCTTGTAAAGGCAATGTTGAGGAACTTACTACAGCATATGAGAAATTAATTAAAGCACAAAACAATGAGGTGCTTACTAATGCTGGAGATATACAAAAAGATTTTAAAAATGTCGTAAAAGATGCTGAAAAAACTGACATTTGGACAGGCTCTAGGATGACTTCTACAACAATAGAGAAATTACAAAAAATGCTCAATGGTAATCTCTCAGAAGACGAAATTCTGGAAATGTTACAAAGTCAGCACGGTGCCGCCCAAATTACAAAAGCATTAGAAGAAGCTGGAGTTGATACCAAAGGTTGGTCGAATTATCATACTATGGCGGAAGACCTACAAGACAAGAACAAAGTTAGTCGTGATATTATCAAGTCAGTCATAGATGATTTTTATTCTAATCTTGAATCTGAAACTGATGGAATGAAGAGCATTGCATCGGCTGCTTTAAGTAATGCATTTGATATTAGTGATTCAGCATATTATGATATGAGCGATACTATGAAAAATATCGCACACAATATCGTTAGTAGTTTTGACTATGAGTTCTTTAAAGAACTTACTGATAAAGATATTAGTATTACTACTTATATTAATGATATGCTCGACCAACTCAATTCTTTTGATAGTGAGCATGCTGCCAAAATCGAAGCTGCGTTTGATTTACAAACTCAGTTTAATGGTGGTGAGATTGCTTATGGAGAATATGTTGATGGTCTTGTAAGCACTGGGGAAACAATTGACCAATTAATTTCTAGTGGTAAGTTAGATAAGGAAATTGGGACTCAAATAAAGATAAGCATAGGCTTAAACGAAGACGGTCTTGTAGATGAATATCAACGATTAAGAGAGCGTTTGGCTAGTAGCGAATATTTTGATATATCTGAACCAGAATATGAGTCGTTTATTGAAGGTTTATCATCCGAAGAACTTTCTGTGGTTTGGGATGTAATTCCAAAGTTGGAAGAAACCTCATTAAAAGAAAATATTGAACAAGTAAAAGCCGCTCTTAAAAGAGAAATGATGCTTCAAGGTTTAACTTTTGATTTAAATCTTGAAGTTGAAGCTGCTGGTATCGAAGCGTTCAATGCCGCAATGGCGGAATCTGTATCTGGTGCCGGCTTGTCTTCTGAGTCAATCGCAGCTTTAAAGAGTCGCTATGCAGAACTTGAAAAACAAGGTTGGGATTTGTCAGCGATGTTCGAAGAAACATCTCATGGCATACATCTTAACAGACGAGAATTTAATAAATTTGAAAAGGCTTATGCTTCACAAAAGTTAAAAGATGTTAACGCTGATTTAGATGAAATGAAAGCTACATACGATGAGCTTGGCGAGCAACTTAAAATATGTGGTGATGAAGCAAAGGCAGGAATATATAACGATAGATTGACACTCGCTCACAAAATTAGCGAAGCTGCTACATTAGCCGCTCAATATGAAGGTTTAACTTCAGCGTATAATGACTGGTTAGCTGCCGAAGAATCTGGTCAAGAGCGAGATATGTATGAAAAAGTCATCGAAGGCTTTGAGAATATAGATGATGAAATTTCTCGTGGTTGGTTAGATGACGGTACTATAGAATTTCTTGAATTACTTACTGGCGAAGACTTAAGTACGGCTGGTATTGAAAAACAAAAAGCAGCCTATAAGAGATTAGGTAAGGAAATTGAAAATACAAGTTATAGTATTCGTGATTTCTTTACTGTAGATGAAGATGGTAATTCTACTAATACTGGTGTTTACAATTTCTTAGACGCTATAGGACAATTAGAAGAAGAGAAATTTGGCGGAAAAGATGTTGTAAAAAGGGATAAAAATGGCAATATTATTGCTTTTGATTTCCAAGTTGCTGGTGGTGACGAAGCTATTGCTGAGGCATTGGGTATTAGTGAAGAACTTGTTCAAATAATGGTTCGTGCTGCTGATGATGCTGGTTTCGTGGTAAGTATGGACGGTACTTATAGACAGTTAGCCGACTTACAAAAAGAAGCAAGAAATGCCGCAGAATATTTGAAATCAATAGGTAAAACTGATTTTAATTTTGATTTTAATACTACAAGCGTTGAAAATCTTAAAACTCAATTAGAAGAAGCCCATAAAATCTTGGACGACCCAGATTTTTGGAATAAAGATGGAACTTTTAATTTTAATGCTAAAGGTGCTACAGAAGCTATGCAAATTGTTAGCACTCTTCAAGCAAAACTTGACACTTTGACTCAAGAAAAATATGGTATTGGTTTAACTGTCGAAGATGAGGAATTTGAAGAACCGTTAGAACAACTTCAAAACTATGGACGCACTGTAGCAACATTAAATCAGCTTAAACTCAATCCAAAAGCAAACATTGAGGATATAGAAAAGTTCGAGGGCGAACTTGAAGATATATCAAAGTATTTTGCTGAACTTGACAAAGATAAAAAGGTTAAACTTGGCTTTGATGCAGATGACAACTGGGAAGAAGTTCAAAAGAAGATTGAATCTGGCGAAGTAAAAATACCAACTGTTCTCGATATTCAAACAAATATGGATAAGAACCTTGAGACTTTGGCAGATTTGGCTCTGCTTAATTCTGGGCTTTTGTCTAAAGACGAACAAGAGACTATTAAAAAGAAATATAAGATTGATGTTGAAGCTAACGAAGTTGATACATCTGATGTTGAAGATAAAGTTGAAAATGCAGTTATTGATGGTCTTGGAAACCCAATATTATCAAGAGAAACAAACATTGAAATCATTGCCGAAACATTCGGCATTAAAGATGTTGATGATTTATCGTCTAAATTAGAAGGACTTGACGATAAGACTATTCAAGCTATTGCCGAAGCTGTTGGCAAAGGCGATGTTGAAGGTCTTGATTTGGCAATTGCTAATATGGACGGTAATACAGTTCAAGCCGTTGCTGAAGCGCTTGGTTATAGCGATGTAGAAGCTCTTAAGGCTGCTGTTGCTAATATGAAAGGCAACGAGGTTGATGCCAAGGTTAATACAAAGGGTCAAGCAGAAAAGGTTTGGACTTTACAAAATGTTATAGATAGTTTAAAAGGGAAAACTATTGATATTATAACAAATATAAAGAAAGTTTTCTCTACTATTGTGACTGGCGGTAAAAACAAAGCCAATCAAAGAACTGGTGCTGACCCAGATGGTAAAGGTGAAGTTAATGGTACTGCCAATGTTAACGGCACTGTTGGTAGAGCTTTTAAACAAGGTAGTTGGGGAACTAAAAACTCTGGAACCGCACTTGTCGGAGAGTTAGGTCGTGAAACCCTTGTAAGAGACGGAAGATATTACACTATTGGTGACACTGGTGCCGAGTTTATTAAATATCGTAAAGGCGATATTATTTTTAACCATAAACAGACCGAAGAACTCTTTGCTAATGGCAAAGTGACTTCTGGCGGTGGTCGTGGAAAAGCTTTCGTTGAGGGCACTGCTTTCTCACGAGGTACTGGTGGTATTGGAAAAATTACCGAAGTTGCCGCTGATGGTACTAGGGGGAAAACATATACTACTACTACAAAAACCACTACTAAGAAAACGCCTAAGGCAACTACTACGACGACTACGACTACTACTTCAAAGGATTCAAATAGCAGTGGTTCAAGTGGTTCAAGTGGTTCTGGTGGTGGAACTGGCAAAGTCGAAGGCTCTGCTGTTGGTTCACAAGATAAATTTAAAGAAACATTCGACTGGATTTCTATCGCAATTGAACGTATAGAACGTGAAATTGATAATCTCGACAAAACAGTAAATAATACTTACAAGAGTTGGTCTGATAGAAATACCGCTTTAAACAAAGAAATTACTAAAGTTGGTGAAGAGATTGCTCTCCAAAACAATGCGGCGACTAAATATTTGGCACAAGCCAACGCCGTTGGTTTAGATGAAAAATGGGCTAAAAAGGTTCGTGAGGGCACACTTGATATTAACACCATTACCAATGAAGATACTGCCGAAAAGATAAAAGAGTATCAAAAGTGGTATGAACTTTTCTTAAAATGCATTGATGCCGTAGCAGAACTTAAAGAAACCGAAGCAGAACTTTATGCACAACGCTTTGAAAATATTCAAGCACAATACAATGGTATTCTTCAGGGCTATGAACATACAGAAGCTATGCTTGAAGAGTATATTAATCAAGCCGAAGCCAAAGGACATATTGTAAGCAAGGAATATTATCAAGCGTTGGTTGATAATGAAAAGAATAATATTGTCCAATTAAGAAAAGAACAAGCTGATTTAATTGCCGAAAGAGACCGTGCTGTGGCAAGTGGTGCAATCGTTAAGGGTTCACAAGCTTGGTATGATATGTGCTCTGAAATTGATGGTGTTACCCAAGCAATTGAAGAAGGTAATACCGCTCTTATTGAATACGCAAATTCTATGCGTGATATAGATTGGCAAGTGTTTGATTTAATGCAAGAACGCATTTCTGATGTTAATGCGGAAGCAGATTTCTTAATCGACCTGATGAGCTCTGATAAACTCTTTGATGATAATGGTAAATTAACTGATAAGGGTATGGCTACGATGGGTCTGCACGGTCAAAATTATAATACATATATGTATGCTGCTGATGAGTATGGCAAAGAGATTGCCAAACTTGATTCGCAAATTGCAAAAGACCCATACGACCAAGAGCTTGTTAATCGTAGACGAGAACTTGTTGAGTTACAAAGAGAGTCTATTCTCGCAGCTGAAGATGAAAAGGGTGCTATTCGTGATATGGTTGAAGAAGGTATCAACCTTGAATTAGACGCTCTGCAAGAACTTATTGATAAGAAAAACGAAGCACTTGAAAGCGAGCGAGACCTTTACGAATATCAAAAGAAAGTTAAGGAACAAACTAAAGAAATTGCTTCACTTGAGAAACAAATGGCTGCTTATAGCGGAGATGATTCTGAAGAAGCAAAGGCAAAAGTTCAAGAACTCAAGGTGTCTTTAGAAGATGCCAAAGAAAACTTACAGGAGTCGGAATATGATAAATTCATTACCGACCAGTCCGTTCTTCTTGACGAACTTTACCTTGAATATGAAAATATTCTGAATACTCGCCTCGATAACGTTGATGCTCTTTTGGCACAAGTAATTGATGCAATTAATATCGCTGCTGGTGTAGAAGGCACTATTACAACCGCTTTGGGTGCTGAAGGTGCTATAGCAAAAGAATTGGTAGCTAATGGGGTTACCATTAAAACTACACTCGAAAATGAAGTTGACGCTGTTGGCACAAAATTATCTACTGCAATGAGCGACATATGGACAGCTGATGGCAGTGGTAAGGCTGTTTTGGATTTGTATGGTAAAGACTTCCAAAACAAACATACAACTACGAATGATGCTTTGAATAGCATAAAAGTCAATGTTGCTGCAATGGTGGCTTCGTTGAATGCAGAAGCAGCAAAGAAAGTTGAAACTCTTAAAACTACACCTTCCACAAAAGCAAACCCAGTTAAGTCTACACCATCTAGTACGCCACCGAAAAAGAATGGTTCACCTATTCTCGGAGATGGTTTTGTTCAAGTTGGTGACAAGGTTAAGTTTATAAGTGGTCAATATTATTATGACTCTTATGGCAAAAAACCTCTGGGCTCTAAAAATCATGGAAAGCAAGTATATATTACCAATATTAATAATAAGGGTTCTCATCCTTATCATATTAGTACTGGTAAAACTTTGGGTAACGGCGACTTAGGTTGGTTGAAACTTACACAGCTTAGTGGTTATGCTTCTGGTAAGCAGAAACTTTTAAATGATGAATTGGCTTGGACACAAGAAAATGGTCAAGAGTTTATTGTTAGACCTTCTGATGGTGCTATTCTTACTCCTATTGCTAAAGGTGATAGTGTTCTTAACGCACAAGCAAGTGGTAACATTTGGGATATGGCAAATAACCCAGCAGAGTTTATTAAAGACTCTCTCAAATTGGATGCTGCCAATGTTCCTAATGGTTCGAGTGTTCAAAATAATATTACGCAAAATTTGGACAGTGTTGTGTTTAACTTGCCTAATGTCCGTAATTATGAACAACTTCTTTCTGATATGCAAAAGGACAAAAATTTTGAACGTTTAATTACATCGATGACCATTGACCAAATTGCTGGTAAGAGCAGTCTTGCTAAAAATAAATCAATTCGTTAAATACGATTAAAGTAAATTAACTATATAGATATTATAGGGAGTGTAAAATATACAAATTTTGCACTCCCTCCTTTATGTAAAAGGTGCAATATTGGCACCTTATTTTTATTTATGAGGTGCAAAAAATGAATGAAAAGAAAATAAAAAATAAATATGAAAAAAGATTGGTATTTCAACAAAAAATGCTTAATCGTCAATCTGAACAAATAGAAAAATTAAAATCTGAAATTGAAAAACTGACATTAGAATGTCAGAAAAAAGACGAGTTAATAAATTCTGTTGAACCTATGAGAAAAGAAATGACAGAGACAATTAACGAACAAAAAAGATTAAAAAAAGAATATCAAAAATTAATTCAAGAACTGAAAACAATGAAGAATATAATCAACGAAGAAGTTTATAAAAAACGATGGTGGTTGATTAAATTCTTATTAAAATAGAAATTTATAAAGAAAGGAGATGAACGAAGACATGAAGGCTTACGATTTTGAATACGCAGGAAAAACCCTCTCCTCTTTTGGGATGATTTTGTGTAATTTTGGTGGCTCAAAAGGATTGGAGACCATATCTGATGGTGCGACAATAAGCTTTGCTACTGTCCCGACTATGGGTGGCTCAAGGCATAATTTAACATCAAGTCAGTATGAGGATTGTCTGGAGGTAACATGGCAAATATGCAAGCATTCTTGTAAAGGTGATATTAAAGAAATAACTGAAGTCGAACATAGAAACTTAACAGCTTGGCTTTGTAGAAAGAAGTTTTTAAAACTAAAAATTCTGGACGAAAACAATATGGATTTATACCATGAAGCAAAGATTGATGTTTCTAAGATTGAAATAGATGGTAAGTTATTTGGATTAGAACTCGCAGTAAAAACCAATAGACCATTTGCTCTTAAAGAACCTCGAAGTATTACTATTCAAGCGAGATATTTGTATGCTTGGGAAAAGTTTTATATTGTAAACAATGGTGAAAAAGGACAGAGTTTAGATGATTATGCGTTTTCTTATAATAGAGATGCATATCCTGATGACGGGTGTGTAGTTGATGATGACGGTAATGTAACAAGTAGTTATTACTATGTATTTGTCGATGAAAAGACTGAATTTAAAAATCAATATTCAATCAACGATACTTCTTACGAAGAAGGATATATCTATCCACAAATGGAAATTACCATAGGTAATATAGATGATAAACCTATTAATGAAAGAAACTTAACCATTTATAATTCTATTGAAGATAGAAAAACTTGTATTGCCAATTGTACTACTGGCGAAATAATCACTATGGATTACCCTATTATTCAGTCTTCTGATTTATCTCATAATATACAAAATGATTTTAACTGGACTTTTTTTAGGGTTGCCAATACTTATGGTAATAGCAGAAATGATTTAACTATTTCTCTTCCCTGCTCTATCAAAATAAAGTATTCACCTATTGTCAAGGTTGGTTTATAAGGCGGTGATGATATGGCAATTAATATTAAATTTGATTTAATGGGTAACCCAGAACCACCTGTAATAATTTTGGCTAACCGTAATGGCAATAAGTTAGGGCAGTTAAATGTTAATGCCGATAGCATTGATTTGAGTGATAAATTCAATGATGCTTCGGAATTAAGCTTTACATTAAATAAATATGTTGATGATGAACTTACACCTCTATGGGATAAAGTGGTAGATTTCAAACTTATATATTGCAAGGAATGGGATGCTTGGTTTGAGATTAAAGTTGAACTTGATGAAGAAACTGAAACTGTTAAAACGGTATTCGGTACTCAGTTGGGTCAAGCAGAGTTATCTCAAATAATGTTATATAATATTGAAATCAATACCGATGTGGATATTGAGAGAGATGATTATAAGATAAGCATTTTATATGATGCAGACAATCGAGATGCTTCTATATTGCATAGACTGTTAAAAGACAAAGCGCCTCATTATTCTATTACTTATGTCTCCCCTACTATCGCAAAAATTCAAAGGAGCTTTTCTTTTGATGGTATTTCTATTTATGATGCATTTCAAGAAATTGCCGAAGAAATAGGTTGTCTGTTTTTATTTTACGCCGATGTAAACGAAGACGGTGTACTAGAAAGAAAGATAGCCGTTCACGACCTACAACAGACTTGTAATAATGAGAGTTGTGGTTATCGTGGTGAATTTACAGGTAAGTGCCCTAAATGTGGAAGTACTAACATAACAAGCGGTTATGGTGAGGACACTTTAATCTTTTTGACTGCGGATGAGCTTGCTAGTGAGGGTATACAGTTAGTTACTGACACAGATTCGGTTAAGAATTGTTTTAAACTTGAAGGTGGCGATGATTTGATGACTGCCACTATTCGCAACTGTAATCCTAATGGCACAGACTATCTTTGGTATTTCTCTGATAGTATGAAAGAAGATATGTCAGAAGAATTGGTCGAAAAGATAGAGTCTTATGATGAGCAATATAAGTATTATTCTAATGAATACGAATCCACATTGGACACAACTCTGTTAGATAAGTACAACACACTCGTAAAAAAATATAGACAATCTTGTATAGATTGTGACTATATAAATGACGAAGTTAAATTTAATAATAAGTGTCCATCATGTGGCAGCGAAGATATTTTAATCAATGAGGATTTACAAACAATCTCTTCGTCCATTAAAGGTTATCCTGCTTTAATGAACGCTTATTATAACACTATCGATTTAGCGTTGTATCTTGAGTCTGGTCTTATGCCTAGCGTTGAGATGAGTGAAACTAATGCGACGGAGCAATTGCAGTTATTGGTTGATTATTTTGCCGACGACAAACATACTGTTGCTGTAAATGTAGAGGATGTAGCAAACATATCTTTAGCAACCGCTAATAGTGCAGTTCTCTCTATGGCAAAGGTTGTTGTTAAACCAACATACAAAATAGAAATTAAAACCTCTACCCTTTCAGAAATTCGTGATGATGAAAAGGTCATAGGAAAATCTTGGAGTGGTAGTTTTATTATTACTAACTATTCTAAAGAAGAAGATACTGCTACTAATCTAGCTGATGTTCATGTAATAGTTAATAATAATGTAGAAGAATTTCTTAAACAAAAAATAGAAAAAGCATTAAATAAGGAAAACACAGAAGATTTAAGTGTCTCTGGCTTGTTTAATGCAGAAAAATATAATTATGATGAATTTTGCGACGAACTTAAAAAGTATGCTTTAAACCCCTTAAAGAGTTTTGGTGATGCTTGCGAAGCTTGTCTTGGCATTTTGATAGACCAAGGAGCAGGAAATGAAAGTGAAGACCCGAATTCATTATACCAAAAATTATATCTTCCCTATTTTAATAAATCTAAGGCTATCACAAATGAAATAATAATTAGAGAAAGCGAAATTGCCATAATCAAAGGTGTTTATGATAAGACCGACGTAGATAACCCTTATTTAATTACTAAAGGTTTACAACAGAATATAGAAGAATGTAGAAATGCAATCCAAACCGAGCTTAATTTTGAAATATATTTAGGTGAAACTTTATGGTTGGAATTTTGCGCTTATCGTAGAGAAGATAAATACTCAAACGATAACTATATCTCTGAAGGACTAAATAATGCCGAAATATTCGAAAAAGCATTAGAGTTTATAGAAGTTGCAGAAAATGAGATTTATAAGTCTTCGGAATTGCAGCACTCTATGTCGACTACATTAAATAATTTATTAGCTATTCCTAAATTTAAACCTTTAGTCGATTCTTTTAGGGTTGGCAACTGGATTAGGATTCAAGTCGATGACAAGGTGCATAAATTAAGATTACTTGCATACGATATTAGTTTTGGTGATTTTAATACTATCCCAGTTGAATTCTCTGATATTACCAAAATTAAAAATGGAACAACAGATGTTCAGGATGTATTTGCACAAGCCGCTTCTATGGCTACTTCTTATAGTTCCATTCAAAGGCAAGCAAGTCAAGGTGATAGAGCAAAAACTACATTAGAAGAGTGGATTTCTGATGGATTGAATTCTGCTAATGTTCAAATACAAAGTAATGATAGTGAAGATATTACTTTAACAAAGCACGGTTTGTTATGTCGCTCTTATGATGATGTAACTGGCACCTACTCTGCTGAACAATTAAAGTTAACTCATAATATAATGGCTTATACCGATGATAATTGGAAAACTGTAAGACAAGCGATTGGTAAGCATCAATATAAACATTTTGACAAAAAAGAAAACGACTTTGTTGAAAAGATAGGTTATGGGATGAACGCCGATTTTGTAAACGCTGGTATTGTGAGTGGTTCACAGATAATCGGTGGTGACATATATTCGGTTAATTATCCTAAAACGATTGACGAAGAAACGGACAAAGAGATGGCAACAGGTTCTTATATTAATTTGACAGATGGGACATTTAGTTTTGCTGGTGGTAGACTGACATATGATGGCGACCACTTGTCTGTCGATGGTGAAATTACTGTTGCTACTTCTGGTACCATTGGCTGTTGGAATGTAAATAAGAATGCTATATATAAAGGTTCTGAAATTTTTGGTAACGCCAATGGTATGTATTTTGGAACGGAAGGATTAAGTCTTGGTGAGACTTTTAATATTACATCATCTGGTATTGCTACAATAAAAGAAGCCAATATTACTGGAACCATTACAGCATCTGATTTTCTTGGTGGTTATTTACTTATTGGAAATAAAGAAAGTACTTATGCTGAGATTACATCTGATGGCGTATTGAACTGTAACGGTGCCAATATTACTGGAACCATTACAGCTATAAGTGGACAGATTGGTGGATGTAGCATTGTAAATGGTGTTCTACAAATAAAAAATGTTAATATTGCAGAGGCACTAACTGCAGACCAGATTGATGCTTCTAATCTTAAAGTAAATGCGGCAAATATCAGTGGAACTTTAACGGCAGACCAGATTGATGCGTCTAATCTTATGGTAAATGCAGCAAATGTAAATGGAACTTTAACAGCTTCGAAAATTTCTGTAAGTAATCTTACTGCTGGTGCGAATAATGTAGCCATTACTTTTAATGGTGAGTTTGTCGCACCAAAAGCAACGATAACTGGTACGATTAATGCCACTGCAGGAGAAATAGCTGGTTGGAGTATCAACGAATACGTTTTGCAAACCCAATCATCTTTTATAAGTTCAAATGGAACATTTTACTTCTATACAGATGGTCATTCATGTGGTTTCGGTGAGGAAATAGATGATAGGCTGCAACCTACAGGCAATTACAATTTGGCTCTGACGAATGCTGGGTTAAAAATTGGCAATTATACATTAACTGCAGATAAATTACAAAAATTGTTAGCTTTAATTAGTTAACATTTGTTATATATATGGAGGTAAAGAAAAATGAATAAACCACTTACTATGGTTATCAAAGAAACAAAAACAAAAATAGTAAACATCTGTAATGAATCGGGTCTCCCCCCTGTTGTCTTAGACTTAATTATGCAAGGAATTTATTCTGAAGTTCATTTGCTTGCAGAAAGACAAACTGCTGAAGAAGAAATGTCGTATGCAAAAATGGTTGAAGAGGATTCTAAGAAAACGGAAATTGCAGATGATAATGTATAATATAAGACTTAATGTTATAAGAATATTTTAAAATTGGAGGTATTTAATATGTTAGAAACAATTTGGGAATCAATTTTACCAAATATTTTAGAGATTGTTTTAACCATCGTATCATTGATTATCTCTTATTATGTAATTCCTTGTATTAAGAGAGATTTGGTTCCATGGTTGAAAGAGAAACATATTTATTCTATCGTTAAGAATTTTGTTCAAGCTGTTGAAAAAATGGCGGAAACAGGTGTAATTGATAAAACAACTAAAAAAGCAAAAGTTCTCGAACTTTTACAAAGCAAAGGAATTACTATTGATTCAACTATTGAGACATTTATTGAGAGTTGTGTCAAAGAATTAGATATACTTACTTCTGTTATTGTTGAAGAGATTGTAAAAGACGATGCAGAAGTTAAAGTTGAAACCAAAGAAGAAACAAAAAATTAATTAAGATTTATATAACTTTTTTATTATAAAATTTTAAGGATGTGTTTATGATGGCTTACACAAATAGCAATTTAATAACATATAAAAATCTTAGTCCTCACAAGACATCACCAAGAAATCATATCGTTGATTGTATAACAATCCATTGTCTTGTAGGTCAATGGACAGCAAAACAAGGGTGTGATTATTTTGCAACAACAAATCGAAAGTGCTCAGCGAATTATATCGTAGGCAAGGATGGTTCAATTGGATTGTCTGTAGAAGAAAAAGACCGTTCGTTTTGTTCGTCGAATAAGGCGAACGACCATAGAGCGATAACTATTGAGGTTGCAAGTGATACTACTCATCCTTACGTCGTGACAGATAAGGCTATGATTGCTCTTATTGAATTGATTACTGATATTTGTAAAAGAAATAAAATTAAGGAATTAAAGTGGAAAGCCGACAAATCTTTAATTGGGCAAGTAGACAAACAAAATATGACTGTACATCGTTGGTTTGCCAATAAATCGTGCCCAGGCGATTATTTGTATAATAAACATTTTTATATCGCTGAGCAAGTTAATAAGAAACTTGGTGCAGCATCCCTCTCTCTCACCACATCTCTTGATGATTGGGCAAAAGAGGTTATTACTGGTAAACACGGCAATGGGCATACAAATAGGGAAAAATCTTTAAAAAAAGCTGGATGTACATATTCGTATGCCAAGGTAAGAGCAAGAGTAAATAAACTCTTGCAATAAAATGAACATTTTAAGTTATTAAAATAATAACTATTAAATTTATACAGAGAGGTTAAATTCTTAACCTCTCCTTTATTATATAAGGACATCTCACATTTCCAAAGATGTCTACAAAATTTTAATGAAAGGAGGATTTGGAAGTTGAGATGGATATTGTAGAAATTTTAAAAAATTTAAAACTAATAGATTGGTTGTCTGTAATCATTGCTATCATTCTTGTTCTTGTTGCTGCGAAATATATTTGGTCATTGCTTGATTGGTTGTTTGTTGAAAAACTTGGAATCAAAACCAAAAAAATGAGACAAAGAGAAGAAGAAAGTCAACAGTTGAAAGCTACCACCGAACTAGCAAAAACAACTGCTGAAAATTTAGATAAACTTCAACAAAGACATTGTAAAGATGATGAAAGACATTGTAAAGATGAAGAAGAATTTAGAAATAATTTAAATAATTATATGAAAGAAAGTCGTGAAGACCGTAAGGCTTTACACGATGAAATGACTACTTATTCTACCAATAGAATTAATGATAGAAAACAAAGTCTTGAAATTCAAAAAGAATTAACTGATTCTCAAAATAAATTAACAAATAAAGTTGATGATATATGTAAAAAACTTATTGATATGGAAGAAAAAGAGAACAAACGAGTACAGTCCGAAATAAAAGAGCGAATTGCTCAATCATATAGACAATATAATGAAACCAAACAAATAAGTTCTATGGAACTTGAGGCTTTAGAAGATTTAATAGAAACATACGAAGCACACGGTGGGGAAAATTCATTTGTACATAGCGTTGTTCAAAAAGAAATGTATACTTGGGAAGTCAAATAACAACATTTAAGGTGGTGATAAAGAATGAATTTGCAATCCATTATAAATATAGATGTTGATTTTTACGATAAAAAATATATATTGGTTAATGCCAAACAACTTGATAAAGGCTCAAGATTTCTTTTAGTAACTTGTTATAATCACGGCACGCCTTTCTCTCTCGATTCTGCTAGTCAAAGTGTATATATACGATATAAAAAGGCTGACGACTATAGTGTGTTTAATCTTTGTGAGATAAACAATGATGGAAAAATATTAGTTGAATTAACTGAACAAATGCTTGCTGTTGCTGGAATTTGCGAAGCTGACTTGGTAATCGTTAATAAACGAATAGCTGATGTAGACAAAGATACTCTTGAGGTTGCCGTTAAGAATGCCGAAGTTTTATCTACGATGACATTTTTTATTGATGTATCGGAAATTGCTGCTGAAAACTCTGAGATAGAATCAAGCTATGAATATAACGGTTTAAATAAAGCATTGGCTGAGGCTAACGCAGAATATAGCACTGTTATTAAATGGGCGAGGTCTTATGCTACTGGTGATGGCGATGTTAGAGATAACGAAGAAACTGATAATGCTAAGTATTATTATGAACAATCTCTTAACAATGCAAACAACGCTTCTCAAAGTGAAATCAATGCAAAAACAAGTGAGACTAATGCTAAAACAAGCGAAACCAATGCAGCACAAAGCGAAAGTAGTGCTTTAACAAGTGCAAACAATGCTTTGACATATATGAACAATGCTCAAAAGAGTGAGACTGCATCGGCATTAAGTGAAAGCAATGCAAAAACGAGTGAGACTAATGCATCGGTAAGTGAAGCTAATGCTAAAGCAAGCGAATTAGCGGCTAAATTAAGCGAGACAAATGCTTCAACAAGCGAATCTAACGCTAAGATAAGCGAAACAAATGCTAATACATATATGACAAATACTGATGAATATATGAAACAAACAGAAGAATATAAAAATACCATTTTAAATGTTGTTAATGGTCTTAATAGTGGGTTTATCCCTATGGGTACTATCACATTTGCTGAGTTGGCGACGGTAGAAAAGGCTGTTGGATTTACATATAATATTAGTGACGATTTTGTAACAGATGAAACTTTCGCAGAGGGTGCTGGTAAACAATATACCGCAGGAACCAATGTTTACTGTCGTTATGATAGTTTATGGGACTGTTTTGGCGGTGCTGCTTCGGTTGCGGCTACTGTTACCGAGGTAAAAGAATATTTAGGAATATAAGTGAGGTGATTTAGAATGTATGTGATACTTGTAAATGATGATGATACATTATATGGCTCAAAAAAAGAGCGTATTATGGCAAGGTCAAAATGTGTAGATAATTTAGTTTTTGTTGTTAATCCTATCTATAGGAATACATATGATATGACGAGTGCAACTGTAATGTTAGAGTATTTGCGTCCTATTAGTCGCAAGTACGAAACTGAAATTCTTAAGTTGTGTGATGAAAGATATAATGGCTTCTTGCAATATAAATTGCCTTTCGATACAAACTTAACAGCTGAGCATGGTAGCTTGGAATTGCAATTAACCTTTGTATATACAGACATTGATGCAAATGGTAATGGCATTCAAAGAGTTAGAAAGACCTCTCCTACTATTATTGATATAATTCCAATAAGTGCGTGGTCTGATATAATTCCCGACGAAGCCTTGTCGAGTCTTGACCAACGTCTGATAAAACTTGATGCTCAAATGAGGGCGATTGATGAAATGAATCAAGTTATTGCTGATACTAAGGCTGATAACATTAAATATAATACAGATACAAATGAACTACAACTTACATCTAATGGTAATGTAATTGGCGACAAGGTAAAAATCAACGCTGGCGATGCGTCGCTTGAAGATGGTGTACCTGTTGTTGATTTTAGCAGTGTTTCAGGTGGTGGCTCTCCATCTGAAGATGAAGATGATAATGTAGTTGAATTTGATTAAATAAATAAAAATATAAAATTAGAGGATGATATATGTTTGTCCTCTTTTAATTAATGAAAGGAGGATAAAATACTTATGGCTTTATCTTTTAGTAAATCTCTTACGAATAGTAAAGAGAATACTACTGCGACCACATCAGTTGAAGAAACGCCGACTGTTATGGCATATTCTTTAAGAAGTGTCGCAGCTTCAGCCAACACTGAAAATTGGACACCTATAACAGATAAAGATTATCGCTTTTACAATGAAGAATATAGCGATGACAATTATTCAAGTGTTGATGAACAAAAGAATATTGCTCTTGATTCAAGCCAATTTAATATAACTCAAGAGCAAAACTCTCAATATATACCTTTCAAAATGCCAAGATATTACGATGGCTTTGATTTGAAAGATACTAAACTTAGTATTTATTATGTAAATACAAACAAGGATTTTCATACTGATATTCCTGTTGATGTTTACTATAACGACGAATATATTAAATTTGCTTGGCTTGTAAGCGAATTTGCAACACAAGTTGCTGGAGTGCTTCAATTTGAAATTCACGCCGAAGGAACTAATAGTAAGGGTGAGCCCTATACTTGGAAGTCGAAGTCTATTGACAAACTTAATGTTTTACAGTCTTTGGAAAACATTGCCGTAGGTGAAATTGGTCTTAGCGAGGAAGAGATTGAGAGTTGGTATAACAAGATACAGTTAGAAGCTCAAGTTGCTCAATCTGCAGCTGTAACCGCTCAAAATGCTGCCGATGAAGCTTCTCGACTTGTTGGTGAATTGCAAGATGGAATTACTCAAGAAGTTGAAACGGCGGTTAATAATGCCGTTGGTGCTGTTGTTGAGGAACAGATTGCAACAAAACTTGGAAATTATTACACCAAAGTTGAGACATATAATAAAGAAGAAGTAGATGCAGCTATTGATGCTGTAAAACCCGATGGTTATGCAACTATTGAATATGTTGACGAACAGATTCAGAGCATAGATGTTACAGAACAACTTGGCGATTATGCTCTTAAAACAGATGTGTCTGCTATGATAGCGGCTAACCCTCAAGATTTTGCGACAAAGCAAGATGTTGCCGATGCTATTGCGGCTGAAGACATTACAACAAAACTTGGGAATTATTATACTAAGGAAGAAACATATAGTAAAGGTGAAGTGGATACTGCCCTTGATAATGTAAGCGTAGATTTAACTGGTTATGCAACAGAGACTTATGTTAATAATGCAATAACACCCCTCTCTTCTTCTATTTCTGATAATAAAAGTAGTATTACCAGTATAAACTCTGCTATTACCCAAATTAACCAAGACCTTGAGGCGATTGATAAATCACCTCGTATAACATACGATGCTACATATGGTGATGTAGAATTGGACGATGGTACAACTGCTGAACATATGTTTACTCTTTGGAAAACAGAGAGTGGTGTCAGAGAGGTACAAGACCGTTTCCAAATTTTAGGTGGTGGCGGTTCAAGTGGTAGTAGCGTTGTATTGCGTATTGCTTATATTGAAGGATATACTACCCCACTTGTTTCTACAGTAGATGAAAAAGTAATTGTTAAATATAATTTTTCTGGCGAAGACTCTGCTGGTGATACAAATCTTGATGGTACTGCTTCGTGGAAAGTTGGCAATCGTGTCGTTGCTACAGAAGATGTTGCAACTGGAGAATGTGAATTTGATTTAACAGATTATGTTACTGTTGGCGATAATAAAGTTGTTTTAACTATTACTCATGCTACTGGCGCAGTTGCTACAAAGGCTTGGACTGTAAAAGTTGTAGATGTTAGATTAGAATCTACGTTTGATGATACAAAAGTTAACACTGCTAATGAACCAGTTGTATTTACATTCACTCCTTATGGTGGTGTTAATAAAACTATCTATTTCTTACTTGATGGTAAAGAAATAGGAACAAAAACAAGTTCGGCTGCTGCCGCTGGTTTATCTGATTCATATACAATTGCTGCAAAAGAACACGGAACACATTTGTTTGAAGTTTATATGACTGCTGATATTAATGGTAAGACAGTTGAATCTAATCATATTGTAAAAGATATTATTTGGTATGATGAATCTTCTGGTGTTCCAGTAATTAGTTGCACACAACAAGAGTTTACAGCTCGTCAATATGAAGCGACTAATATAATTTATACTGTTTATGACCCTTCTACTGAAACTCCTAATGTTTCTTTAAAGGCTACTTATGTTAATGAATATGGTGAAATCGTAGAAGAGTATAGTTCTAATATAACAATGTCTTCAAATACTGCTACATGGCAATATAAAACTAATGTAATTGGTGAACATACTTTAACTATTATATGCGGTGACATTGTTAAAACTTTGATTGCTAATGTAGTTGAATTGGGTATTGAAGTCTCTCCTATCACTACTGGATTAGTATTTGACTTTAACCCTGTTGGTTATTCAAATGATGACGAAAATAGATTGTGGTCTAATGGTAATATTGCTATGACAGTATCTGATAACTTTGACTGGATTAACGGTGGTTATCAAATTGATGAAAATGGAGACCAATGTTTTTGTATTAAGGCTGGAACATCTGCTGAAATTAATTATGAATTGTTTGGTGATGATGCAAAATCTAATGGTAAACAATTTAAATTAATATTTAGAACAGAAAATGTTTCAAATTCTGATACTACATTCTTGAGTTGTATTAGTGATGCAACTGGTGAAGGTAAAAATATTGGTATTGAAATGAAAGCACAAGAAGCAACTATTTATGCGAAAGAAGATAGTCTTCCTCTCCCTTATGCTGAAGAAGAAGTTATTGAATTCGAATTTAATATTGCTGCTTCAAGTGAAACTATCCCTATGGTAATGGGGTATGAAGACGGCGTATCAACTAGACCGATGGTTTATGATGATACTCACGATTTCCAACAATATCAAGGTTATCGCAAACCTATTAGATTAGGTTCTGATGACTGTGATTTATATATTTATAGATTTAAAGTTTATAATAAATCTCTTTCTGATAGAGATATTTTAAATAACTTTATCGCAGATGCTCGTAGTGCAGAAGAAATGATTGCAAGATATGATAGAAACCAAATTTATAAAGAAGGTATTTTAGACCCAGATTATCTTGCAGAAGTTTGTCCAGACTTAAGAATTATCAAGCTTGAAGTTCCTCACTTTACAGCTGATAAAGATGATAAAGTTTATGATAAAAATATTCAGTCTATTGTGGAATGTATTTATAAGAATGGTGACCCAATTTATGATAACTGGGTTGCTTATGACATTGTTCATAGTGGTCAGGGTACTTCTTCTAATAACTATGGTGCTGCTGGTCGTAACTTAGATTTAATTTTAAAATCTTATAAGGATTATGGCAATAGCCCATATATTATACTTGGCGATGGTTCTCGTGTTAATAAAGTTACTTTAACTCGTGAATCTATTCCAGTTAATTACTTTAATGTTAAAGTAAATATTGCATCTTCTGAGAATGCAAATAACGCACTTTTTGCCAAGAGATATAATCAATACAATCCTTATAATAGACCATTTGTGCGTGAAGATGAATCTATTATTCCTTATATTAAGAGTACGATGGAATTCCAAAATTGTGTTATTTTCTTAAAAGAATCTGACCCAGATTTATCAACTCATGTAGAATTTAATGATAATAACTGGCATTATTACGCTTTTGGAAACATTGGTGATAGCAAAAAGACTGATTCTAGTAGATTAACAGACCCAAGCGATAAATATGAATGTATTTTGGAAGTAATGGACAACACACTTCCTAACTCAACAATGCCTACTGGTAAAGTTGATGAAAAAGGTGCACCTATCTACCCTATCCCAGAAGAAGAATGGTGTGAAGGAAATTCAGCTTACGATTCTCTTTATGATGATTGGTTTGATGAAAAGAGTGCTAAAGACAAAGGTGAAGGACATACAGATGACACATATGGTTGGAGATATATTTATGAAGATGGTACAGACGAAGAAAATGCAGAGGCAAAGGCATTTGTAGAACAAAAATGGAAAGATTTCTATAAGTTTGTAGTTACATCTACAGATGAAGAGTTTAAAGCTAATCTTGGAGATTGGGTCGTTCTTGATTCTGTAATGTATTATTACTTATTTACACTTCGTTATACAATGACTGACAACCATAGTAAAAACAGCTTCTGGCACTATGGTAAAACTGGTGAAGTAGATTCTGAAGGAAACCCAATTCGTAAATTCGATTTAGCCTTTGCATATGATATGGATACTTCTTTGGGTATTGATAACTATGGTCGTATGACTTATAGATATGGTTATGAAGAAATCGATTATGTTGACGGTACTTCTGATTGGGTTTGGAATGCACCGCAACACGTATTCTTCTTGAGATTGCGTGAGCTTTTTGATGAAGAGTTATGTGAGTTATATACAGAACTTGAATCATTAGGTGCTTGGAGTGCAACTGGTTTAATTAACCAGTTTAATGAATGGCAATCTCAATTCCCAGAAGAATTGTGGCGTGTAGATATTGAGCGTAAATATATTAGAACTTATACTGGTTCGTTTATTAATGGTGAAGCAAAACCTGAGTTCTTAAAAGAAAGAGCAAATGGTCGTAAAAAGACCCAACGTGCTCAGTTTGAAAAGAACCAAGAGAAGTATATGTCATCTAAATTTGGTGGTACAGTTGCTTCTGCTGATGATGTTATTCTTAGATGTTCTGTTCCAAATACCGATTTGGCAGTTACACCTAATTTCGATATAACTTTAACACCATATTCACATATGTATATTAATGTAAAATATAATACTGCTCCACCAGTTAAAATGAGAGCGGTACCAAATCAAGAATATACAGTTGAATATACTGGTGATGTAGCGGATATTATTGAAATTTATAGCGCTTCTTGCTTGAAGTCTATTGGTGATTTGTCTGCTTGTTATTTGATTAATGGCGACTTTAGTAATGCTAAGAAGATTAGAGAATTAGTTCTTGGTAATGACACTGAAGGTTATAATAATACAAATTCAATGACTTTAGGATTAGGTTCTAATGAATTATTGAATAAACTTGATATTCAAAATATGTCTGGTTTATCTTCTTCTTTAGACTTGTCTGGACTAAAGAATTTAAAAGAACTTTATGCCATGGGTTCAAGTGTAAGTGGTGTTATTTTTGCTGATGGTGGAAATATTGAAATTGCTGAAATTCCTGCTGTTGGTAGTTTATCAATGAAGAATTTGAACTACTTAACTGATGAAGGGATGGAAATAGAATCTTATAATTCCTTAACTAAGTTAGTTGCAGAAAATTCATTGCTTGATTTGGTAAGTATTATTAGTAATAGTCCTAATTTATATCAAGTAAGATTAACTGGAATTAATTGGACGCTTGACAGCACAGAGTTACTTGAACGCTTATATGGTCTTGCTGGTGTTACTAATACTGGTGCAAATACAGATAAATCTGTTCTTTCTGGTACTGTAACAGTTCCTACAATTGGACAATATGAACTTTATAAATACGAAGAATCTTGGTCTGATTTAACTATCATTCCTAAAGATGGTATCATTCCTCAATACAAAGTTACATTTAGAAATTATGATGGTACAGAATTAGATGTTCAATATGTTGACCAATATGGCAGTGCGGTTGACCCTATTACAAGGGAAGAAAGTCCTATCGCTACACCTACAAAAGAAAGTACTATTCAGTATAGCTATGCTTATTCTGGATGGGATACAGATTTTTCAAATGTTGTAATGGATATAGATATTTATGCAACATATAAAGAATCTGTTAGAGATTATACTATTCAGTATGTTTCTATGGGAACGCCAATATATACATCTACTGGTAAATACGGTGATAATATTGTATATGATGGTGCTATTCCAACATATACCGCTGCTGAACCTACCGCATTCTATTTATTTAATAGATGGGATAAGAGCGGATTCTTAACTAGTGGTTTTGATGAAAATGGTGTTAAGACAGTAACCGCTGTGTTTGATAAGTTTACTGGCAACTCTACTTATTTTGATGGCAAAGAGCTTTCTGACCTTACCCCAGTTGAAATCTATGCAATGACTAAACTGGGTATATCTGAAAATGTTATTACAGATAAAGACTCATACTCATTTACTATTGGCAATGATATTGATTATGACGATATCAATTCTGAATTGTTGATTTCTGAAAAGATATCATTTACTGGCTCTAATTATGTTGATACTGGAATTCAATTATTTGATATAGATAAAGATTTTGTATTGGCAATGGATTATGAGCTTTTAGATGGCAACTCTAATAATAGTGTTCTTGCACAGTGTTTCCAATCAAATGGTAGTAACGGATTTAAACTTCAATATAATAGTGGCGTTAAATTTACTTGGGGTACAACTTCGGACGAAAGAATGTCGAGTGTCAATCAGCGTGAAATGCTGGTTGTTCGTCATATAAAAGGCGATAATAATTTGTATATCTACAAATCTAATCTTGATGGTGAAGAAGTTTTATCTGTTGAATTGACAAGAACTAAAAATACTACTGGTACAGGTACTCTTGTATTTGGTTGTGCAAAGGCTGACGACGGAATTTATGAAAATTATGGCGTTGGAGATATTCACTGGGCTAAGATATGGTACGCAGACCTTGGAGAAGATGTTTGTAAAAATCTTGCTATGTGGACACACGAATCTATTACATTGGAGGCATGTGGACTTAGAAAGTATTATTTAGCCGATAATGCTTCTAAAAGATGTTCATTTAGTTTACTTGCGTCTCATTTATTAGGTAGAACAAAGAAATGGAACACTAACAATACCAATGCTGGTGGTTGGGCTGAATCTGCATTAAATAAATCTTTAAATAATAGATTATATAATGCGATGCCTATTCAAATTAAGGCATTAATGAAAAAAGTAATTGTGTGGTCTTCTGTCGGTCAAAGTTCATCTGAGTTGAGTTCTTCTGATTGTTATATTACAATTCCTGCGGTTGTAGAAGTGGATTCAAACTATACTTCTGAGCCGTATAATAGCGAAGGTATTGCTATTTCGTATATGTCTACCAACGATGCTAGAAAACGAGCATTTGATAGTGGCAAATATAACGCTTATTGGACACGCTCTCCTTCTTATAGTAACAATGGTTGGCTTAATTATATTTGTCGTGTTGACGAATATGGTGCAGTACAACAAATTACTAACGCAACAACAAGTTTGGGCGTATTAATAGAAATTAGTTTCTAATATATCAAAAGGGTAGGAGATATTCTCCTGCCCTCTTTTTTGAGAGGTAAATAGATTATGTTTTACAAAGTAATTAAAGATAATAAAGTTATAGATGTGCTTGACCATCTCACTTATTTGAAGTGGCAACCCAAACATAAAATATGGATTTTAAGTGATGAAAATGATGCTCAAGCAATCTTATTGTCAGATAACAATACCATTGTTCACGAGAGAACCCTTTATAATGTACCTGCCGAAGTTAATGTTGATATTGTGGACGTCATTGAGATAGATTCGTTTGAGTACCAACAACTTAGAGTTCTTAATATGAAGTCACCTGAGTCAATAATTGACGAATATAATTTATTGTTATTGGAAATGGGGGTACTATAAATGAACCAATTCGTTGAATCAATGAAAAGATTATATGTAAGTGGAAAAGTGAAAGTAGAAAAAATTGTTGAATTATTTGAAAGTGGAAAAATAACAGAGGAAGAAAAAGTTTATATTTTAAATGTTGAAAATGGTAAAAATGTAAATTTGGAAGTTAAACCTAGATAAAACCTCTAATACTTTAAGCTTTGAGTATTAGGTTTTATATATATTTAAAATATTTTAAAAGGAGGAAACGCACATGGCTAATGAAAGAGCAAAACACGCCTTTGGTACTCTCGAAAAAGTTGATTCGGCTTTGGCTGCTGGAACAATTGATGCTTATGACATTTTATTTGTCAAAGATGCCAATGGTAAACCGTATGTTGGTTGGGTTGATAAAGATGGCAATAAAGTAATTGTTGAAGAAGATGATGAAATTATTGTTGTCGATGGTGAAGCCTTACCTGAATCTGGTGAGTTAGGTAAAGTTTATATCTTTGGTGAAGATGGTTATTTTTGGAATGGCGAAAAGTTTGTGAGCTTAAGCAAACCTACAGATGTATCCGCATTGGAAGTGGAAATTGCTACTAAGGTTACAGCAGAAGAAGTAAAAACAATGATTAAAGAGTCAGCGGATTCTTTTGTTGAAATTGTAGAATTCTAAGATGAAGGTGGTGGAATAAAATATGGCTAAAAATAATTTACAAATATTGATTGACAACGCAATTGAAAATACCGTTGTTAAATTGACAAGTGATATTGTAGTAGCAGAACCTACAACAGTATCTAAAAACATCACTATCGACTTGAATGGTTATACAATTAAGAATACTGAAGACATATGGAATGAAAATGCAACAAGTTGGTCTTTAATTTCTGTTGGTAATGGTGGTATTTTAACATTATTAGACAGTAGTAATGCTGGTACTGGTACTTTGCTTGCTAAAGAAAATGACTGTTATGCCGTTGATGTTCGCAATGGGGGTATATTGGTTATTGAAAGTGGTACTTACATTGGTAATATTTCTTCAGTTTATGTTCATACTGGTACTGCATATATTAATGGTGGTTATTACAAAATTCAACAAACTATTTCTGGTGCAAATGGGTATGAACAAACTATTAACTGCTATGATGCCAACTACAAGAATGGTACGGCAAAAGTGATTATATCAGGTGGTTCTTTTTATAATTTTGACCCTATGAATGCTGCCGAACCTAGCGATTGTAGTCAAAGTTATTTGTCTAAAAACACTAAGATGGTTTATGACGATACTACAAACTCATATGTGATAACTAAGCGAGAGTTTAAGATTGTTGCAACAACTAGTGATAAGATTGAAGCGTTAGGAACCAAAGATGGACAACTTATATTTGTGCAAGACAAAGGACAAGTTGCTTTTGATTTTAATGGCACTAGAGTTTTTTATGACAATAGCGATGAATTAGATGATATTTACGCTAAGATTACCACTCTTGAAAAAAAAGATGTGGAATTTGAAACACAGATGGAAGCAAAAGCTGATGTCGAAACCGTACAAACGATGATTGAAAAAAAATTTGAAGAAATTCAAGTTGGATATGAAATTGTTGAGTTTTAATTAGTAAGGAAGGATTAAAAGATATGGCGAATCTTGTTACAAAATTTGCCGTTGCTAATTATGGTGACATTCAATCGCTTATAGAACGTGGTCTTTTAGCTTATCCAACATATGTATTTTGTAGAGATACAAATACAATGGTGTTTATCGATAAAAATACACAAATACAAGATATTAAAGGATTTAATCAAAGTTCTATTGTCGCAGTTGAAGAATTGCCAACAGAAAATATTCAAAGTAACACTTTTTATATTTGTAACGGTATAGGATATTTATTAATTAACGATATCCTTGTGCCAGTATTCAAAGAGATTTCAGGAAACGCTGGAGTTTCGTCATATGATGATTTAAGTGAGATTCCAATTGTCAATAAACGAGGTACAATTGTATCTCCAATTGTTTTGAGTGATTTAGAAGTAGGATGTTATTCTATTAGTGGACAATATCAAATTGGTGGTGATTTAACGACCACTTATGTCCCATCTTCAAATGTAATTGTTTTAATTGATTTAGATGATACATCTAAATATATTACAAGAATTGATGGAAGAAAAGTTGTAACATATACTATTACACTTGAAACTATGGAAGTAATCTTGGATGAATATGCGACTCAAACTTGGGTAAAAGCACAAGGGTATGCAGATTGTGGTTACGTTAATCAAGCAATCACAGATATTTATAATAAAATTATGAATGAAGCTTTGGTCAATATTACCAAAGTATCTCAATTAGAAAACGATATGGGCTATTTAACAGCCGATGACTTAGGAGAGATTAGTGATATAGAAATCGCTGGTCTTTTTTAACATAGATTAAATAAAAAAAGGAGATTATTAAAATGGCTACTACAATTAATTATTTATCATTAACAGGTTTACAAGCCTATGATGTTAAAATTAAAGAATTTATTACAACAAAAGTTAACGAAGGTGATGCAAAATCATTTAAATATGTAAATCTCGAAGATGGTGTTCTTAAATTTTATACAGTAAATCCTATTACAGAAGGTACTGTTGCTGATTTTGAAATCGAACTTCCAGAACAAGATTTAAGTAATTTAATGCAATTAGTTCAAAATGCTACCGCTGGCAATATTGCTACATTTGGAGAAAATGGACAAGTTGTAGATTCTGGTGTTGCGATTGCTAATTTAGCTACTAAAGAAGAAGTTGAAGGCGTTGATACAAAAGTTGATGAACTTGCTGAATTAGTTGGTGAACTTCCAGAAGGTACTACAGCTGCTTCTGTTATAGACTATGTAAATATTAAAACTGCTGGTATTGCAACAGATGCCGCTCTTGAAGAATTAAATAATCAAGTTTCTGGTATTCAAACTGCTGTTCAAGGTATTAAAGACGACTATCTTGTTGATGCAGATAAAACTGCATTACAAGAAGCTATTGATGGTGTAGATGCAAAAGTAGATGCAATTTCAGCAGATTATTTAAAAGCTGCTGACAAAAAAGAACTTCAAGACCAAATTGATGCTAATGAAAATGCAATCGAACTTCTTACTAATGGTGTAGATGCTGAAACTATCGATGGCGTTAATGATTTAATTACATATGTAAACGAACATGGTGCAGAAGTTACAAAAATGCAAAGCGACATTGCAAATAATGCTGCCGCTATTAAAGCCGAAGAAGATGCTCGTAAAGCTGCCGATACTGCTTTAGATGGTAGAATCGCTACTCTTGAAGCAATCAACCACGAAGCATATATTAATGCTGATGCTACTCTAAAAGAAGAATTACAAGCAGAAATTAATAAAAAAGCTGATGATTCTGTTGTTACTGCATTAGATAAAGCATATAAAGAAGCTGATGAAGCACTCGGTGCGAGAATCACTGTTGTTGAAGGTAAAGCTCACGAACATACAAATATCGCAGAATTAAACAAAATCGTTGAAGGTGACGTTGCTAAATGGAATGCAATTGAAGATAATTCAAAAGCGTATACAAATGAACAAATTGTTGCTGTAAACAACGTAATTGGTACAGTTGTTGAAGGTAAAACAGTTGTGCAAATGATTGCTGATGCTCAAACAGCAGCTACATATGACGATACTGAAGTTAAAGCAGATGTAGTTGAAAATGCTGAAGCAATCGCTACTTTAACTAAAACACATACAGATGATAAAGCAGAATTAGTTGCTGCTGACGAAGCAATGGCTGCTGATATCGCTGCTCTTAAAGAAGTGCAACATGTGGAAATTCAACAATCTGATATTGATGCATTATTTGCATAATTTTATAAACATTGATTAATTAAAATTTAATCATACTATGAGGGTGGAATATTAAATTAAACCACCCTCCTTTTTGATAAAAATGATATATATTTTAGGAGGAAAATTATATTATGGCAGATACAAATAAAATTACATACGTATCCCTTGAAAACCTTGGTTATTATGATGAAAAGCTTAAAGCGTGGGTAACTACAAAAGATAATGCTCTTCAGGCAAATATTGATGGTGCAAACGGTGCTATTGAAGCAGAAATAACTCGTGCAAAAGCTGCTGAAGCAACAAACGCTCTTGCTGCTGAAAACGCACAAAAAGCAGCGGATGCAGCTCAAGGTGATGTTGACGCATTAGAAATTTTGGTTGGTATTTTACCAGAAGGAACAACTGCTTCAAATGTAGTTGAATATGTTAATGTTAAAACTGCGGGAATCGCTACCGATGCTGCATTAGAAGAATTACAAAATCAATTAAATGGTGTTCAAGGTGAAGTAGCAACTATTAAAGGTGACTACTTAAAAAATGCTGATAAAACTGAATTAGCTGATTTAATTCAAGGTAATACTACAGATATTGATGCAATTGAAGCTGATTACTTAAAGAAAGCTGATAAAGATGAAGTTTTAGCTGCTGTAAACACTGAAAAAGAACGTGCAATGGGTGTTGAAGACGGTTTAGAAGACCGCATTGAAACAATGGAAGCTTTCTGGGCTGCTGCTCAAGCCGATGGCACTGAGTCTAATGTCATCGATACTCTTAAAGAGATTCAGGATTATATCACTTCTGACGAGACTGGCGCTGCTGATATGCTTGCTGCTATCGAAGCTAACGAGAAGGCTATCGATGATGTGGATGCCGCTTACAAGATTGCTGACCAAACCCTTCAAGGTAACATTGACAAGAAAGCTGATGCATCTGTTGTTGAGGCTATTGATGGTCGTGTAGGCGCACTCGAAACTGCTTCTGCAACTCACGCTACTAAGGATGAGCTTAAGGTTGTTTCCGATGCTCTTGCTGAGTATAAGGATGCTCATAAGGATGATTACACCAACGCTCAGGTTGACGACAAAATTCAAGAAGTTGCTAATGCTGTAGCTACCCTCAATGATACTTACGCAACTGACGACGAGCTTGTTCAGGCTATCGAGGGTGTCAAGACTGACTCTTCTAATAAGGATGCCGTTGTTCTTGCTGAGGCTCAGAAGGGCATTAATGCTGTTCAACTTGCTCTTGACACTCATACTGGTAATGGCGATATTCACGTTACTGCTGAGCAAAAAAATACTTGGAGTACTGCTCTTCACGCTGCTGACATTACAACTGGTACTGGAAACGGTGCTATTGCTGTAAATGGTGCTGATATTCCTGTTAAGGGTCTTGGTTCTGCTGCTTATAAAGATGATACTGCTTTTGACGCTTCTGGTTCTGCGTCTCAGGCGCTTGCAGATGCAAAGGCACACACTGACTCTGAGATTGCAAAATTTGTGGAGTGCAGTGAGCAGGAGATTCTTGACCTCTTTAAAGATTAATTTCAAAGCAGTTTAATAAAATATAACTAAGAAAGTTGTATAAACAACGAGGACTCTCGGATTTGAGAGTCCTCTATAAATTTATATTACTTATATTAAAAACAATTAAATAAAAAAGAAAAGGAGATTAATTTAATGGCAAAAATTAATATAAATTTAAATAACAAGACCTACTCTATTGATGAGTCTACTCTTGACACTGCCACTGCCGAATTAAAGTCTCATCTTTCAATTACAATGAATGGTACTGGTGCTGCGATTAGTCTTGGCGGAATTGCTTATAATGTTGACTCTGCAAAATTGTCAGCCGCACAAAATGATTTTACTTCTCACCTTAGCACAATTTCTGGTAGTGGCTTTAAGGTTGCTATTGGTGGTGTTGAGTATAGCGTGGATTCTACTAATGTTTCTAGTGCTTTTGATGAATTAGAATCGACTTTGGGCGATTTGAGCAGCTCTACATTAGAACCCATTTTTTTTGATGGAAATACCGAGGGGTTGGAGACTGGCTCACTAGGCGGCTTAACGGCATATAGAGTATCATCGGAACCTGTTGCTTGGGATGAGCTAATAGGTGCGACAATTACATATGGTAAGAGGGGAGACTTGGATTTAGATAATCCTGTCGAATCTGGCATTCTTGTAGAAGAATCCTTATATGATATGAGTGCAAATATAAATTTACCAGAACACACTCTCTTTTGCGACATGTCTGGTGAGATTTTTTTAGTTGCTATGGAAGATATTCTCATCTCACCTGTTAGTGTGAAAAGAGGAATATATGCTACATCAGGACGTCCTTTTTCTATCACCTTTCCGTCTTAATTTAGATTCTTAATGAAACCCTGTTCATTAGTAAGATATAATTTTATTTTATTTTATTTTATTTTATTTAGTTTATAATCAATCAATTTATAAGGGTGAGTTTTATGCTCACCCTTTCTTTTAAGTTAAATAAAGTACTTAATAATTTTATATGATACGTAGATATAAAATTATTTGATTTGATAAAACTTAAAAATACAATTTGACAATTTATTAATTATAAAAGAAAGGAGAGTATATAAATGGCAACAAAAAAATATATATCTTTAGAAAGACTAACAGAATATGATGGTCTTATAAAATCAGAAATTGCCCAATGTGATGAGTCTACTCTTTCATCTGCAAAATCATACGTTGATGAAGCAATTGCTATCAAAGCTAATGAAGAAGATGTGTCAACTCAATTTGATACATTGAGTTCACAGGTTGCTTTTATTAGTGATTCTAATGAAGATGATATAGAAATTGCCGTTTCTAATTTAGCAGGAACAATTCATAGATTTTCTGTTGAAGTAAATTGCGCACCTATGTATATTCCAGAAGATAATCTAAGCCCAGAATTTTGCGATGGAACTAATATGTATACTGACTATGGGGTTTTAATCTTTCCAAAATCTTATACAAGCCACGGTAAGAAAACTCGGTTAGTAATTAGCGCACATGGTGGGGGTGGAACTGTTTCTGCAGATAGTTCTCAGGCAGAACACCAATCTATTTCTCAATACCTTGTTGCAAATGGATATGCAGTAATGGATGTTAATGGATTGCCTGAGCAATATGCTATTGACCATGGAAATTTAAGACTACAAGACTCTGTCGGTTCTTATATTGCAATTCAAAGTCATATTAAAGCATATAATTATGCTATGGATAATTTTAACTTCTATCCAGAAGTATTTTTGGTTGGAATTTCTGAGGGTGGAATAACTACGACTAATATTGTATTACATAGCCACATCCCAGTTTTAGCTCAAGCTGGCTGGAGTCCAGTTTTGGACACTTATAATCAAATCTGGTTAGACCCCTGGCCTTGGTGTTCTGTAAATGGGCCAGGAGCAGTCCTTGCGACAGTATATGGATTTGACCCAATTCCAGATGCAACATCTACCAAAGATAGATTGAAATGGACTTATGATGAAAAGAAAATTATGGGTTATAATCCTATGAAAAGTGGAGTATTTACTGGTGCTGATGGGCTTGAATATAGACACTATCGTTGTCCAGTCAAATTCTGGCACTGTATGGACGATGATACTGTTAGATATGAGCCAACTGAGGCATTTATTAAAAGTATTCAAAATGCTGGTGGTACTGCTTATCTAAAGCTATATGAAACAGGTGGGCATGAAACGGCTTATGTTGGTGACCCAGTCCCAAATCCAACAGGAAATACTATTAATTTGTCTGGAGAAGAAATTGAAATTAAACCAGTATGTGAAGAAACTTATTTATTCTTCAAACGATTTGAATAAAAGGAGGAATTTAAATGGAAGAAAATATTAAAATCCGTTGGTTGACCGACCACGAACAAAATAAAATTGCTCCTAAAACTTTAACAACTTCAATTTTAAACGAAGATGGCACTCGTTTTAAAGACACCCTAGAAACTTCTTTAATTGAAATGACTGAGTCTATTGACGAAGGTAAGCGTCACATTCGTGACCATGCTAATAATGTAGATATTCACGTAACGCCAGAAGAAAAAGAAGCTTGGAATAATATTAAAATCCCAAGTTTAGATGGTTATGCAACTGAAGAATACGTTAATGGCTTATATAATAAACTATCTTCAAATATGGTATTAGGATTTTATTGTATTGAAGATGTAACAATTGTTACTAACGGAGTTTCTAAAGTATACCCTGCAAATTCAAACATTGAACTTACATTTACAGATGAAGATGTGTTTGAAATTGTTCCAACATCAGAAAACTCTATTCTATCTTTAAGCGCATTTCCTGGCGCTTTAGGAACATTCTATCCTTGGTTGGAAGGTGTTAAACAGTTCTCAAATATCTTATTTGATATGAATGATGAATCCATGTATTCAAAATGGAGTCAAGGTAATCAAAGTGCATATCAAGTGCAGGCAGCGCAATATGTCAACTGTATTTTCTGGAGTGATAATGGTTATATAAGTGATGTTAGTAAAAGAACAAACTATACATTAACTCACTCATCACAATTACCTTTATGTTATTCAACTATTCCAGATAACACATTTAAAGCTTTCTATCTTGCTTTTGGCGTTAACAGTGACCCTAACTGGGGTAATAAATTATATCGAGACAGTTTTGCAAAAGCAACTTGGGCAACACAGGTATTTAGTTACTATGGTGCAAGAACAATTGGTATCGTTGGACATGATGACCCCGATTTCAATATTGTATTACCTAAAGACTGTCGTGGTTTAATGTTTGATGCAAGACATATTGAAAACGCAGGTACTTTTGATGCTGTTAATACTACTAACTTTGGGGCAAAGTCTGGAAGTTGGAGAGAAGCTTTTGGAAATTGTCCTTCTTTAAAAAGATTATATATAAAAAATCTTAAAGTTAATTTAAATATATCTTGGTCGCCAGTAGACTATGATTCTATTTATTATATTATTTCAGCGGCTGCGAATACAAGCGCAATAACAATATCTGTCTCTCCATATACATATAACTTATTAAGTCAATCTGATTTTGAGTTAGCTACGAGTAAAAATATTACTATATCATTACTTACTAGCAATTATGTCGAAGATAAACGTTTAAGTGCCATTGATAATAAAGCTGATAAAAAGCACACTCATACTATTGAAGATATAGAAAATTTACAAACTACATTAGATGGATATGCTACTGAAGCTTATGCAGATATTGCTGCTACTACAGCTGCTAATATAGTTAAAAATGACTTATTAAATGGAGCAGGTGATGCATACGATACGCTTAAAGAATTAGGTGATTTAATTGTTGCTAATGAAGATGCTATTTCTGCTCTTGAAACAATAGCAACTGGCAAAGCAGACGCTGAGCATGGTCACACAATTTCAGATATTACTGATTTAGAAACAACTTTAAACAATGCTTCAAGTGCGATTGGTGCAAATACTTTAAGTATTGAAACTAATACAGATAAGATTACTGCTCTTGAAACTAAAGTTGGAAATGGATTTGAAGAAATTACCGCAGAAGAAATTCAAGCACTATTTGCTTAAAATTAAAATTAATAATTATTTAAAACCTCTTTGTTTTAGAGGTTTTGAAATTTTTTTACAATAATCGAAAATAATTTACGAAAGTAAATTTAATATACATTAAAACTATAATTTTAAAAAATAAAGTTATAGATAATATAAATTTATCAAAAATGAATGAAAAATAATTTGAAAGGAGATTGCAAAATGGCTAAAAAATTTTTTACTGATGAGAGTTTAGCTATATTCGTAGACGAAATTAAATCACGTATTGATAATGCGGTTTCTACAAAAGCCAACTCGTCTCATACACACGCTGCCTCTGATATTACAAGCGGAACTTTGTCATCTGATAGATTGCCAACTGTGCCTATTGCCAAAGGTGGTACAGGTGCAACAACTGCTGCGGCAGCTTTAACTAACTTAGGCATTACAGCTACAGCAAACGAATTAAACAAATTAGACGGTGTTACTGCTACAACGGTAGAGTTAAATTATGTTGATGGCGTTACAAGTAATATTCAAACTCAATTAGATGGTAAAGCTGATAGTGGGCATACTCATTCTATCTCTGATATAACAAATCTTCAAACCACATTGGATAATATAGAATTGATTACAGTTGATGATATTGATATTATTTGCGGAGCCACTATTCAAGTAGCAAGTGTAAATGAGGTGACGTTTTAATGAGTAATATTAAAGTTCTTGCTGAACGCTCTGATATTGTTGCTATTGCTGATGCCGTTAGAAGTAAAACAGATACCACTAATGAAATGACTATTGGTGAGCTTATTCATGGTATTAATAATATTTCGACAAAACCAATATTACAAGAAAAAACTATAACACCATCTATAAGCTCACAAAATGTTACACCAGATAATGGATATGATGGATTGAGTAAAGTAACTGTTGACTCTATTCCGAGTAGTTATGTAAAACCAACTACTACGAAAGGTGTAACTACTTATACACCTAATACAACAAATCAAACGATTGCTGCTGGTACATATTGTTCTGGTGCTCAAACTATCAAAGGTGATACCAATTTAATAGCAGATAATATCAAAAGTGGTGTTAGTATCTTTGGTGTAACAGGTACACATTCAGGTTCAGAAGATTTAGAAGCTGAATTAACTGCACAAGAAGCTAAAATTGCTGAGTTATCTGCTTTACTTGATACAAAAGCTAGTGGTAGTGGTGGGGGAAGTTTAGAAACTTGTACAGTACATCTAACGTTTGATTCTGCTTTATATGATGTTTACTTTGTTTCTTATACCTGTGTTGATGATAATGGTAAATTATATACCGTGTTACAAAACGCTCCTAATGATTATATAGGAACTACTCAAATAATAACTGTTCCTTGTGGTTCATTGATATTTGTAAATTGTATGGCATCATTCCCTGATGTTAAGAATGTAGCTGGTGGATTAGAAGTAATCTTATCCGAGTATGGCACCTTGTTTATTCAAGCTCCATTGACAGCTGACTCTATAGGGCTTATAACTTTTTATGATGCTGATGCTTGGTAAAATTATGAATATTGAAATGTTCAATAACACATTATATTATTTTTAAAGAGGTGAATAATTATGTCAAATAAAACAAGATTACAAACAAACAATAATAACCTTGATATTTGTATTGCTAAAGCAAACTCACTTCCTAATGCTAGTGGTCAAGATATGCTTCAAGCTAGAGTTGATGCTACAAATAGTTGTCGTTATTTATTTTATTTATATGATGGTGACAATGTTGATTATATAGCTAATTTAAATACATCAAACGTAACTAATATGAATAATATGTTTTTAAATTGCAACTACATAACAGCAATACCAAAATTAGATACATCAAACGTAACTCATATGGGTAGCATGTTTTATAGTTGCAAGAAGTTAATAACGATACCTGAATTAAATACATCCAATGTAACTCGTATGGATGGTATGTTTAATAATTGCTATGATTTAGTATCAGTGCCAAAATTAGATACATCAAACGTAACTGATATGAGTGGTATGTTTCGTTTGTGTAGTAGTTTAAAATCCATTCTTATGACTGGTATGAAAGTTGCTTTTGATATCTCGGCATCAACACAATTTGACCGTACAGATTTAGTAACAATCTTAAATAATTTAGCAACAGTTACTTCTTCAACAACATTAACAATGGGTAGCACCAATTTGGCAAAATTAACTGCCACTGACAAAGCTATCGCAACTAATAAAGGTTGGACTTTAGCGTAGGAGGTTTAAAATGAAAATTGAAAAAACAGATTTATTTACAATAATTCATCCTGATGAAGGATATAAACTAAGTAATCTCGATAAAACCGAAATGTATGAAGGTTATGTTTGTTTGGGTATTTACGATAGTCCTGATAATTACACGGAAGCAACTATCGAAGAGTATAATAATTGGGTAAATGAAACTAAAGTAGAAAATGAAATTACAATAGAAGTAACCAAAGATGATTTATACGATGCTTTGCGACAATTTGGGGTGGAATAATGACAAAAGAAGAATTAAATCAAAAAGTACAGCAAGTAGTTACCAATACTAAAGAAGCATTGCAATTAGTATATGATTCTTTAAATACAGGGCAACAACAAAAGATTTTAAAAGATGAAAAAATAAAAGAATTATTTACTAGATATAATGTAGAAATTTAAGGTGGTAATTTCACTGGTAAAATATCAATGTGTCAAACACATAAAAAACAAATTTTAAATGATAAATATATATATAATAAAAAGGAGGAAGTTAAATGGCAAATGAATCAATTTTAAAGGCTTTTGAACGAATGTGGCAACATGTCGTTGCTGGTCTTGGTGGTAAAGCTGATGCGATTCATTCTCACTCTGAGGCTACTACATCTGATGCTGGTTTTATGATTGCAGAAGATAAGAAAAAATTGGATTGTATTACTTTTGACGATAACCTACCACAGTTGATAATTAATAATGGTGCATGTGCAATTGATATGAATGATGACGTCATCTATATGCGCACACCTGGTGGTATGGATGTCACTGATGGTTTGTATGTTGATGGTAACGAAGTCGCTCTAAAGTCTGATATTCCTGATTACATAACAACTGGTGCGCTTAGCGGTACAACGATTGGTGCTTGGGCTACAGCAGAAGGATATGGCACAACAGCATCTGGGGGTACCTCACACGCCGAAGGAGATGGAACAAAAGCATATGGTGATGTGTCTCACGCTGAAGGAGAGAGTACAACAGCATCTGGTTATGCCTCTCACGCTGAAGGACATCTCACAACAGCATCTGGGAATACCTCTCACGCCGAAGGAGGTTACACAACAGCATCTGGCGCTTATTCTCATGCTGGAGGCTACGGCACAATCGCAAACCAATATCAATACGCTGTAGGTAAATATAACACTGATACTACCGCACCTACGAGTCTTACTGATAAAACAGCAGAAGCTGGTATTTTTATCGTGGGTATAGGTACGAGTGATACTGCTCGTAGCAATGGTTTCCGTGTAAATCCTGCAGGTAAAGTATATGGTGTAGGTACATTTTCAACAAATGGTGCTGACTATGCAGAATATTTCGAATGGCTTGATGGAAATCCAAATAACGAAGATAGACGAGGACATTTTGTTACATTAGAAGGTGGTAAAATCCGTTATGCAACCCCTAATGATGATTATATTTTAGGTGTTGTATCTGCTGACCCATCAGTAGCTGGTGATATGTATAGTGAAGATTGGCACAATAGATATCTTAAAGACGTTTTTGGAAGTAACATTGTTGATGTTGTAGAAGTTGAAGAAACCACTAATGAATATGGTGAAATAATCCCCGCTCACACTGAAAGACGATGGGTATTAAATCCCGATTATGACCCTGATTTACAATATGTATCTCGTGAAGAACGACCTGAATGGGCGGCTATTGGTATTGTTGGTAAACTTGTTGTTGTAGATGATGGTACTTGTCAAGTTAATGGTTATTGTTATCCAAATGCCGATGGTATAGCTACTGCTTCGCAAGAAAAAACAAATTATCGTGTAATGGAAAGATTAGACGATACACATATAAGAATTTTTATTAGATAATTATATGTAATTATATGTTAATAGAGTGGAGATTTTTTAATCTCCACTTTTATTATAAATAATTAAAGGAGGTATTTATTATGAATACCAAGAAAATTCAAAAACAAAAAATTATTAAAAATAATAAAAGGAGTGATTGATTATGTTTTATTATGCAGAAATTAATAGTGAATATCAAGTTATAAACAAACATTGTTTATCCACAGAATCTACTAACCCTAATTATATTTTAATCACCGAGGATTTATATAATAATGGTAATGAACTTGGAGATATAGTTGGTCAGTTTTACAATGCGCTTTTAGATGTTATTGAAATTGTTGACCCAGGATGGGATATGGGGCAAACTTGTTGGATGAGATATAAAAATTCCCAAATGCGTTTGTCTACTAAACTTGATAATATGGATAAAGCAATTTCTCTTAAAGCAGATGAAAATCATACTCATACAGGTTATGCGTCTTCCGACGATTTACAAGAATTAGAAGATATTGTAGATACTAAGGCTAATATAGTTCATACGCATACAGAATATGCACCGTCTGCTCATGAACACGATGAGTATGCTGAAGTTGGACATAACCACAACACTTCCTATTCCCCAATATCTCACTCTCATACAGAATATGTGACAACAATTGACTTTAATGCTCTTGAATCTGAAGTTGATGGAAAAGCAAATGTCTCTCACTCTCACAATGATATTTATTATACCGAAACTGAGATTAATGACAAACTTGCTACTAAAGCTGATTCTTCTCATAATCATACAGGAGTATATGATGTAAGTGGTGCTGCCGCAAGTGCGTTGTCCTCTGCTAAAATTTATACAGATGAAGCAATTGACGCATTAAGTGAAACGGTTGCTACAAAGGCTAATTCCTCTACTTTAAATTCCCACACTGGTAACACTGCTGTTCATATTACTTCAGCGGAAAGAAATAAATTAAGTGGTATTGCTGAGGGTGCAAACAATTATGTTCTCCCCTCTGCTGGCACAAGTTTAGGTGGTGTAAAATCAGGTGGTGATGTTACTATCTCAAGTGGTGTTATCACAGTTAATGACGATTCTCATAACCATGTAATCTCTAACGTTGATGGTTTACAGAGTGCGTTAGATTCAAAAGCGGCAAGTGGACATAATCATGATGGAGTTTACTATACTGAAACAGAAGTTGATGTTCTTCTTGAGGGTAAGGCTAACTCAAGCCACACTCATACTATTTCTAATATTACAAATCTTCAAAGCACATTAGATGGAAAGGCTAATGTGTCTCACGGTACTCATGTATCATATTCAACAACTGTGCCTGTAATGGATGGTTCTGCAAGTGTTGGTACAGCTTCTACTGTTGCTCGTTCTGACCATAAACATCCTACTGACACTTCTCGTGCGGCACAGACAAGTTTAGATTCTCATACTTCAAACAAGTCAAATCCACATGGTGTTACTCTTGCACAACTTGGCGTAACTGCTACTATTGCCGAACTTAATAAAATGGATGGTGTCACAGCTACTACAGCAGAGTTAAATATTCTTGATGGTATTACTGCAACTACAACTGAAATCAATTATGTAGACGGTGTAACTTCTAACATTCAAACTCAGCTTAATGCAAAGGCAAGTAGCTCTCATACACATGGCACTGCTACTACAAGTGCTGCTGGTTTAATGAGTGCAAGCGATAAATCAAAATTAGACGGAATTGCAAGTGGAGCTAATGCTTATACATTACCTACAGCTTCTTCTACTTTGGGTGGTGTTAAAACAACATCTACAGTTACATCAAATAGTGGTTATACTGCTTGTCCTATAATTGGTGGTGTGCCTTATTACAAAGATACAAATACTACTTATAATTTGGGTAGTTTTGGTGTAACAGCTACTGCCGCTGAATTAAATGCATTAGATGGTATTACCGCAACAGTTACAGAACTTAATTATGTTGATGGCGTTACATCTAATATTCAAACTCAGTTAAATGGCAAGGCTGCAAGTTCACATACTCATAATTATGCTGGCTCTTCATCTGCTGGTGGTGCTGCTACAAGTGCAAACAAACTTACAACCGCAAGAACAATTTCACTTGCTGGCGATGTAACTGGGTCTACTTCATTCGATGGTAGTGGAAATGTGTCTATTACTGCAACCGTTGCTGATGATAGTCATAATCATACAATTGCAAATGTGGACGGATTACAGTCTGCTCTCGATGGAAAGTCTGCAACAAGTCATAACCATAACAGTGCCTATATTAGTAAGAACTTGCAGATGACTGCTGACAATGGTGATATTTCAATTAGTTTTTCTGGCAAGAATGTTGTTAATGAATTTAAAGCTCTTGCTTCTGGTATGTATACTGCTTATTCACCTATTGGTAACACAAATAATCCTAATGCTGGTGAAGCTTTCCGCTTTATGATACATAAAACGGGTTCGACAAACTACGGATGGATTATGGCATATGGTGGAAAAGGTAGTGTTTATACAGGCTACATTGATAATGGTAACTGGCAAGGTTGGAAGGCTATTTGGGAGTATGCTCCAGCACCTCTTTGGTCGGGTGGAGCAAATGGTGGTTATTATATGACTGCTGGACATACTGTTACACCTACAAAGAAATTGTCAGAATGTCGAAATGGTTGGGCTCTACTTTGGAGCGACTATGATGTAGGTGGTCAAGCTAATAATACAGACTTCTATATGTCTTATATTTACAAGAGAGCATATACTGGTCAATTATGGGGCGGTGGTCAATGGTATTGTGATATTCCAAGTTACTCGGCTGGTACTGCAACTGATAGCGAACAAAGGGTTATCAAATTGTTAAATATTTACGATGCAAAGATAGTAGGAACTGAAAACAATGCTGCAGCCCCAAGAAACGATGTTGTTCTTCGTGCAGTATATGAATTCTAATAATTAAGGTTATAAAATATGAGTTTTAAGTGGCAGTATTTAAATTGTATTGCCACTTTTTATTTTAAAAGGAGTGATGAATAATGGCATGGAATCCGTTTGGCGTCCAATTTGAACTTTCAGCTTCAAATGGTGGCGTAACAAGAATCTCAGCTACTCAATTTACTGTAAAAATTAATGCTTCTTGGGAAACTTATTATTCTGGTGCTCAAACTAATTATGGTATGACAGCTTCTTCGGGTGGCGGAAGCGTAACTCTTAATCCATTTGGGACTTATGCAAGTAGTGGTAGTGGTTCATTTACTGGTACTTATGCTATTAGTGATAATGAGTCGGTAACAAAAACAATTGCTGTTTCGTTTCAAAATTTTAATAATGATAATGGCGATTTTAAACAAACTACAATAACTTTTGATGTGACTGTTCCCGCTTGGACATCTTACAAGGTATCATATAATGCTAATGGTGGTACTGGTGCTCCCACAAGTCAAACCAAATGGAAAGACCAAACATTAAAATTATCGAGTACTAAACCAACCCGAACTGGTTATACATTTAACGGATGGAATACGCAAAGTAATGGTGGTGGTGTGTCTTATTCTTCTGGTGGTAATTATACTGCCAATTCTGCTGCTACATTATATGCAATATGGACAGAGAATAAGTTAACTGTAAATTATTATAGTAACTATGCTGATTATGGTACTTACAAAGGTGAAGCGCTAAGTGTAAGTGCAAGTACTAATGTTAAAGTACATAGTCAAGACTTTTTATATGATAATTCGTATAGTAGTGCATTATCAAATATTCAAAATGCAAGTTATTTATATTTGTCACGCACTGGCTATACTCCTACTGGATATTGGGGGACTACAACAACTGGTGGAACTTTAGTAGACGAAGATGCAGATTATTCAACTGGTCAAGCACTTGCACAAGCGTTTGGGAAAACCCTCGCAAGTGACAATGTCTCTGTAAATGTATATCCACAATGGAAAATTAATACCTATACTATTAACTATAATGCCAATGGCGGCTCTGGTAGTATGAACTCTCAAACTGTAGAATGGAAAGAAACTTTTACTCTCTCTGATAATACTTTTAAAAGAGAAGGATATAAGTTTGTTGGTTGGAATGCATATAGAAATAATGACAGTGCTTGGTATGTTATAGGTCAAGGTTGGATGACCGAAGATGAAATTGCCTCAAATGGTTATGAGAAAAAAATATATCTTGACCAAGATGAACTAATATTTGATATGTCTTGGATTAAAGGCAATGAAGATGTAATAAATACTTATACATTATACGCAATTTGGGAAATATCAGGTGTTGTTTATATAGATAATGGCACTACCTTAGAACCGTATCTTGTATACATAGACAATGGAACAAGTTGGGATTTGTATTTGACTTACATAGATAATGGTTCAAGTTGGGACACGATATCATAATGAAAGGACAATGAATAATGGCAGATATAAAAGGTAAGGTTATAACAGCAGAGTCATTAAAGGCTTTGCATGAATATAATAAAGAAACATACGAAACAAAAGAAAATGTCGAAAGTTTATTAAATGATAAATTTGACAAACCTGAAAATAATATTGTGCCTATTACAAATGGTGGCACAAATGCATCGGATGGTGCAACTGGATTAAAAAATCTTTTTGCTGATGGTATAACAGTTCTTTCATCTTATCAATATGGTGATGAATTGCCTGAGGCTGGTACTGCTGGTAGAATCTTTTTTAAACGAATAGTTGAAGAATAAACTACATCGGTATAAAACAATAAAATAAAAAAATGAAGGACGCTTCTTAATTGAAGTGTCCTTTTTTTTACGTTTTTGAAACCAATGGCAATTTAAGTCTTGATTCAGCAATATTAAACCAGAATAACGATACATTGTCAAGTGCTATTTCTTTGAATATCTAGGTAATATATACTATAATATGGGTAAGAAGTTAAATATTTTATATGTATTTAAGGACTAATTACCTCTCCCCTCCTCTACCCCACCTCTCTTTTCTACCTCAAAAGACTTAATTGTTATATTGTTCTTATCTGCATATAGAATGCCTAAAACTTCGAAGAACCGAGTTATATTCATAGCAACACCCTTTCTAATATGGTATACTTTAATTATAAGGTATAACCTTATTAGTTACAACAAGAAAATATAGAAAAGGAATGGTGCGAATGGCTACCGACAAAAAAAGAAAGTTAAACACTTTCGAAGCAGAAAAGAAAATTAGCAAAGCTCGTAGATTGATACCAACGGCTGGTTATATTCGAGTAAGTTCAGATGAACAAGCCAAGCACGGATTTTCAATCGAAGCACAGAAAGCTGGTTTGGAAAAGTACGCTGAAGAAAATGGTTATATGATTGTGGAATGGTATATTGATGAAGGTAAATCAGCAAGGGGTAAAACTGGTAAAAGGAAAGAATATTTAAGACTTATCGAAGATGCTAAACAAGGTAAATTTGAAATGATTATTTTCAAATGTTTAGACAGATGGTTTAGGAATATTAGCGAGTATTATAAGGCTCAATCCATTTTAGATGACAAGGGTATTAACTGGGAATGTAGTGAAGAAGATTTTGATACAACTACTCGTGATGGTCGCTGGAAACTCCATATTTATCTTATGCTGGCGCAGGACGAGTCGGATAAAACGAGCGAGCGCATCAACTATGTGTTTGAAAATAAAATCAGAAATAAAGAAGCAATTTCAGGCACTCAACCTTATGGATTTATGGTTAAAGAAATCGACGGACACAAACGAGTAGTTAAGGATAAAAATGTTGAACATATTGTTATGGACGTTTTCGACTACTTTGAATTGTATAATTCCAAACGAGCAACATTAAATTATATTTATGATATGTATGATGTTGAGTTTGATTATAAAACAATTACTGGTATTCTTACTAATCCCTACTTCTATGGTCATTATCGTGGTGTTGATGATTATGTGTGGGACGGTGGATATATTACCAAAGAACGATTTGATAAGATTCAAAGGTTATTAAAAAAGAATGTTAAACAACGAAAGAATAAAAGAGATTATATTTTTACGGGTATTTTGAAATGTGCTCATTGTGACAGCAATATTGTTGGACACTCATATGAAAGAGAAATGGCGGATGGTAGTATGAAACTTTATAAGTTTTATAGATGTAACAAAGCTATTACTTATAGTCAGTGTAAAGGAACTGGAACTTTTAACGAAGAGAAATTGGAAGAAAAATTAATACAATCAATAGAACACGAAATCGAAGATTATATTTGCCATTATGAATTAGAGTTAAAAAAGGAAGTATATAAACCAGAAGTTAATGTTAAAGAGATTAAAGAAGAAATGGATAGACTTAATAAGCAATGGAGAAAAGGTCGTATTCAAGAAAAGGAATATGATTATGAGTATGAGCGATTAGAAAAGAAACTTGCTAAGGTTGAAGAAGAAAAACCAAAAGAAAAGGATTTAACACCACTATATGACTTTATGAATAGTGGTTGGAAGAATATCTATGACACATTGGATTTCGTTGAAAGAAGAGCGTTGTGGCGTTCAGTTATTGATTATATGGAAGTTGATTTGCTTACTAAAGAATTTGAAATTAAATTTATATAAACCCATTAGGCAATGGGTTTTAAGTTATCTAACATATGTACTAAGTGGGTTTGATGGGTCGGCGAGGGTACGAAAGGGCAACCGTTTTTATAAACAAAAGGAAGTAGAATAATCGTCTACTTCCTTTTGTTATTTAATAATATTTCTTATCAAATACAGACCAATAAAATCCTATTTCTTTACACCAGTCTCTAACTGACATTGTTTTCCCATTATATGTATATAACTTGTCTAATCTTCTATTATGAGTTTGAACATAATCGTTAGCCCATCTACAATTATTCGGTTCATAGTTGCCATCTACATCTATTCTATCAAGACTTAAATCTTCTTTGTATCCATTTGCCATTGCCCAGTCATAGAATGTCTTGAAATCGTTCAACCATTCGTCACACATTTTTATACCTCTACCACCATAATCTTGGTAATTATGAGTTGTTGTACTATAACATCTTCGTCTCATGCCCATCCAAATTCTGTGTAATCTAGTATCTGATAATCCATGCGTTCTTTTAAATGTGCGTCTTAAACACCCACAACTTTTAGTGTTACCGCTTTTTAATTTTCGTGAAGGAACTTCGGTTGTGTTTCCGCATTCGCAATCACACAGCCAAATAGCGCCGTGTTCTTTATCAATTCTTAATAGTTTTTTTACTGTTAATTTGCCAAATTTTTGACCTGTTAAATCTTTGAAATTTCCGTGCATATAAAACTTTCTCCAAAATCTAAAAATATACAATTAGTTAAACACCTCGTACATATTTAACCAAGAATATTATACCATAATAGTAATTATTTGTCAATAGTTTTGCTAAAAGTTTTTGAATATTCAGAAGGCAAAATATAGGAAATTTTGCTCATTTAGTGTTATAATACTGTTAAGGATATAAGATAATTTATTGAATTGAAAAGGGTGATACTATGAAAAGCGAAAAAGAATTATTTAATCTTGCAAAGTCTTATGTAATGTTAGAAAGCGAGTTAGATAAACCATTAAGAGAATATGAAATAGAAGAAGTTAAAGAGAGCATGGAAGAGATAAGGAATGTGCTTTTGAAGAAAAGTTATGATGTTGACACATTTAATCATTATCGAGAATTATATCAAACTATGTCTATCAGTGAGTATTTTGAGTTTGTAAAAACACTTTAATAAATTAGGAGTGATACATCATGAGGAAAACAGCAATGATTTATATAAAGGATAATAATGATAAAGCAGCACAAAAATTCTTTTGTTTAGCATATTGCCTTGATAACGAGTATGAAGTTCTTTCAACTACACATAATATTGAAGAGGTAGATAGTTGCGATGTAATGGTCGTAGCTAGTCCAGAAATGATTTCAAGAGATAGAATAGAATATTATATTGTTTTAGATGATTTAAAGGCGAAAGGTGTTAAAGTTGAAATAGTTTCAGTTGATGGTGACGCTGAAAAGTATATTGATTATGTAACACAGTTGTATGTTAAAGGTAGAATATAAGAGGTTGTTGATATTGTTTCAATAGAGTAGTATAATGTTTTAGACACTCACAACACTATGTATATATTCGTGTATACGCAAAATGCCCAGTAAGATTACTTACTGGGTTATTTAAGGGCTATTTTAGCCGTTTCTAGCCATTTTAAACACAAAGGTGATTAAGAATATCATGCAAAAGAAAAGTCCCTTATAGGACATTTAATGGCGTTAAATAAGTGTGGTAAATAATTAATGGGTTAATATATTAGAGATTTTTAACTAATGTATTAACCCATTTTTTTACGATGATGTACAAACAGTCCTGATGTTAAATCTAATATTAAGTATATACATTTAAATTAAACTTTATGCGTTTTATATAAATTATAACCGTTTTCTGAGAAGATGAATTATTAACTAAGTGTGTGAAAATAATAATGCAACATATGTATTTGATAAGAATTGGGAAGGTTAAGAAGGATTATCTAAGTTAACTAAATTAGTGCATATAATTATTAATTAATATTACTTTTTACGGATTGCATAATTACTCTGAAAATTCATCTTCCCAGAAAACGGTTATAAAATTATCTTTTTAAATGTTATCTGACTTTAAATAATTAATCATCCCTTCAATACTATAATTGTCATTGTCGGACAAATATTAATTCAATTTCTATTATCGGTTAGATGAATCTTATAAGAAGAGGAGTTAGTATAGTAAAAAAACAAAAAGGGATATATTTATATGTTAATATTAAAAAATTTAATAATATAGATATTGAAGGAATGATTAATTATTTAAAGTCATGTAAGTTTTGTAATTTTATTATGTGGGCAAGGATTTGCACCTTGCATAAATAAGATATTGCACCTGCACAGTCAGGAATCGAACCATCATGTTTAGAGACTCGAACTCCGATTCACTTATTCGACAACCTATGCTGCGTCTACTATTACTTTTGTTCATCTATTTTACGCATACATCCAAAAGTTTTACCATGAGAGCCAATTGCCCTTCAAATGTCTATTCCGCCACCACATAAGTTTAAGTTTTATATGTTCTCCCTAACAGCGTACAACTCCTTACGAGTGTGGGTGTTACCCTTATAGGTCTCAGGGTTACTGGTTTGGAGAATGCCTACTACTAACCCTTTTTCGGCTTAAAATTGAAGTTTTAAGTGTTTGCCACTTTTTTGCAGAATCTCTCTACTGATGCAGCCAACTTCTTGACTGAGTTGGTTGCTTTTTCAAGAGATGAACTAACACTTTTTACTGTATTACTTATCTTGGCAAAAGCATATTGTATTCGTATATTGATAGAATTTACATAAACGTATTTGTATGCTAATGATTTAGATTTTATATACTCATCAAGATACTTTTGCATATCTTTTTTTAAATGGTTTTCGGCTATAATTTTACTTCTATATTTTCGTTCTTTTTTAGAAAGCATATCTTCACCTCTTAAAATATCAGTTTTATAACCTTATTTATTGATATCTTTATGTAATTCGATTACCGTCATAATACAATAGTTTGCCATATCCAACAAAGTATCAGTAATAGATTCATCTTTGACTTTGCGTTCTTCTTCAGATTTTGTAGCAAGAGCACACAATCTATTGTACTTGTCTGAAATTCTTGTAACAGCAGAAATAATTCCTAATTTATCAAAAGTCTCACCGAAAGAATTACCGTAATCATGATTCTTTTGTTCATAAACTTTATTAAGTTCTTCGCAAATTTCTTTATGTTTTTGCACTCTATTCATTATTCATTTTCTCCTAATACTAATTCTTTAAAATAAGGCAATTGTTCAATTTGTCTACAAAACTCATGCCATTCAGGGAGAGTGTGATTTTTTCTTTGATGATAAATTGTTTTAAGTTGTCTATAATTTGTTGTCATAGCAGCAGTTAATTTAAACCCACAAGGATTAGAATATAACAATCTCAAATAGTCTTCTTTATCTTTTGTTTCATTAAATCTATCTTTAAGTTCATTCATTATCTCAATTATTCTTGGGTCAACATATTCAAGATATTGATTATCTAAATCAAATTTAGCAATGCGATGTATTGTTGATTGACTTGAAATGAAATCAAAGAAGTGATATCTTTCTGCTTCTGTCCAAGCCTTAATAGTAAATGTTAAATCAAATTGTACGATGATACCGTTAAGGTAATTATCGTGTCCTGCTCCAATAGGACTTTGCCCTAGTTTCTTTGTTCTTTCTACAATATCTGAATTTAAAGAATCAATATCTACAGACATAGGAAATTTACTACCTCTAACTGCATTTTCAAGTCCATAAACATTAATATTACTAATTACCATATCTATCTACCTCCTATTAATTTACATGGTTTCTAATAAATATTTAAAATTACTATTCTCTAAATATTTTGTTATTACTCTACTCTCTTCTTTACTTTTGCTAAAAATAATGATGTTAATTACATTTTCCCAAGTTCTGTCATATCCTTTGCTTACAACATTCCTAATACTATTTTTAACTAAATAGTCGCTAAACTCTTTTGATTTATCAACATCGCTTGATGTAAATAATAAGACCCATTTGGCATCCTTACGAAATTTAGCATTGATTAAAAATGCGAGATAATTGCCGACACCCGATGCAATAGCAACAATAATAATAGCCAACGTTGAATTATCTGCAATTACTTGGTCAATTACTAAATAAAAAAGCAATTGAGAAACTACCACCAACGCTGAAGAAAGCAACTTTCTTTCTTGGTATTGAGCTATGTTTTTAGCTGTGCCAACAATATTATCTATAACTTTTATAATAGCAAGTACTATATATCCAATCATTGTGGTCTAACACCTCTTTGCTCGTCCCACCACAACTCATAATAGTTTATACACATTTTCTCAAAAAACTCTGCCATAAACTCTTCAACTCTATTTAAAGTCCAATCAGAATGAAAATGTAAATCTATTGTATTATTTTTTTCGTATATTGAAACTTGTACTTCATATTCATAACTATATGGTTGCCAATATTCATCTCTACGTTCTATGGGCACAAAGCTATTTGACCATTTTAAAACATCAATAAAATACTTTTTACCATATGCATCATCAAATCGTTTTTGAAATCTTGCAACAATATACTCGTTATCATAGGGCATAGGATTATATTGTTTGTATCCTTGTGCTAAAATATATTCGTCGGTCATTATATTCACCTCTTTAAATAAAATTTTTAATATGGTGCTCAAGATGGGATTCGAACCCACACGGGCTTTCGCCCACTACCCCCTCAAAGTAGCGTGTCTACCTATTCCACCACTTGAGCATATGGTACCCAAGGTCGGATTCGAACCGACACTCCTTTCGGAACTTGATTTTGAGTCAAGCGTGGCTGCCATTTCACCACTCGGGCATAAAGTCTCCTTATTTAGTTCATTTATGTAAGGAGACATATCAAAAAGAGGACATAAGAAAAGAAAATTTTAATGGTGCCCCAACCAAGAATCGAACTTGGAATTAAGCATTACCATTGCTTCGTTATACCTTTTAACTAAAGGGGCTTATGGTGGACTAAATGGGATTCGAACCCACAACCTCTACCTTGCAAGGGTAGCACTCTCCCATTGAGTTATTAGCCCGTGACGCATAGGTGACATGCCACCTACGCTATACAGTTTTTTCTTATAGACCTTACTGCTTGGTCTTACTTGGTAGTATATATACTCCGACATAAAACATAACCTCTGTCGGCATCAATTCACGTATGATTGTTTTCCTATCTGTCCATGTTGACTGCATGCGATACGATGTTACGAGCAACTTGTGAGACAATGTGGTTGCCAAGCCACGCTTCCCTGGGGCACATGCACAAACTGTCTCATAGTCTTGCCGAGGTGCGGGAAGAAAATCCACGACCCTTACAGACCGTCTGAAGGGTAGCCTTGTAATTGGCTCTACATGGTACGCCGATTCCGACAAACGGAATTATTACCACAGAGTTAACTCTACTGAAGTCCAAAGACCTGCATGCTCAGTAGTACATTAACTCAAAACAACAAAGGCGGCGTGTAGAGAACTGTCGTTAGAATAAGTTAGTCGCAACCAACCTACCCCTCTGGCTTAAAGACAATACCAGAACTCAATTTAATACCATAACAGTTATCAACTGAATGGAGGTCACATTCTACCTACGGTAGATGTTCAATGGTCTTCTTAACTTGAATCAAACAAGTATTTTCAGGTTCGGTGCCTGATGGTTTATCCATTAACCTATAAGAAGTTATTTGGTGGGGCTTACTAGATTCGAACTAGTGAATCGCAGGGTCAGAACCTGTTGCCTTACCACTTGGCTAAAGCCCTATAAAAACCGCCTATAACGGCTTGCCCTAAATGGCAAGGTTGAATTTCACTTTACATCCAAGTATTTAACACTTATACATTTATTTATTATTGCTTTTTATCAGCAAATAACCATGGATAATAATCTGCTTTTGTTAACCAAGATATACCAAAGAATGCAAGAGCGATTGTTTCAACAATCCAAATAATATGAGGTATAGGAAGGAATAACATAAGGAAAGAGGCAACCATTCCTATCCCACATACTCTAAAAATAATATTTCTCTTTTTCTTATTCTCAGTCATCTCGCCACTACTCTTAGTGAATAAGAATAGTGAGTTATAAGCAAGTAAACCAAAGAAGATAAATGCACTAATATTATGTACCCAACCACTTATCTTCTCAGTAATTTGGAATGTACCAACTATTCCATTAGTATCAAGCAAAGTTGATACAGCACAAGGAAAAAGACAAATACCTAAACCGAACACACCAGCAAGTGTACAAATAATGTCATCTTGTTTGTCATATCCTTTATAACTAAATAATAGTAATCCAGCAGAACCAAGTATAATCATAAAAGGTGTAATACAAGGTTCAAAATAATAAGTTTGTGAAATGGAATCTGGGAACCCATACCCGTAAGTACATGACAGAACAAGTACCAACCAAGGTAATAACATTCCTAACCATCCGATTATGCATCTTAAACGAGTTGTGTTAATCATTAATTTTTTCTCCTAGTAAAAAAGTTAATTATCTCATTATAAATCTTATAGAACACATCCCAAATCTTGCCGCTCTTAGGTCTTACGATATCATTAGTGATGTTGTCTGTTATACCCCACATTTCAGTAAACTTAAAATTAAAAGGTATAATAAATCTGCCTTTGTCTCCAAAATTTGTACCCCATGAGTTCTGACATAACCAACCTTTCTCATTCCAACCGTAAATTATAATAGCGTGACCACCAATGGACTTTCCACTATATGTATACACACCATCTACAAGTTGTACGTTTTGGTGCCAAGGCATAGATACGAGTACATAGCCATGATTTATTAGCGCATTCTTAACCGCATTTTCATTGTAAATGCGAAAATAAGAAGATATACGATGGGGGTATGCCTTATCTTTAAGCTCATCAAGATTAGCATTGACATTTTCCATTGCCTTCGAGCAAGTGTGGTTTCCCTGTAAATCTGCAAAAGGTACATCTCCATACTTTTTCAAAGTATTAAGAGCGTTTCTAGGATACATTCCTTCACCAACATAATATCCGATATCTCTAAGACCATAAATAAATTCGGTGCTAAAAACTACCTTTTCATTATGTTGTCTCTTATGGTGATACTCTACAACGCTTGAAGCAGCATGTGCCACACAACTACCCACAGAGCCTTGATTCTTAACAGTTACTGTAGGAAGTTCAAAAGTATCAGGAAATGTTTCGGTTGCTGCTACGAGTTTATAGTCTCTTGCATCAAAGGGTGACTTTAATGCGCCTAATGCACCAAAAACTGCAATATTTTCTTTTATATTTTCTTTCATAATTTTTCTCCTTATAAGTTATAACCTTATTAGTTATATCATAGCAAAAAATTCATTATCGCATTTGACTATATATATTATATCACAATAATATTTATTTGTCAATAGATTTTTTAAAATTTTTTGAAATTTTTTATAATAATTTATTTATTATATCCTATAAAATTAGAATTTTATAACCTTAGTTCTTACCAGTAGAACCTATGCCGCCTCTATCTTTATTATTTAAAGAGTTTACCTCATCAAATACAATGTTTGGCTGCTTTTCCATTATTCTAAATTGACAAATTCTATCATTAACGTTAATAACAGTATCTCTTAATGCGTATGCAGGGTAAAACCACTGGTCGTTATCGCCACAATAACTTTCATCAATTACTGCTTGGTGGTTTGTTTGGATAATGCCAAAGTTTTTATATGTAGAACTTCTAGGAACAATATGAGCTTCATGTCCATATGGTAATTCCATTGCAACACCAAGAGGAATTAACTTAAATTCCCCTGCTTTTAATTCAACAGTTTCAGCAGCACGAAGGTCAATCCAATCACCCTTGTCAATTGTTCGAATTTTATCAATTTTGTCGGAAAAATACTTAATTCTAATGATTGCACTCATTTAAACTTCTCCTTAAAACCAAAAAGGTGTCCAAAGTTGTCTCAAATAATGGTTAGAGTCTTTACCTTTATATTGATATTCACCATAGTCGTCAATAAATTTCTCAAGTAAATTATTAGCATATTCAATCGCTTTATCAACTTCGAGTTGACGAGCGTCTTTTTCAGCTTTCTTTTTAGACTCAGCTAGTTTTCTTGCCTCTTCTTTTTGTTTTTCGAAACAAGCCAATTCACACTTTGCTCTATCAAAAACATTATCATGTTCAGTTCCACAAATTCCACATTTATAAGTTTCTTTGTTTGCCATATTATTTGTCTCCTTTTTATTTATTAATTTTTCTTTTTATTAACTATTTACAGTCGCAATATACAATCCACAATGACACTCACCAACTATGCCATTTGCAATTTGTTCTCTAAATTCTTTACACATACACTTATTGTCTTCATCAAAAATAATAGCACAGGCGCAATGTCCATTATTTTCTTTTATCTTATTGCGTATTTCTTGAACCAAATCTTTGTCCGAATTTATTTCTATTCTCATTAACTAATCCTTTTAGCATATTGATTATTGCTGGCAAGATACACGCCTAATGTTTCATCATAATGAGGATACTGATTTGGGACAAACCTTCCAAATTTAATAATGATATTTGAAAACTGTTTTAGCTGCTCTATTTTATCTTGAATTTCCTTTTCATTATAACCAGTATATATCGCTACATCATCTTTATTATATTGTCTAAGACATTTAATAAAATTAAATAGTTGTTCAAATTCATCAAAGTTTTCTAATCCACCGAATACAATAGAAGAAGTTATCGGATTGCCTTGATATCTTTGTATAAGGTTATTAATTGTAACCATCTTGGTTTGTTCTAATGATAAACCTTTATTGATACATAAATTAGTTTTATTTTCTTTATCACACTTAAAATTACACATCGTATTCGAAATAAACATTGATGGTTTTTTATATTGAATAAAGCTTTCATCTTCAATTGTTTTCGTCTTAAACATTAACAATTTCTCTGGAATAATCTCTTCATCGTATCTAATTTCAATTAATGGAATATTATGTTTTATACAATATTCTCGTTTTAATTTGTCTCTTTCAATAGATTCTTTAAATTCTTCATCTGATAAATTAAAAACATTTTTAAAATGTTGTATTCCTTGATACTCTATTAAGTATTGTAAAACATTTTGTTGATTTAAAACACCAAAGTCAAATCTTAAATATTGACCATATTTACTTTTAAGGTTTTTAAAGGTGTATTCTTTTTTAAACTTAATTTGATATTCGTTTAAAATTTTTGCAATTTGTTTTTCTCCATATGAAGATATACATCCACAAGATTTAGTGTGTCCAATTTTAAGCTTATTAGTTGACACAACTGTTTCAGTGCCACAATTTAGACACTTGCAATTCCAATAGTGTTGTTTTGGTTTATATCTTTCAACATTTTCAGAAATTACTTTTAAATATCCAAAAGTTTGACCACTTAAATCTTCATATGGTCTTGGTCTACAACCACAAGTTGATATTTTACCAGATGTTAAATGATTTAAATCAACTTCTTTTTCATTGCCACACTCACATTTACACAACATTCTTCTACGATTGTGTTTTGCTGGTACTTCTTTTATGATTGTTAATTTACCAAAAGTATATCCACTCCAATCTTCTTTATATTGACGAGTGCATCCACAAGTAGTCGTATTTCCACTACGCAAATTATCTCCTGTTGCCACTATAGTATTTCCACATTCACACCGACACAACCATTGAGATTTATGCCTCCCTTTTGGGGACACATAATCCTCAGCTCGTGAAATAACAAATAATTTGCCAAATTGTTGATTTGTTAAATCTTGCATTTTAATCACCCATAATAGAAGTTTCACCATACATTACTGCAGTGTCATACCATTGTCTTGCAGAAAACTCTTTAAATCTTTCCTTACTGTAAGACTTAGAAGGTGTAAGGAAACCAACCACACGTTGATATGTATCAAACTTTTCCTCACCACACTCAGGGCAAATATCAACACCTACAAAGCCGTGGTGATTCTTACATACATTAATCTTAGTGTTATAACAGAAATAAATTACACCTTGACTTGCAATATAATTCAACATATCCCAAGCCATATCTGTATTAGGGAAATTATTATCAATATTGATATGTGCGATAGCACCACCAGAACACTTGTTATCAAGGATTGCACTTGTTCTAATCTTTTCATTAATAGTGCATTTTTCAGTAAGTGGAATCCACTGGTTGCTATAAATAAAGTTATCGTGCACATCAAAAAGAATATTGTCTTTAGCACAAAGTTTAACTGCCGCCTGTTCAGCAGGCACACTTTCTATGTTAAATGAGTATTCGTCTGTAAAATTATCTTTAATTTCATTAATAGCGTCAAAAATTTTTTCAGCAAACTGTAGACCTTCATCTGTATAAAATTTATTGCCAAACTCATCAGTTTTAATGTAGCCAAATTTTTCTACGGTTTCATAAAGACCCAAAATCCCACAAGTGCAATATTGTTTATCTATTTCAATACCACCATCGCAATAGTTGGGAAGTAAGTTCTTTTCGATATTTCTCTGAATAATATATCTTACTCTATCAAGCGTTTTACAACATAGAGTAGCTCTTTTTTTAAGTAGACTAAGATACTTTTTCTCAGATACTTCTTCCCCAAGTTCATAGAATATATGAACAAGGTTAATTGTATTCACCTTAACAGAACCAATACTCAACGCTGTTCCACCTATAGAATTAATAAACCCTTTAAGTTTTGAAGTATCAGAAAGAAGTCTACAACAGTTGGATAAAGTGGTTACATCGCCACTAACAAAGAAATTGGAATCATTCCACTTGCAATTATGATTTGAACACCATCTTGCAAATTCTTCATCTACAAACTTTCCATCTTTATAAAGTAAACTATAAGTTAATACAGGGAAAGTAAACATATTTTCTCCTCTAACTTTAGATACCACTTCCATAAAAATCTTTTGATGTTCTATAAATTCATCTACATAGTCAATTGCGAATGTACCATCGGGAAATTCAAGACCCCCAAATAGAGCCTCATAATATTCTCTATCAAAAATTGAAACATTTACAAAAGCGGACTGGTCAATTCTCATAAAAGGTTGATTAAGTCTGTAAATTAATTTCTGAAACGACTGTCTTACATAATAATCTGCGTTATTAATAATATATCCGTTCTCACAATCTTTCTTCCAAAAATAATATGTCCAAACAAGAATATTAGGTATACCAACGGCACCCGAAGACCTATTACTCATAAAGCTTATAAACTCAATAACATCATCTATAAAGGTTGTTAGGTGTTGTGGAGGCTGAGAGTTATAATTATTTAAAAAGAATAATCCCTCTCTCGCAAGTCTACTAAGGTCGTAGGCATAACAATAAGGCACATAGGTAGTAGAAGGAAAGTCATGCAAATAAAAACCACCAGTGTATTCTGTTTCTAACCATTCCTTCGCCGTTTTTAATCCATATTTCTTTTTAATTTCGTAAAAGATTTTATTAGCCGCAATTATTTTATCAATCGACTTACCCTTTTCACTTCGAAAAGATGCTATGTCCTTGTTCGATGCATTTGCATTTGAATCAATAGTAACATCGGCAACATTTTTATCTACAAATGCGTCTATAAAATCTGAAAAGTTCATTTGAGAGTTGTGAATACCGTTTAGAATTTCAAAATCTTCGCCATATTTTTCTTTTAACGAATTCAGTGCTCTCTCAAAATCTTTATTAAATTTAAATTCAACATTCATATCTTATAGCTCCTTAATCCATTCAACTGCTTCTTTAAAACCATAAATTACACCGTCTACTTCGAGTACAGGTGTAGCCTTAAATCCTTTTTTTACCATAAGGTCAACATCGTTAATTTCTTCGAAATCGACATTATTTTGCTTCAACTTCATTTCAAGCACTTTGCATTTAGGACAATGGGTTGAATATAATATAACTTTCATACTTTTTCCTCCTTATATATTTATTTTATAAGTTTAACATTTTAATTAATTCTTCTTCAGAAATAATCGGAATGTTTAACTCTTTCGCTTTCTTATTTTTACCGCTTGTAGATGTGATATCGTTATTTACCACAAAAGAAGTTTTTGCCGAAACCGAACCACTCACTTTACCACCAGCAGATACTATCTTTTCTATTGCTTCATCTCTATTGACAAAATGATTCAACGAACCCGTAATCACAAAAGTCAAACCCGATAGATTGGCATTATTAGATATAGTCTGTGGCTTTTCGATATTTACATATCTTGCTAAAATACCTATTTTGATAAAATTATTGCTAATATAATTATGAACAGATTCATTCATTGCTTCACCAAAGTCGTCTAAAATACTGAAATTAAATGCATTGGTGCAACATTCATTATAAAAACTTTCAAAATCATTATCAAAATATTTTGCAATAGTTTTACTTGCACTCTTGCCAATTAAAGGAATTGAAAGAGAATAAATAAATCTATCAAGTGTAGTATTTTTGCTTACTTCAATAGCATTGAACAATTTATTTACCGAAGTTTCACCGAAACCATCTAGTTGTACCATTTCATTATAATGGTCTTTGAGGTGGTAAATATCTTTAAAATCATTTAGCCAACCAAATTCGACAAACTTTTCCAAAGTTGATTCTGAGAGTCCATCAATGTTCATTGCATTTTTAGAAACAAAGTGAGTCAATTTACCAAGCAATTTACCTTTGCAATTATCGTTTGTACATACAAGAATTTTCGAATCATTATCTTGTCTAATTTCTGTAGCACCACCACAGATAGGACAAACCGAAGGAATTACAATATAATTAGGTTTTTTACCTAATGCCACTCTCTCATCAGCAGAAACATTTCTTTTAACTTGTGGAATTATGTCGTTACATTTCGCAACTTCAATAATATCACCAATATGCAAATCTAATTTTGTTAAAATAGAAACATTATGAACAGATGCTCTTTCAACTGTTGTTCCTGAAATTTCAACGGGTTTGAAAACTGCTGTAGGCGTGAGAACACCGCTCTTACCACAAGTCCAATCAATGTCAATTAATTCAGTCTTATATGTATCATCTTTTCTTTTATAAGCGATTCCGCTCTTAAAATGGTGTTCGGTCTTGCCAAGAGACTTACCATATTCAATGTCGTTGAATTTAAATACAATACCGTCATTAGGGTAACCATTCTCTGCAGCATAATCAAAAACATAATCTATGCCACCTTGAAGAGCATTTGTCTTAAAGTTATTAACTTTCCAAAATGGAACAATGTCAAACCCAAGACTTGCTGCTTCTTGTAAATTATCTATAAGATTATTATGACTTCCACCTTCGATTACATCCCAAGCAATAAATTTTGCCTTTCTTTGTGATACAACGGAAGTATCAAGTGATGATAGCGTTCCAGCAATTAAGTTGCGAGAATTTTTATACTCATTGTTTGTGTTAATTTCGGAGAAATCATCATCTAAAATAACCGCTTCGCCATCTATAGTATATGCGCCTTGTTTATTAATTTTCATAGGTACATTAAGGAAATGTTTAATATGCTCAGTGATGTCGTTACCGATATAACCATTTCCACGACTTTCACCTCTAACAAAAACACCATCTTCAAATAATAAAGAAACTGTCATTCCATCAAGTTTAATACTTGCAACAAGTTCTTTTTCATTTGCAAAATCTGCAACTTCTTGAGGTGTATGACATTTCTCAAGCGATAACATCAAATGATTGTGTTCAACTTCTGGAAGATTAGATAATACTTTTGCACCCACATTGATGCTTGGACTATTTGAATAGATGATACCAGTTTCTTTTTCAAATTCTTGTAAATCTTTTAGTCTTGCATCAAAAGTATCATCGTCCATTATAGGATTACCAGAATAATAAGCTTCGCTTGCTTTATTCAGAATATCTATCATTCCAAGCATTATTTTTCTTTCTACTGTATTCATTCGTTTTTCTCCTTAAAACATCACTAATTTACTATTTACAAGATAAGATTCGCATTGAGAAAAATCTGTGTTTATCTGTTTGCTCACATTCTCTATTTCTTTTTCTTTGCAAAAATCTGTTTCTTTTTTATAATATTCACAAGTATTGCATTTGATATGACATTTCTTTTCTTTACATTTATTCATTTTTTCACCTTTCTTAATATATTATATAACTTTATTTCTTAGAGATTCTAAGATTAAACCTCTAAAATTTACAATAATATTATACAACATTTTTTGTTATTTGTCAATAGTTTTTTCAAAATTTTTTAAAAGTTTTTGCGTAAATGTATGTCGTGTCAAGTTCGCTTTCTTTTTAACCGCTTGATTAACACTCTGTAAACTTCCTAAATGATATAACTTTTCCTTCATTCTTGTAAGTCCAACATACAAAAGGTTTGAATTCAACATAAAAATATGACTTTGAGGAGTACATAAAATCACCGTTTTAAAACCACCACCCTGTGATTTATGAATTGAGATGCAATACCCTAGTTTAACCATATTCATATCATTTCTATAATACTTAACACGGATACCATTAAAGTCAACGATTACATAAGTGTTATAAATTTCCTTGATAATTCCTGTTTCTCCATTAGCTACAAAGGCTGTTTGCATTTTATCATCTATTCCAAATATTTCATCATCAGCAAATTGATTTGACTCTATTTCAGCCTCATAATTATTAACCGTTTGAAGAATTAGGTCGCCTTTATAATACGTTGTATCTCCAACTTTCATATTAACTTCGCTACCATAATTAGGATTAGCAACTCTTTGAATCATATTGTTTAAAACGACTGAACCGCAATCACCAACATTCTTGGCAGTTAATACTTGAATATCTTCAATACCGCTACCATTATCCAATAACTTTTTGTATAAAGCCACTACATTTTTTGGAATTATTTCAGATGCTAAATCAATAAACATATAGTCTTGATTGTCGCCAAATGTAGTTGCTTTAGACTTCATATCGTTTGTCAGATATTCTTTGCAGCATCTAGTGTCGGTTGCTACTCGCATTAAACCACCGCTTGAATATCTAAAAATTTTGTTTAAAGTAACAGTAGGAATTATGTTTGCTTCCATAAAATCGTGAAGTAAATTACCACATGATACACTTGGCAACTGTGCATTATCGCCAATCATTAATAACTTTGTATATTTAAAGTCAATAGCATCAAGCAATTTCTTAAACAACCAAATATCAACCATAGAAAACTCATCAACAATTACAATATCACAACATAATTTATGTTCTTCGTTATATGTCCACTGATTAGGAGGTATATAGCCTAATCCTCTATGAATAGTCGATGCTGGTTCATTTGTATTTTCGTGCAAAACCTTTGCAGCCCTCCCAGTAGGTGAAAATAATCTAAAGGATTTATTATTACTCTTTAACATATTGATAATACCCTTAGTTGAGTAGGTTTTACCACTACCAGCAAATCCGTTTAGAATAGAGATATTATTTTTACATACTACATCAAGAATTTGTATCTGTTCATCGGATAGTTCAAATTCACCAACTTTTCTATAGTTTTCAACATCATACTCCCATATGTTATTTACATTGCAAACATTAGTAAGTATAGTATCTGCAATATCTTTTTCAGTTTCATAAGTCTTGCGAAGAGCAACTGTCATATCATCTTTATTATAATAAATATTGTCATCTTTAATAACCTCAACAAAATGGTCTGCACATGAAGGAACCATTTTCAAACATTGTTGTCTAAGGTCAGCTAAGTTCATACAAGTATGTCCTTCGTTTTCATTTTCTTCTAATAAATATAATATACAAGATAAACATCTATCGGGTGAAGTTTTAACATCATAACCAAAATCTATGATATTTTCTTTTTGTAATTGAAGAATAATAGAATCCGCCGTCTTAAAACCAATTCTGCTTATTCTTGTTAATGCCGTATATGGTTGAGACTTTAATTTTTCTTTGAGTTTATCAATTGAAGAATACTCATCATATATCTTTTTAATAATACTCATTGATAAAACATTTTTAAATTCAATTACCAAATCCATTAATGCAAAGTTTGTGATGATTTTATCTTTGATAATTTCAAATGTTTTCTCACCTATACCTTTAAGTTTAGAAAGGTCGATATCATCTAAATCATTATCTTTAACTTTTTGGATAATATTCGGATAATTTTCAACTAAAACTTTTGCTTGATTGTAGGTTAAGATTTCAGACAAAAAAGTAAATGTATCTTCTACCGTTGTTGGTATGTCACGCTTGATATTAATAACATGATAACTAATGCCATACTTATTTATTTGTTCTTCGGCAGTAATTTCGTATTCAACTCCTAAAGTTAAGTCGCTCAATTCTCCCAAGATACTTACATTGCCATATTTATTTTGTTTGATATTGGGATAGTTATTTTTGTTAACTGTAACTGCATATATCTTATAATCTGGTGTATTATAAGTACACCTAATAACTATCCCTTTAAATTTATAGTGTTTTACTTCACCCATTTGCTCTCCTCATACTATTAGCATAACTATACTCGCCAAAATATCTTTCTTCCCATTCTTTGCGTTGTAAAACAGCATCTTCAAAGTTATCAAATCTTTTCGAATAACATTTTCCTTCAAATATAAGTCTGGCAATCCATTTATTTCTACTTTTATCATAAGAAACACCAGTCACACCCGAGGTGTTATTGTTTTGTTTTGCTTTGTTCATATTGTTTTGATTGCGAGTTGCGATTCTTAAATTAGATTTTCTGTTATCATGTCGTGTATTCTTTCCACGCTTATGGTCTATGTCAAAATGGACACTAGGAGAATTCATAATAATTCTATGAAGAAATATATTTCCAGATTTTATATAACCTTGGCTATCAACACACCAACAATAATCTTTTATTTTATCATAATCCTCTAAATCAAAATAAAATTTTTCTCCTTTTGATGTATAGCCAATACCATAATCGCCAGTTAAATCATAAGCATTATATTTTTTATTATTTTTCCCATTTCTTACACATTGTTCCTCAAACAGACATCCGCAAGACAAAGTGTTGTTAGTAATCAAACTGCATCCTCGAACAATTAATTTTGTTTTATCCACGCAGTCACATTCGCACAACCATTGAGATTGATGTTGTCCTTTTGGAGAAATATAATCATCTACTTGTTCTATAACGGTTAGTTTCCCAAATTTTTGACCAACCAAATTCTTTTTTACCTTAATCATATTTATTTTATTACCTCATAATCGCACATAATAGGTTCTACTTCTTCACTATCTTGCCACTTATCATCAATTTTCACCTTTTTATACGTATAGGTCACTATTGGCATATTAATAATAGACATTAATCCAAATGGAGCATTCTTAAAAACTTCTGACCTATTTATTTTTGTTTTCATTGATTTCCCATTATTAATATTGTATAGGGTACATTTTGGGCGAGTTGCATTTTTACTGTCATCAAATTCTATGACTATATAATAATTTTCAGAGATGTCTTTGTTGGTATAGGTGGCATACCCTAAATGTTGTATCTCCGCATCTATTTGTTCTACTATACCAAGAGATTCATTTTTTATCTGACTGCATAACTCTTTAATTAACCCAACATTATCAATATCACGATATTGACTGAGTGTCTCTTTGCCAGAATATTTTGTCATAATATATTCTGATACTCCTAATTCCTCCATTTTCTTTTTGGCAACAATCTTTGCATTAGCAAACTTATCATAAATCTCATTTATGCCCAACAAGTATTTATTGTTGCCAAAATCAGAAAAGAAATTAAGTCGAATCAAAATGTCAAGTTGTCTTGAGTTTAAAGTCGTTTGTTCTTTTATATCTTTTAGCAAACTTATAAAAGAATTATATTTATTTTTTGCCAACTCCAATAGTTCGTTTGCTATCTGAGCATTACAAAACTTAATACTACTAATTCCTTTATAAATTACGCCACTTTCTTTGTCCATAGTGTAAAAACTACCTGACTTGCCAAAGCGAATTGGTTTAATTTCAATATTATTTCTTTTTGCATATTGTAATATTTCTAAACACTTATCCGAATCGCCCTCATAAATATTCAAGGCGGTTGTTACTGTTTCTAGTTTATAATAACATCTTAACCAACCAACAACATATCCAAGAAAACTGTATGGAGTAGCATGATTTAAAGAAAAAAGATACGAACTTGCATCAATAATAACTTGAATAAAGTTTTCAATAAGTTTATTTGATTCTTCTTCGTCAACACCATATTTCTCTTGCATAGTTTTATTAAAGCCCTCTTTAATTTTGGGTATAAACTTATCAGTACCCGTTTTCTTTGCAAATCCTCTTCGCACAATATCGGCTTCTCCCATTGTATAACCACAAAAACTATGTAGGAACTCAATAATTTGTTCTTGATATACTAAATATCCAAGCGTTGGAGCAAGAAACTTATTCAATGCTTCGTGTCCATTATCACGATATTCACCCCTTGATAACTCATCACGATAACTTGCACCAGCAGGTCTAATAGCACCATTCGCCATCGACATTAAATCTATGTATGAAAAATTTTCATTCTCTTTTTTAATCTTTGCGATTGTTTCATCACTCAGCAATTGTTTAATATAATCACCAGCGTATGACGATTCAAATTGAAATATCATTGTGCAATCGTCTCTGATTTCATCCCAAACTTTTTTATCATCAAATGAGATATTGTCTGGGGTAATTCTTTGAATACCTGCCAAATCGCAAGTTTCATTAATTAGACCTACGCAATCAAGACCAAGGACATCTAACTTAACAAATTGCAAACCGTCTAATTCTTTCATATTAATTTGAGAAATCATATTCTCATTTGTTTTGGTACTACATAAGCCAAACCATTCATCTATTGGGAATGGAGATACAACAAGCCCTGCTGGATGATTACCAATTGAAACAATTGTACCTTTTACAATATCCACATACTTAAATAGTTCTGGATACTTTTTAATATAGAAATCATCAATACAATCTTTTTTGTCTTCATCTTGATATACTGCATCGCTAATTGTTTGTGTTTCATCTACACTTAACCCCAAGGCTCTACCAACATCTTTAATAGCACCTTTTAAAGCAATCGTGTTAAAAGTAATGATATCACAACAATATAAACCTTCTTTGTTAAACAAGTACTCTCTTACTTTATATCTATCTTTCTTAGACCAGTCTGTATCTACGTCAGCAAGAGAAACCCTCTCTTTATTCATAAACCTCTCGAAGTTAAGACCGTATTTAATAGAGTCTACTTCTGTAATTCCAAGTAAGTATGCAATTATGCTTCCACTAACTGAACCTCTGGAATAACCATAACTTACACCCTGTCTTTTTAATTCAGATTTATAGTCTTCCTCAAGTAACAAAAAGTCAATTGCGCCATTGTATTTATAAGTTTCTAACTCATATTGAATTTTCTTTTTGTATTCATTAAAGTTATCATACTTATCGACACCTCTATTTTTGATACCTTGTACAATTTTTTCTTTTAATGCTTTTTCAGAATCGTTATATAACTTAGGATATTTTTTATTATAATCCAATTTAAATTCTTCAATAGAATTAGCCATTACATTAGTATTCTCAATGGCTTGCAAATAAATCTCTTCAGGCAACGCATTTTGTTTTTTATATGCTTCAACCAATTCATCATATGTTTTAAATGTTAAATCCCAAGATTCCTCATCAGAAAAGAATACATTTTTAGCTTTTTGTAGAATACTTCTACCCTCGATATGAGTATCGTTTAAACAATGCGTATCAGTTCCTGCAATAAGTGGTATACCTGTTTTTTGATGAATTGCATAAAGGAGTTTATTATATGTAGCTTGGTCTACACAATTATGATGCTGTACCTCAAGATAACATCTATGTTTATTTTTAATTAAGAACTTTAAGAACTCTGCTTTAAGATTATTTTCGGCTTTATTAATGACACCACCAAGACAAGCCGTAGTAACAATAATATTATCTGATGTTGCATATAGTTCATTAAAACCAATACGAGGTGCATAATAATAGTGATAATCATTTCTATTAAAAGAAGATGAAATCAATCTATTTAACTCTTTTACACCATCATAATTCTTGGCAATTAGCACACAGTGGTAATTATCTCTATGTTTATCTTCTACACTATTGTTCGATGTCAGATATACTTCGGCAGCGTGTATGTATTTCATACCAGCAGCTTCAATCGCTTCTTTCTTATGAACCCACTCAAAAATATTGCCGTGTTCTGCAAAGGCTAAAGCGGTCATACCAAGAGACTTGGCATAATCTACATACTCCTTGTATTTTGTAACGGAGTCAATATTGGTCACACCATTCGATAAATCCGAATGGCAATGATATACCGTATAATTTTTGCTTGATTCACTCATTACTTACACCTTTCTATATAACTTTATTAATTATGTCTTTTTTCAATCCTTTAAAAAGCCAATTTTATTCTATTCCATACTGTTCAAATAAATGTTTTTGTGGTGCAAATTCTTTATAATATTCAGCTTCTGCTTTTAGTCTAGTTTTTATAGCATCTTCCTTATTCTCAAAATTGCCCAACTCTTTACGACATTTATTAATGCTAATTCTCGCTCTCCATTTATTCGTTGCTTTATGAAATGTTACTCCGATATACCCACTGGTATTATCTTTCGGTATTTTTGCATTCATACCGTTTTGTGAAACAGTGCATGGTCTTAAATTTGACTTTCTATTATCTAAGGGGTTTCTGTTAATGTGGTCAAAATTTTGGCAATTTAATAAATGATGAAAACGAACTCTTTTATTTACGCCCGAAATTGTTGCAGTTAACATATGATACCCAGAACTTGATATGCTTTCACACCAACAATAATCTTTAATTTTATCATAATCCTCTAAATCAAAATAAAATTCTCGATTAGTATTCGACGTCCATCCTATGCCATATTCACCATTTAAATCATATGTATTATATTTTTTAGATTTTTTACCATTTTCTGAATTTGCCTTTTTATGTAGACACCCACACGATTTTGTATCACCATTTCTTAATTCGTGTGTTGCGACTACACATTCGTTTCCACAATCACAAATACAATGCCAATATGTTTTCCCGTTTTTATTCGGTACAGAGCCGATAACTAATAAGCTACCATATCTTTCAGCTACTAAATTTAATTTATGCCCCATAACAACTCATATCCATTGTATTTAAAATAATCCCCAGCAAGCAAAAGCCTCAAAGCCTCCAACAGACTTAATGTACTCTCTTGCAATTTCAACAATTTCACTATATGGTTTACCATCGATTTCTTCATCACCAATAGCACAGCACAATTCTACTGGTTGTCCTGTTTTTTGAGCTTTTAAGAAAGCGTAGATATTTACAGATACATCGGCTTTAGATAAATCTTTGCCGTGTAGTCCACCGCCTGTAACACTTTGAGCCATATCAGAACCAAGTTTACGATTAGTAGCACCACTATCTACGCTAATACCACCTGTCCAATCTCCTAGTGGATTAATTGTTAATCTTTTACCACCAAAATTATCAAACGCTTTTTGGTAAATATATCTTGCCGTTTCAGTTTTTATATTGCTTTGACAAATAATAAGTTTGTCACCATTTAAAATATATTTACCATCAGTGTTAGTAACATCATAAATAGTTCGTGCTATTTGTGATAATTCACGTTCTTCTTCAGTTAATGGTACACCTTTAAAAATACCATTATCACCACATTTAATTGTTTCATTTTGATTAGCTGCTAAATATTGGTCTTGTGGTACAACTCGTAAGTTTAAATCGACATTACCAGCTATACGTGTAACGATATCTTTAACATCGTGCCATTCAAATTCTACACTCGACTCAATAATAATATGGCATACACCATGTCCAATTAACACTTCAACTGCCACTTTTGGGTTTTCTTCTTTTTTGTATGCAAGGTCAACTAATGCTCCTGCAATTCTATCAGCCACTTTATCAGGGTGGCAAGGGTTTACTTTTTCCATCATTTTCTTTTACCTCTTTTCTAATTTTATAACCTTAATAATTATAAAAGACACAAATCTTTTATAGTGATATTATATCACAATAATAAACCTGTGTCAAGTAATTTGTGCAAAATAATTTAAAAAATTTTATTTTTTATTCTAATGGCAACCCATACATAATTATCGGCGCCTTGTCACCAAAGTAAGGCAAAGCTCTAATTGTATTATATTCAATCCATTCGATAGATTCAGATTCAGACCAACCATATTTAGTCATTAACCATTCAATCATTAATCCAAAATCATAGATGGCTCTACCGTCTTCACTTACACCAATAAGAGCATCGTCATAACTTTCATCAACGAAATACTTCACACCCTCGTATCCATATTCTAGCAATCTTTCTTCAGCATTCATTTTATTACCTCTTAAAACTTTATTTTGTTACTTTCATTTTTATTTGCCAAATAAGATTTATACGAACCATATTTCGCATCCATCTCATCGCAGAACTCTTTGTATTTTCGTGTATATTCATATGAATCTCCGAAAATTTTATTTACCGCCTTGAATAATTTAGGCTCATTCTTTTCAATAATTTTAAGTTCCATTTCGAAATCTTTACCAAACGGGCAACCAGCACATCCAGTTCTTTTCAATCCGTACTCAGTATAGCATTTGCTATGAGTTATATTTCGTGCTTGTTCATATGCTTCTTTATCTTCATCTTTATACCAAAATAGCGGTCTGTAATTGTCATGACCATCAATGTTCTGGTCAAAGCAAGACTTATAGGCGGTCGCCCTTTGTCCACCCTCTGCCTTTCTTACACCTACCATATGTAAATCAACTGGATTTTCTTTGATGTATTTTTTCATTACATCCTTTTTAGCATACTGACAACACTTATCAGAAATTTGAAATGTAGGTGGATAGACAATCATAAACTCTTTTAACCACTTATTTCTTTGGATATTAAAGCTGCTGCCTTCGCCAAATTCGTTACACCACCACTTTAATGCTCCTTTTGCTTTTGGATATTTTTTTACCAACTCACTATAATCGCCATCTCTAAAATCAAATCCATGTGATTGCAGTCTTGAAATATAATCCGCAGCTCTTTTGGATACAAATGGTTGACCATACTCTCTACAAGAAAGAGGTATTGGTTTAATTGCTTTTGTACGAATAATCTCAATGTTGTATTTCTCTTCGAGATATTTAAGATGGTCTTTTGTTGCCTGATACTCTAAACCTGTATCGCACCAAACATAAGTAATTTTTTTATCGTTGTCACACATCCAACAAATATCTAACATATCATCACTATCTGCTCCACCACTAATTGCGACAGATATCTTCTTATATATATCGCTATTAATCTTGTAATAAGTTTTAATAATATTGTTTATTACCGTTACATTTTTTGGACAACTATTAAGAACATCCTCTAAAGAATTTTGGACACTTAAAGTTGAATTTTTATATTAAAAATTGCGTAAAAATCATACAGTTTATAACAATTTATATCCTATATTTTTTCAATTATAGCAATTTAAGTATAACTTTTCATTTTAAACCATAGAATGAATTTACAGTTAAGTATTTTATTATGTAAATTTTGATTCAAAATGACTAAAAGATTGGAGGAAATGTTAAATGGCAAACGAATTATCACTTAAAAATTCAATTTTATTTGTTATAACCTTATTGATTTAATCTTTTCTTTAGTTCATTAAAAAATTCTTTGCTTCTAATTGATTTGCCTTGTGATTCAAATTCTTTTTCAAGTTCAAATCTAACTTCTAAATCAAAAACATTTTGACCTTCTCCTTTGTATGGGAAGCGAGTTTTGTTTTGATAGTCTTTTAATTCACTCCATACATCAGGCATTTTAAAATAAACATTACGAAGTTCCTTCAAATTTTTCAAAGCACAAAATTTACAAGACACCCTATCTAAGTCTTCATAAAGACCTCCCCAGTCATAACCAAGAGCATAACACCCTTGTAAACACTCTGCTTCGGTAATTCCCCATTCTGCCAATGGAAATCTCTTGTTACCCTTACGCTCTTTTTCTAATCTCTCAGGCTCATCAACGGCAATACCGACACATTGAATATGGTCTGGTTCATTGGCAAAATAAGAATCTATAGTTTTTATTTTTTCAGTTGTTCCCCAACGACATCCTTTTAACCCACACCACGAATACCCATAGTGTGTACCGCCTTTGTGTTCTTTAACTGGTTTATCAAACATTAAATAATCAAATGATTGTTCTGGATGCAAAGTTGTAAATATAATACCATTATCTTCTACTAATTTCTTAATCTTTTTAACATGGTCTATCATTTGTGGAAACTCCCAGCCAGTATCAAAGAAAACAACTTCGTCAATATGCTCTTTTCTACGAATCATTTCTAGTAACATCCAAGTACTATCTTTGCCACCACTAAATGAAACTATTATTTTTGGTTTATTAATTTTATTCATATTATATTATTCCCCATCACTTAAAACCTTTATTTTAAAACTCATAAGTTAATTGAACCTTCAAAATCTGAAAAAGCTCAGGTTCATCGTATGTTTTTAATTCATTTTCACAATATTTTTTATCCATTAATACAATGTCATCAATATTGTCGTAGTATTCGCCATCTTGCATAAATTGCAATGGAAACGATTTTGTTACAATGCAATATTGTTCTTTTGATATTTTCATATACATTTACCTCTTAAATTGTTAATTTTATTAATCCAATTTTGTTGTATTTGAAGTTGCAGTACAAGTCCAACTTTGTTCAAAATAAGGAAGGGTGCAAGTACAAAATCCAGAACCACCATTTGAAGGATGATTCGAACAAAGCTTACAACAATTTGGAATATCATTTTTTGGTACGCTTATTGTAAGTTCATTACAAGGAGAGTAGTCCATAGGAATTGTCTTGCGAGCACCGCACTTTTTACATATATAACTTATTTCTGTTGTTGAAATGCAGCAACCTTCCCATTCATGGTCTGATTCTGATTCGCACTTTTTGACAACTGCAATATTTACAGACTCATTAGGTTTATGTATTTTCTTATCACACTCTTTATCCCATTTAGAACACCATCCACAAGGTGTTTTATATACACAATTTTCTGTTCCTATCATAGTTAATTACCCTTTACTCTTTCTTCTTGCCATCTCTTTCTTCTTGCCATAAAACTATTTTCATTATAATAATCTGCAATACTCTTTTTACCACTTTCATCATGGACTTCCATCCAAGGAAAGAATGGCATTTTATATACAAGTCCTTCATTAGTTCTGATTTGCATCACTATTTTGTCAAGCCAATACCAATGTAGACCATTCAAATTCTCTACGCTTTTACTATGTATTTGACACCACCACAACTTTTCAATGGTAAAGTAACCTGAGAAGCCGTATTTGCCAGTGTCAAAAAATCTTACGCCTATAATTGGATTATATACTCTCTTCCATCTTGTTCTTTTCTTCATACATTTACCTCTTAAAACTAATCTTTTAATGCATCTACTGCCTTTTCAATAGCCTGTAAATATACCTCAGCATCTTCATCAGTGTCGGCAATCTTATTAATATTATTTCCTATATGAAATAACAAGTTAATTGCCTGTTTGTTTGACATTCCTTCATCATTTTTACGCTTTTTAAATAAACACATTTATATCACCCCTTAAAATGTTAGTTTTAAGCCATTACTTCATTCTTAATAATATCGTCTATCTTGTGAGCAATATTACGGAAATCATCGGCAGTTTTACCTCTGGTTGTTTCGGCTGCACAACCAATTCTTACACCGCTCGTATACTTAGGCGATTGTTTGTCATTAGGAATGCAATTTTTATTTAGTGTAATATTGTGTCTATCGCAAGCTTCTTGTACATCTTTACCAGTAATACCAAGTTCGGATAAATCTAATAAGAACAAATGGTTATCAGTACCACCAGTTACAATCTTATACCCCATTAAAATAAACTCATCACACATAGCCTTTGTGTTCTTTACAACATTCCAAATATAGTCTTTGTATTCTGGTTGCATACACTCAAATGCACCAACAGCTTTACCAGCTATAATATGCATAAGGCTACCACCTTGACTACAAGGGAATACTGCACTATCAATTTTTCTTGCAAGTTCACGCTTACAGAAAATAAGACCCCCTCTTGTACATCTCAAAGTTTTATGTGTAGTTGTAGTAATAATATCTGCATATCCAAAAGGACTAGGATGACAACCAGCAGCTACAAGACCTGCAATATGTGCCATATCAACCATGAAAAAAGGTTTGTATTCATCGTTAGAGCACGCATCAATGATTTCTTTGATTCTTGCAAAATCGATTATTCTTGAATATGCACTTGCCCCAGCAACAATTAACTTTGGATGATGTGTTTTAATCTTGTTTTCTATATCGTTATAATCAATAAAACCATTTTCATCTACATCATAGAAAACCATATTAAATATCTTACCGCTAAAATTTACAGCAGAGCCATGAGTTAAATGACCTCCATTGTCCAGACTCATAGCAAGGATTGTATCATTAGGCTTTAATATAGACATATATGCGGCAAAGTTAGCTTGAGAACCACTATGAGGTTGCACATTACAATGATAAGTGTCTTCTACATTAAAAACCTGTAGCCATCGTTTTTGGCACAATCTTTCAAGTTTATCATAATGTTCACAACCGCCATAATAACGATTGTCTGGGTATCCTTCCGTATATTTGTTACACAAAACACTACCTACAACCTCTCTAACTGCATCGCTACAGAAGTTCTCACTTGCTATAAGTTCAATAGTTTCGTTCTGTCTCTTTTCTTCAGCTTTAATTATTTCATAAACTTCTCTATCCATACTTATCACCTCTTAAAATTAAACTTTTAAAAGCAACTAAATATAGTTGCTTTTTCAATTTGCAACCTTATTTAGTTGCATTTTCGGCATTCTCTGTATACTTAAATGTATAGCCACTTGCTTGCCAATCAACAACCATCATGTGATATTTGCCTCTTTTGGGTTTAAATTTGTCTATCACAATAGAGCAAATCAGTTCTTCTTCATTATTAAGAAAAGTTATATACACATTATCAATTTTCTTATCAACCTCGTGTACAAGTTCTTTAACTGTTAACCAAAAGATTTCATTAATAAAATCTTCAAAGATACTATTATTTAAAATTGGTTCTGTACTATTAACAAGTAGGTATTCGTTTGGTGTTTCGATTGTAAAACAACCCAATGTTTCTTTCTTTCCATTAACTTCTAATACTATATAATCTTTCATATTTATTTACCTCTATATATTTTCAAGCCAGCTCAAATCTGGTTCATTATTTTTATTATCTATAACATTACTACTTTGAACAACTGCGTCTCCACTAAGTAACCCATTGAATAGGTCAGTTCCGTTTTGGGTAGCTTCAAGCTTTTCTAAATAAGCCTTATAAGGTAGTAATTTTGTAGCACTATAAGAACATAAATTTGCATAGTAGTAACTTTGTTCTTTTATGCTATCTTCATCATCCCAAAAGCATTTATCAGATTTGGTTTCTTTATAATCCGCTTCACGCAACTCGATATCTTTAATAGTTGTCGCAATATGACTCATCCATTTGTTTACAATATTTTCATTTAATTCAACATCTACGTGGCAATCAGTAATTACATACTTTTCTTTAACTTCTTCAGGAAGGCAATCAATACTATTTGTATCAAGCATCGTTTTTAAATACTCATCTGGTTCATAACCAAAATATTTTAACCAAGTTTGCGCATTGCTTTGAAGGCTTTCACCAATTTTGCTTCTTTCTACATTGCGATATTTAATATCTCCCTTTTTTAACTGATACTGAATAGTGCAGTATTTCAAGAAGTTAAACTGCGGTTTTATCTTTTCTAATGGAACACCAATTTGATGTAAGCCAAGGCTATAAAGTATCAATTGTCCTGAATTATTTTCTAATTTTTTACCAGTATAGATACTAGATGATTTAAAATCTAAAACATGAATACAACCATCATCATCTTTGTACGAAGCATCAATATAACCAATAAAAATATTGTTATCAACATTAACAATAATTGGCTTTTCAATTAATAATTTATGTTTATACACCGTATGATTCTTAAAGAAATGAACAAGATTAGCATTGTATTTTTCACCAATACTCTTATTGTCTTCTTCATTTGAACGGTTAAATTTCAAACCAGCAATTATAATTGCAGTTGTAAAACCATCATTATAATCATCAATCATAGCTTCGTATTTAATCTTGCCCTCATAAAATTTGTCTAAAGTATCATGACAAATCGTACCTAAAGTCGTGTAACAACTATCACATCTATCTTCTTCTACTTTTAACACATATTGAAGCAAATATTCATATTTAGAAGTTAAGAATGTATTTACTCTACTCCAACTCCACAAGCGTTGGACATTATGATTACTCTTAATTCTTTCAAGTTCTTCGTCTGTTAATCTTGCCATATTTAATCTCCTCTTAAAACCTCAATTTTATTTCTTATATATTTACTTATTATTCATTGCTCTATCTCTTATCTTGAAAACATACTGTGGAATGTCTTTTGCGTGTACCGTATCATACACACAGCCATCATCAAGATAAATTAAGTAGCGGTCATTCACATATATACAGTGTACACCGCCCGTTCCTATAACATTTTTTATTTTAGGTTTCTTCATTTGTTTACCTCATATTAAAATCGTAATTTTATTCTTTCTTTTCTTTATATACATCTATTAATTTGGAAAATTCAACCCAAGAAGAATACGAATCTTGGTCTAACTTTCTCCAATTTCTCACACTATCTTTTATCTTTTCAAGTTTGCCATTATTCAAATCAAAAAAATTACCAAATCTGTGATTTATCCAAGTTGTACTATCAATTGTATCGAATGGACATTTTCTTTCATTTAATATAGACAAAGGAGAATACCCAAGCCCATGAATCTTACAGCCATAATCATGCGCTATGTCACAAAGTTTACATAGAAAATCATATTCTGATGGTTTAATCTCTTTTGATGCAATACCACCGATTGCCACATATTTATAATGCTTACACATATCATAAAAATCTTCTATTCCTCTATTTTTATGCCAAACTGGTATAACCTTTTTATTTGTTTTGTCTTCTATGTATTTTCTAATTAATTTTACGTTCTCATAACCAATAACACTATCAATATCCATTTCAAAGAAATTTTGAATATCATATGTATTTATAAAGTTTATATATTTATCAATATAATCTTTTAACATTTCACTTGTATAATTTATAGTTTTTGCAGATTTGGTCATAAAAGTATATGCTCCACTATCTAACAAAAACTCATCGGCTTGTAAACACCATTTTATATACTCTTGTGTTGATTTTGTGTTTGATTTCAAATACATAAAACTTTCTAGTACAAAATGTGGTTTAAAATATGGAACAATGGTTGTTTTTATACTATGTACACCAGCTAAAAAAATCTTTGTATTCATATTGTTATGATTCTATCCTAATTGTTTAATTTTTGTTATAACTTTCTTTGTTATAGGATACATAACAATTTCATATAAAGTTTTGAAAATTGCTTGCGTAACTATCATTATGAAAACAGTTTTTAAATCCATAACTCCAATAAATACAATTGAAATGAAAATCATGGCATCAATTGTTTCACCGAATAAAGTACTAAGAACACATCTTAACATAAGACTTTTATGTTTTCTCATTATATCCATTATTTTTGCATTAACAAAACTACCTACTAAATATGCTAATACCGAAGCAATTAAAGGTTTTAATGTACTACCAAGAACAATATTATAACTAGAATAATCAATTGTTGTTGGTAAATTTATAGCAATATTAAAAAATATTACTGAGAATAAATTTAAGGCAAATGCAGTCCAAATAGCTTTACTTGCCATTTTAAATCCATAACATTCGGTCAATACATCATTAACAATATAAACAATGGGAAATGCAAGAACCGCAGACGGCAACATAAATTGCCCTATTTCAAAAGTTCTATTAGATGTGATATTTGTTATGATTAATGTTACGCAATATAGTGCAAGCATTATCATATAAATATTTAATTTTTTATCAATTTTTAAATTCATATTATTATTTTCTCCATATCAAACTCATCACTTCATTATCTAACAAAGGCATTAAAAGTAACTGGTTTATATCTTTGACTATACTTTTTAGCAAGTTCTTTTGCTTTTTCATTAACCTTATCTAAATAAGGCATAATTTCTTCTTTAGCTACTTCTCTTGAGCATTGTCCCAAACAATATAAAGCACGATAATATTCTGCGTTGCATTTTAATTTCATTATTTCGTCAGTCATATTTATCACCTTTTCTTTTTATAATTTTAATTCCTCTATCTTTATTAATTATATAATAATATTTAGATTATTACCAATCATCTCATTTTAATAGTTATATTTTTTTAAAAACAAAAATCCCTTCTTGTTTTTCTTTTGCTTCATTGTTTTCATCTCTATGACCAAAACCTCTTCTCGTTGAAACCTTCATAGAAATTCGTTCTACATATTCAAATCCACATTTAATACTTAATTCAATCCATTTATCTACATATTCAACTCTATTATTACCAAAATTAAAATCGGCAATATTAACAGCATAGTATGCTCCTGATTTTAACATTTTGTGTATATTTGTAATTGTCGGCTCTACATACCCTGCGAACCAAGACTCTAAAGTTTCAAATTTATTATAACATTGAGTATCTTCTTCACTATATCTTTCTAAATTGAAATACGGAGGACTGCTAAAGGCAAAGTCAACAAAATTTTCTTTCGGACAATAATCTTCGCTTCCAGAACAACTTATTTTATAAGAATTTTTTCTACCTGTATTTCTTTCAATATGTGCGCCAAGTTCATTTAAATGCGTATATGTTTCTACGCAAGGTTCAACACCAAAATATCTATAGTTATTTTTGCTCGATAAAGCTCCCAACATTCTTCCACCAAAACCACAAGCAAAATCATAAATGATACCATTTTTAGGACAGTATTTTTCATATAATGCTTTTGCTTTCATAGGATGAAAATTAGTTGCTACATTCCCTCCAATCAATTCGAGTTTACTTCTTAATTGAGTTGGATTAACATATCCATTATCATTCATATCGAAAACAAGTTTGATTGCCCTTTTTAATTTATGGTCATTCATAAATCTTTCATACATACTATTATTATTCGATGTGCCTGATTCTACTTTGAATAAATTAGGAAATAAAAACCTACATAAGTTTGTGCCTTGTAAAAATTTAAAAGTAAGAAGATTATCTTTAATTGCTACTTCTTTTTCTATACATTTACGAATTTCCTCATCTATACCATCAGTATTATAATATGTAATTGGGAAAATATTTTTTGTTCTATATACATTAAATACCTTTTCGACAATCTCATCCTTTTCTTTATCGCTTGCATTTTTGTATATTTCGTGCGTATAAGAACTTAGAATGTCTACTACATCTTCATATCCATTACTAACCTGTTCATTAGATTTATAATTCCATTCAAACATATTCTATTTTTGTATTCCTTTCTAAATATATAACATTATCAGTTACATTTTTTAAAAACAAAAATTCCTTCCTTTTTTGTTTTCTTGTCTTCAAAACCATTTCCTCGTCTTACTTGTAAAGATAAGGTGATTTCATCTACTAACTCAAAACCAGCATCTTTGGATATTTGAATCCATTTATCTACAAACTCAATTCTGTTTTTACCTATATTAAAATCTGCGATATTAACAGCATAATATGCATCTTTTTTTAAATATGTATAAATATTTTGAATTGTTGGTCTTACATAGCCGTCAAACCATTCATCCAAAGTTTTAAATCGATTATAGCACTGTGTTTCTTCGTCGCTATATTTTTCTAAGTTAAAATATGGCGGACTACTAAATGCAAAATCAACAAATTCCGTTTTATTTGTTAATTTGTTTTCACTACCACACTTATATACTTTAAACGAACCTTTTCTACCTGTTACTTCTTCAACATATTCTCCAAGTTTATTTAATGAATTATATGTTTCAGTGCAAGGCTCTACGCCAAGGTATTTATAGTTGTTTTTACTAGACAACGCACCCAACATACGACCACCGAAACCGCAAGCGAAATCGTAAATCACAGCACCCTCTGGACAATATTTCTCATACAGAGCTTTGGCTTTCATCGGCGGAAAATTTGTTGCAACATTACCGCCAATTAATCTACTACTGCGATAAAGACTTGTATAACTATTTTTCATAGGTTCATATGTCAATGTGAATTTAATGGTTTTCTTTAATTTTGTATCATCGAAAAATCTATCCCACATCGAATTATTTTTAACACCTTTACATTCTACTTTATGTAAATTTGGAAAAAGAAAACTGCATAAATGTTGTCCGCTAATATCTTTTGTTGATAAGGTTTTGCCATCAAAATCAACATTTTTTTCTATACATTTACGAATCTCTTGTTTGATTCCTTCATCATTGAAATAATAAATCGGAAATATATTTTTTGACCTAATAATATTAAAAATTCTATCTACGGTTTCATTTTTTTCATCATCGGTCATTTGATTAAATTCATCTGGCGTGATGTTACTAATAGAATCCATAACATCTTCGTAACCTGTTGATTTGGCAATTTCACTCTTATAACTCCATTCCATACTTTTTACCTTTCTTTTACTATATAACGTTATGAGTTAAAACTCTTCTATTTTTTTACAATATAATTATACCATATTATTACATAAATGTCAAGAGTTTTCTGAAAATTTTTTACAGAATTTTAATAATAATTTTAGGGTGAGATATATTGTTGTCCCACCCATCACTTTTAACTACTTGTATCTCTTAAAATAACCATTTTAATCTCTATTATCGAGTACAAAAAATTCTGTGTGAGAACCAACATCATACTTAAGACCATCTTCGGTTTGCCATTTTCTTACATAATAGATTTTAAAATTTCTTTCTTCACAAAATTTATTTATCTCTTTCATAGCTTCTTCTTCGGTTTTAGGCTCTGCTATAATTCTTCTCTCGCCTCTTGAATTTTTGAAATATAATTTCATATTATTAATCACCAATCAAAATATATTTACCGTAATGAGATTTAGTGCCAAATCTATCTACAAAAGGTAAGTTAATCATATCTATGGAATAGCCTTCTCTATGTCTCAAATTATAAATGATTGCTGAAAGACGAGTAGCTCCATATAAATCAATTGCTTCCCAACTTGTAATACAACCATTCTTTTTTAAGTGTTCTAACACACATTCTGTTTTATTTAATTTCTTTTCTTTCTTTTCATTCATTTTTCTAACCTATTTCTTTAAACTTTCTTGATATTTTCTTTGTTCATTTCTATCATAAATAATTCTGTTATCAAACAAGAATTGATAATCTTTATTACGAGCATCGCAAGGTGAATCTTTTTCATCAAGAAGACCCATAAAATCCTTTATATAACTTACTTTAACTCTGTGTTTAAATTGTTCAGCCATCCATCTAACTTCATCAATATTTACATCGTTATCAAGACATATTACAAGCTCATTTATTTTTAATGAATTTATAATGCGTATTTGTTCTGTTGATAAACTTTTACCTGATAATGCTAAACAAGTGCCATCGCCTAACGAATATCGCTTTAATACACTTTTTTCGCTTTCTACAAGAGTGCAATATCCTTTTCTTTCAATTTCATCTTTGTTTTGACAATAGCCATAAAGATTTAGCGATTTGTTATATCCATTGCTTAAATAATATTTTTTAATACCAAATTCTTCATAGTTGGGAACTGTAGTACGCATATTGAAAGCAATCAATTCGTTTGTCATCCAATAATAGTGAGGTATCACTATTCGTTTATGTTTATAAGAATAAGCAATATTAAACTTTTTTCTCGCCCTTTCAGTTATTCCCTCACGCACCCAGTCAATGTGTAACATAGGAATATAATCGTTTAATATCTTGTCGTCCAACATATGGATATCTTCTACATTAACTATTGTCCTGTTGCATCTTAAAACTTTTTTGAATACATTTAAAGGGTCGTATTGTTTTTTTGGTTTCTCTTGTTTTTTGAACTCAAAAGGCAAGTCGAGGATTTGATGAAGATATTTGACTGCCTCAATAAATGATATCTTTTTAGTAGTTTCTACTAAACTTATTAAATCTTGACTATCTTCATAATCAATTCCTCTTGAAAAACTGCGATAATCCAAATATTCGTTATTACGAATGCAAACACCCATTGGGTTATCGCCATCTTTGTGAGCTGCACTAATATACCCTTTTTGGTCGTTACGCTTGATTTCATGACAACCAAGCTGTTCGAGTATATATTCTATTTTATTCTCTTTATAGATATATCCTTTTAGTTCATTAATTGTCATAATTTTTACCTTATACATTTATTTATTACCTAATAATCTTGTACTACATTGCAGTAGCCAAGGTCTTTATATTGATTCACAGAGAAATCGGCTTCACTAATAACTTGTACATCGCTCATACCGTGTCTATTTTTACTAATAAAACCAATCATATAATGCTTATCTTTTTGCAATTTAAACTCAAGACGACTATTGCTATTTTTAATAGGATTGTAGCAATACAATTCATCTTTTCCACCCTCAAATTCAGTTTGTAAAGGTCTTCTAAAAAAGATATTTACACTAAAAATATCAAGTATACCCTTAGATATACCAATGTCTGCATTTGTCAGATACTTACTTTTATTTTTGACAAGTTGATATGTAATAACCATACAAGTGTTTGTATGTTTAATACAATCATAGAAATCCACACAGTCGGTCATAAGAGATTTCCAAGATTCTTTATCACGAGCATCGTAACTTTCTTTTAAAGTGTCCAAACATATAACATCACAATTCATTTTTGTGTATTTCTTAATAAGTTTAATAACTGTTCTTGCCGTATATTGTTCAAGAGGAATGATAGTGATGTTACGGTTCTCTTTTTGACTTTCAAACCACTCGGCTGCCTTGTATAAAACTTCCTTTGTCTCTTTGTCGAAGTTACCATCTCTAAGAACTCGTTTTTGAATAGGATGTTTTAACACGTTAGAACAATACCAAACAATTGCTTCTTTTTTAAACTTATTTTGGTCTTCTTCGTTGATAATAAATACCGCTTTTAAGTTGTATTTTATCATTGATGGAAATATATAGTTGATACTTAAAGTTGATTTACCAACTCCCGAAGCCGCTCCAAATCCTACAATATTACCACCTAGCATACCGCCAGTTTCTCTGTTAAGAATATCGCAGTTTGCAAATGGGATACCCACATTCTTACCTTCGTCCAATTCATCAATTAAATCTTTCATACCATCAAAACCGTTATAAGATTTAATATTGTTGTCAATATTTGCAAATATATCATTTAAATAAACTGTATATTCATCATATAATTCTTCTGCTGACATATCACAAATTTCACTCAATCTTGCTTTGTCGCAAGGAAAGCCATGTTTAACCAATCGAGCAACAGTATTCCATTTTCTTAAATCTCTAACATAACTTTCAAAGTTTTCTTCTTTAATATATACACCAGCATTTTCAATGGTTTGGTATCCGCCGTATTCATTATAATATTTATCTGCTAACTTAGAATGTTTCTCTAAATAAAGACCAATATCGACCTCAGAAAGTGTTGCCATTTTTTCATTGACAATCATATCATATGCAATAGCAAAATATACTCGCCAACAATTATTATGTATATCATTCAGCTCCAAATTTGTTTCTCTAAGCAAATCTGGATTTTTATATATCATTGAAACAATAGATGCTTCTGCGCCTAATTTATATTCGAGAATTTGTTTTGCTGCTTCTGCTTGTTGTTGTTCAAACGGACTTAATTTACTATTTTTTTCTGCCATTATTAACCCCGCTTACCATAAGTCTGAAAACTTATCTGTCTTTTTTTCTTTGGGTTTAAATTCAGCACCAACATGTGTAGGCGTTTCTACAAGTGTATTCTTTGCTTTTTCTTTTGCTCTTTCAACACTTTTCATTTTCATATAAACAGTATTGATATTTTGTTCAATAATTTTTAATAAATAATTAAATTTATGTGATTCGTTCGCAAATCTATTAGTTCTTAACGCTTTTTCGATATCAAAACGACAAAATTTAAATGTATTTAATATTACCTCGTAAGAATAATTAGCACCATTTTGAATGTTATTATTTTCTATAAACTTATTAGTCAGTAATCCTTTAAGTCTAAGAACCATTGTGCTAGATAATGCTTGATTTTCATCATAACCTAACAATCCTTTTACATAGAAGTATAGAGCTTCCCAATCTTGTTTTTCTTTTTCAGTCATCTTTTTTCGAGCCATATTCTCACTCCATTTCTATTATATTCTTATACCCCGATACCCCTCGGACAAAAAAGTCAAAGGGGTACAATGGGTATAGTTTTGGTATAACTTTAATTATTATTTACAAGCCTCCAAGACTTTCTTAGCACATTCAATATCATCAATCTCTTGTGGATTGTTATATCCGTTTTCTTTGCAAATTGCGAGTACTGGTTTAATAGCGTCAAGATTAGTCTTATTTGTGACAAAGAAACTAACAATTTGAGATTTAATTTCATCAAGACTCTTATCCGCCTTTGCTTTTACCTCTGCTTCGGCAATACGCTTAAGATTTTCTTTTTCTTCTTTTTCATTTTCTTTTTTACGGTCTTCTACTGATTTACCGCCCTTCTTAACTTCAGCTTCTAAAGCATCTGTCGTTGCTTTAATAAACTCGTCTGCATCAAAATTAATTTCACTGACAATTTGACTCATACGACTGCCACTATCAACAGTATAGTTATCATCTCTAAACTTAATCTTTCTTGTTTCAGATTTAACCGTAGAAACTTCCTTACCATTAACTTTGTTTTTAACCAATTCTCTATCAATGTATGCAATACCAACAAGGTCGATATTTTTCTTTAATTGATTGAAATATCTTTGAGAAACATCGGAAGTAATTTGTTGATATGATTCATTAGTAATAGGGTCTGTAATAGTTGTTTGGCGAACGTGACCAATTACACTAAATGCAACTCCGACAGTTCTTAGTCTAAACAATTGCTCTTGGAGAAGTTCCATTGCCTTGTCTTGACCTTTCATGTAACCACCCCAAGCAGCATTAATTGCAGTAGTTCTCTTTGCAGGATTTTCTTTATTCCATAATCTAATAGATTCTTGCTCAGCCAATTGTAGTGCGTTATCAAGAGTATCTAAGATTACAACTTTCAAATCTGCATAATCCGTTGTTCTGTTATCAACAATATCATCAATAATTTCTACAAAAGTATCCCAATCAGGAACATCTTCATAAACAATGTCTTCTATGTACTTTGCACCGTTTTCACGATACATTTCTAAAAATAAATAACCATCTCCACCAACTAACTTTTCTGCAATTTCTTTCATAATCGTAGTCTTACCGATTTTAGGAAGACCTAATAAGCAGATATTTGCGTCAAGCGGATTAAGAGATACTTTATTCTTTCGTCCAAATTTAGCCATTCTATTTTTTCTCCTTTTCATTCATTTTTTGCAAATCGTAATTACTGTAAATTACTTATAGAGAGTTCAGCCAATCCATAGAATCGTCTGCTGTAATATCGGTTGCGTCTATGTCATCAACCTTATTGTTATCATTGGTTTTGTTAGTGTAAAGATAGTCAAGTACAAGGTCATCTTCTGTATATCTCTCAGGGTAAACGCATAATACAGGAATTTTGTCTTCACCTACAAGTTTAATTTGCGGTTTTTTAAGCACCATACGTCTTTCTCTACTACCATTAGCTGTACATTTTGCTAATGCTTCTTCTTTACTAAACACACCTGTTTCAACAAGGTCTTTAATGTCGTCTGGTAGGTCATCCCAAGTCGCAGTTACAACAGCTCCACCTTCAACAAACTCACCTTCGAACGTAATTTGAGTAACATCTTTTTTAACTTTGAAAAGTTTATCCATAATCTTCTTACAAGCGGCTTCGTTAGAGAAGTCCATAGCAAACTCAAATTGTTTGTTGTAAGGATATTGACCTTTAACTTCAACGCCGTTTACTTCTTTTGTATAATCAAGCACTCTTGCATCTACAAATATAACTCCTTTGTCTTTGTCAATATTCTTAAGGCTTGCAGAGTCTTTATCAATAAGAATAGATTGAGTAAATGTTGCTTTATAGTTAGCTGAGTCATCTACTTTAGAAAGCACAATGCTTGTAATATTCTTGCGAACTTGAACATTATTATTATAAGTAGAGTATTTAAGACTACCTTTGACATTTACAACTACATCTTCAGTTAAATGTTCTTTAATGTAAGCAATAGCATCATATGCTGAAAGGAATTTTTTATAAAAAGTTTTACCTTCGTTAGTTTTCTCTAACCCAATAGTAATAAATGAAAGGTCTCCGATTGCTTCAAGTACATCATCGTTGAATCTATCATCCCAGTCCACGATTATTTGTTTTTCAAAATCATCGCTACCATCATCTTTTTTGCCGTGTGCAAAAATTTTGTTTTCATTTTCCTCGCTATATCCTCCCATAAGTTCGGCATATACTGTCCCGAATTTTTCACCAGAGTCAATACCAAGATTTAAGGCGTTATAAACCCAATTTGATTTCTCTGACTTTTCATCAATTTTAAATGTATAATCATTGATGACAGGTTTACCGATAAGGGTAAACTGTGAAACCCAATCACTACGTTGAATTACTTTCTTTTCGCTCATAATTTTTTCTTTCTCCTTTATTTTTTTATTTATAACATTATTAGTTACCATAAATAATTACATAACTAGTTAGTTACGCTAATATTATACTACAATATTTTTTGTTTGTCAATAGTTTTGTGTATTTTTTTTAAAAATTTTTAACTTTTTTAGTCTACTTTATAGCCGTCAAACACATTACCGATGATTTCAATGGATTCGCAAACTGAATTGCCAAGGGTATACCAAATGTCTGAATCTACACAGACAATAATATAAGCTGACAGGTCGTGGGCATAACAAACTAATCCAATTTCAATTTTGTCTTCACTATTTTCATCATTTTCATTAACTTTGCCTACAATCGCTTTTATATAGTCTCCCTCGAAGACTGCTCTACCTGTTTTATCTGTAAGACTAATATCTTCGTGATAGATATATCTATCTTGCGAAAGTGCCAGTGGGATTTTAACCATTCCAAACAGAGATTTCTTAATCAAGAAAAGTTCTCCATCGGGATTTAAATAAATGTTTTCTTTTAACCATTTTTTCTGTTCATTATCGTATACACGGTATGCCATTTAATTCCTCCTTATATTTCTATTAATCTAATTGCTTTATCAATTTCCTCTATAACCTTATCTATATCTTCATATGTAATATCATTAGACAACGTTATGCGAATTGTTCTCATCGCTTGTTCATTTGTCAAACCAATTTCTTTGAGTACATGACTGGGTGATATTTCTTTGCTATTGCATGCACTTCCAGTCGATATTTGGATGCCACTTATATCAAGCATATATAAAAGTGCCTCTCCAGTTATATTCTGAGGAAATGTCACATTAATATTATTGGGCAATCTACAATAGATATCACCATTTAATTCACAATCAAATCTACGCTCAAGAAGGTTAATAAAATAATTTCTCTTCTGACACATTTCATCAATCGTTTTTTGACTAACATCGCAATAGTCAATTGCCTTGCTTAGTCCAATAATACCAAAGGTATTTTCAGTCCCACCTCTTAAATGCAGTTCTTGTGCTCCGTAAATAAGCGGTTGAATATTTATGCCATTCTTCTTATATAAAAATCCAACCCCTTTAAGCACAGATGACAATTTATGTCCACTTGCACTCATTAAATCAATTCCAAGCTCATCTACATCAATAGGAATATAAGGTAATGCTTGAGTTGCATCAACATGAAGCACGCCATTATACTTATGAACTAAATCGGAAATTCTCTTAATGTCTTGAATTACTCCAACTTCGTTATTCGCAAGTCCTACACTAACTAAAATAGGATTACCTTTTCGCTTTATTAACATACGTTCTAATGATTCACAATTAACAAGTCCAAATTCGTCTACATCACAATATTCTACTATCGCACCCAAATTACCCTTATCAAGTACTTCTAATATTGATTTATGCTCTATTCGAGTTGTGATAATATTTGCCGTTTTATATGTATTTAACCAAACCTCATCATCCCAACCTCGAATTGCCCAATTGTTAGATTCGGATGCACCACTAGCAAAATAAATCTCATCAGACTTTGCACCAATAAATTTTGCTATATTGGTTCGACATTTATTAATTTCTTCTTTTACATCGGTAGCATAAAGACTTGAAGGGTTTTGCCAGCATTCTCTCATTGCTGCTGTCATTGTACTAATGATAATATCATCAATAGAACTACGATTAGTTGCCGCATTATCAAGATAAATCATAACTACTATTCATTTTTATATCCTTTCTTTTATTTATAACATTAATTGTTACACATATATTATAACACATCATGCATTATTTGTCAAGATATATTTTGAATTTTCTAAAATATTTTTTATTTAACAAATACCTCAGCATACTGAACACCAAAATTCAAGGCTGTTTGGTGGCTTTCAAAATAGACATCTATCCTATTCCCTTTAATTGCTCCGCCGCAATCTTGCGCTTTATATGTATGTCCGTTTATAATAACTTCGGTACCATATGGAATAACAGTTGGGTCAACCGCTATACTATATCCTTCTTTAAGCCTCTCTCTAATAGCGCCATAAACAATTTCTTTACCATTTTCATCTACTGGTCGATTTAAAGCCCATTTATTGCAGCAAATTTCACACGAACAATAAGCGGTTAATTTAAACTTGCCTAAACTAACAGGCTCGATAGCCTGATTAGTATCTACCTCCTTGTCAGTCTCTGTCTCTATCATTCTGTTATCTTCTTCTTTTGTCATTCTTTCTGTTTCTATTGTTGTATTGGTTGTGCTTTTATCTTTATGTTCACAACACCAAATTCCAATAACAATCAATATAATTATTAAAAAAGCAATGTAATACAAAATTAAATGTTGTTTTGTTTCTATATTTATCACCTTTTCATATAATTTTTTTAGTTAAAAACAGTTATTCTATAATATATATTCTGAATATTTAAGATAAATTCAGAAAAGCCATTAGAAACACTATAGTAACACTCACCAATATCAGATAATAAAACATTCATAAAGTATGTATCATAACCATCAACATTCTTTTTTAGAACAAATCGAGTTCCACTATTCTTAACTAACATTTTCTTTTCAATTGTTCTTAGTAGAAGCATATATGGAAGCGGTGAAGAAACAAGAGGATTCGTTGGATAGCAATCTATATGTATTTCTTTTAGTTTGATATTATCCTTAAATACTTCGTTTAATTTCGTGTTGTTTTCATCTTTTGTAAAACCAAGTTTCATCAAAGTTTTTTCAGCAGCCATATTCTGTATCTATTCCTTCCTTGTTATATATAGTGGTTCGCCACCACGAAGCATTGAATATATACTCCGTGGCTTTGCTCCTAAAATTATACTACTATAATATTTAGAATATTACAATACCGAATAGAACATTTGTTTGTAGGAAATTTTATCTAATTAGAACGAATTAAGATGTCCCTTAACTAACTCACGAAAATTACCAATTTCAATACCGCTATTTGAACGAATCAATTCTTTTTCTATTATCATATGAGCTGTTCTATTTCGTGAGTTTTGTGCGAAAGCTTCTTCTAATGGAATATTACTCTTTTCTAATTCCACTTTAATTCTATGCATAATTCCACTAGCATATAATTGGAGCGGGAGTAAAGAATGTCCTACGTACTCTTTACTGACTTTTCTCAGCTTTGCATAATAGGAAAAACGATAGGAATTTTCAGAATTTGAAGTTCTACGCTCTACTTTAAATACACTATCTGGATAAACACCTTGCATATCAACATGACATAAACTAAATCTGTTTGGACGAATCCATTCATCTATAGTTGCTAATTGTTTTAAATCTTTTGCAAGTCTTTCTGAAACTTTAATTTTATAAATATGATTGTTATCTTCTCTCAAAGTAATCATACCATCATCTTGAATATCGCTTTTGCGCAAATTTTTTATAACACTTAAATCCTCAGAATATATTCCAGCATAAATACAAGCAAACAATAATTCAAAATATAATGCGTTGTATTCTTCATAAGTAGCTATATCTTTTATGACTTGTTCGTAATCTTGATAAGAAATAAATTTCTTTTTAGCTTGCGGTGCACATTTTTTCCATAATAATTTTTTGTCAATTGATTGTAAGATTTGCAACATATTATCGTTGTCGATTATCTTTTTTTCTTGCAACCATTTCGCATAAACAGAAAGCACATATATAGTTGTGATAATCGACTTAGGTGAATTTGGTTGACTGTCAATAATTAATTGCTCCATTTGAATAGGGTTGCAATTTTCAATATTATCGGCATCAATTTTTTTGAACACATGCACAAACACTTTGCGAGTATTGAGTGATTCGGTAGAATCTATAAACTCCTGAATATAGTCGTTCATCTTATCTGCCCCTTTATAAATTTATATTATAGGTTTTATTATATAATATCATTTATATGAGGGATTATCAAATAATTGATACTTAAGGTTATATGTTATTGTATTTTTATGTAATAAAACTATGGTTTTAAAGGGTCAATAAATCACGATTTTCGTAAATGTTGCCGATGACTTCTAATTCTTCTAAATCTACCTCACAGAAAGAATCCCAATTCCCATCAGGGTCTTTTGAATGGTCTAATATAAATTGACACCATTCTTTTTCGTATTTAACCACTAAAATAATTTCCTTTGTAAAAAATTCAAAATTGTTTTCGTATATATAAGTTTGTTTTATAATATCGCCTACAAAGATTTTTGTACCATTTTTATCTTTAAGACCTGTGTATTGTAACAATGAAATATCTTTGAATAATGCTATTTTTTCTCTTATTACATCATCATATTCAAAATCAATTTCTTGATAAGTGATTTCTTGAGCCTCAAAATCAATACGTGTGACATCTACTACTTTTAAATGTTTCCACAACCAAGCTCTAAATTTTATTTCTTCCATATACTTTTACCTCTTAAAATTAAGTTTTTATTTGCTAGTCATTTCTTTAGTCAATCTATCAATAAATTCTTTTGGAAAATACTCTACGTCAACATTGTAATGAACATCATCACCCCATACATAACAAGTGATACTTATATCTCTGATATGATTATGACTATTAACAATATTTTCAGCATCTTCAATCAATGCTTTGCCAACATCTTTAATATTTTGAATAAGTCTTTCTTTACCATTCATACTTTTCTTCTCCTTTTTACCTCTTAAAATATAATTTTTAT
>JBGVED010000026.1:0-3004 GCA_045119835.1 Bacilli bacterium | reverse complement strand
GGTTCAATTCTGAAAAAGGTTATGGATTCATCACTACTAGTGACGGTAAAGATGTATTTGCTCACTATAGTGCAATCAATGCTGAAGGTTATAAAAGTTTAACTCAAGGTCAAACAGTTAGCTTCGACATTATTGAAGAAGAAACTAAGACAAGAGCTAGTAATATAACTGTTATTGAATAAGAACTTAAAAAGCAACTTCATATTTAACAAGTTGCTTTTTTTATTTAATCCTTAAATATTTCTGCCATTCCAATTGCATTTTCAACAGGTAAAACAAATGATAAAGCGTGCATTTTAGTGTTCATTCCTGCATTTTTACTTATTGATTCAACTATCTCTTTTGTTTGTGTTTGCTTACATAAAATTAAAACAATTTGTTTATCTGGTTGAATGTTTAATTTATAAAAGTTCTCTACTTCTTTTGAAGTGCTACCTCTTCCATTTATAATAGTAGCCCCTTTAGCTCCCGCACTTTTTGCAGCATCTACAACATACTCACTATAACCACCATCAACAATAGTTACAACACATTCAAATTTACTCATTTTTACTCCCCCTTCAATAAATGATTTAACACATTCATATTTGAAATTCCTTTAACAGGAACAATAAACGCTATTGTATTTTTTAAATATTCACTTTCCTTTATGTATTCAAGAATTAAATTCGCATCGGTTGAATTGGATGGATATATCAAAATATCATTTTCTCTTTCACCTATTCCAAGATACTCTAATATTGAAGCACTAGCGCTCCCTTTTCCATAAAAAGAAATATAGTTTTCTATTCCTTTATTTTTCAAGTATTCAACTATTTTGGTTCCATATTCTTTATTTGTGATTAAAAAAGTAAATTTAAGTTTCTTTTGCACTTTCATAATTAAACCTCCAATTCAATATATTCTTCAAATTCTTCTTTTTCTTCAATAACAACTGCTTTGTTTACTTTATAGTTATAAATTATTCCTAGTATCTGAATACTTATTAATGGAGTCAAGGCAATAAAGGCTACAAGGCCAAATGCATCTAATGTAACACTATTGCCTAAAGTTGAACATGCTCCTATTGCAAAAGGCAGAATGAAGGTAGCTGCCATTGGACCACTTGCAACTCCTCCTGAATCAAAGGCGATAGCAGTGAATAATTTTGGAGTAAAAAATGTCATAGTTAAGGCAAATATATAACTTGGTAGCAAAATATACATTATAGATATATCTAAAACGATTCTTAACATAGAAAATCCTACCGCTATTGATACTCCTAAAGCTAAACTTATAGTCATTGCTTTTTTAGTTATTAATCCACTCGATATTTTTTCTACTTGATTATTTAAAACATACACAGCAGGTTCTGCTAAAATTGTTAACAATCCCATTATCATACCTAAAGGCACTAAAATCCAGTTATACTCTTTTGAGGCAATTTGATTTCCTAAATATGTCCCTACACTACTGAATCCATAGTTTACTCCCACTAAGAATAGAACTAATCCAATAAAAGTATATCCAATACTTATGACAATTTTTATAAGTGCTTTTTTAGGAATTTTCAAAAAGAATATTTGAAAGATAAAAAATACAATTATTATCGGACTAAGAGCAATAGCAATTTCTTTGCTGTATTCTACAAAATAATGAATTAAAGAAGCACTACCTTCACTGACCACATATTCTGTACTTCCATTTTGATAGAACACGCTTAGAAGCAATACTGATAAAATAGGTCCAATCGAACATAATCCAATTAAACCAAAACTATCATTTTTGGAGTTTTCTCCTCCACTAACTGAAGCAATTCCTATACCTAAAGCCATTATAAATGGAACTGTTATTGGTCCTGTTGTAACCCCACCTGAATCAAATGATAATGGTATGAATTCATTTGGTATAAATATAGTTAACAAGAAAACAATTCCATACGATATTATTAATAATTTAGATAAACTTATTTTAAAGATTACTCTAAGTGCAGATAATACTAAAAATACACCGACCCCTACAGCGACAGTTATAATTAAGGTCATACTTGGAATATAACTTGTTTGATCTGCTAAAACCTTTAAATCTGGTTCTGCTATTGTAATACAGGTTCCTAATAAAAAACTAACTACAATTAAAAACCATAAACTTTTCTTTTTAGATAAATAAGCTCCAACTTTATTCCCCATAGGCATCATCGCATTATCTGCACCTAGAGTAAACAAGGACATTCCAAGAATCAAAAATAATGTTCCTACCAAGAACGAATTTATCATTTTATTATCAAGAGGAGCAAATGTTAGATGTAAAAAAATAACCATCAAAAATATTGGCAAAACCGACATAACTGATTCTTTTATTTTAAAAAACATCTCTTTTAACATTTCTTTATCAACACCTTATAAATTAATATTAAAATATATGTTTTACTAAGTCAATTAATGTTAAGAGCAAAAAAAAATTCGGACAAAAAAAGTTAAGATTTCTCTTAACTTTCTTTTAGTTTTAGTAAAAATTATATTCTTCTTGTCATTAACTTTCCTTCTTTAAATTTACAATCTTGTGAACACTCAAAATCTTTAAATGTGCATCTTGCGCCTTTTGTATAATTTCTGATATCTGATTTAATTCTTAGAGAGTTTGTATTTTCTTCATATTTGTTTAATGTATCTCTAGTTTGTTCCATTATTTCAAGTTGAGCTGCACTACACAATCTTTCTTTACATTTCAATATAAAATCTTCGTATTTACCTTTTTCATTTATTAATACCATTTCGCCTTGAGGAATAACACTTCCAACTGAACTAATATCTTTTAACCATTCTTCTACTAGTTTTTTATCATCTCTAATAATTGGAGGAATATAGTATTCTTTATTTTCTAGTCTTTGCATTTTATAATCTAAAGTACGATGTCTATGGGCTTGTGCTAATTGAGCAAATGTACCTTTGTAAGTTGTAGAATAAACTTCTTCAAAAATTTCTTCTTCAGAATCTAGTTTTCCTTCTTCTAAGTTATCTGCAAA
>JBGVED010000025.1:0-25946 GCA_045119835.1 Bacilli bacterium | reverse complement strand
ATGCCGCCAGCGTTAATCCTGAGCCAGGATCAAACTCTCTTATTGTTTATATCTTTTAGCTCTCGCTTTTTTTCTTACTTAAAATTATTGTTTGCTGACGTTTCTATTTAGTTTTCAAAGATCATTTCTCCATCACTTTTTGCCTCTCAGCCGTGATGCCCATACATAATATCACTATATTATTATGCATGTCAACTACTTTTTTTAATTTTTTTTATTTTTTTTCGACATTTTTTTAATCATTCAAAGAAGGCACGTTATTAACGCTTTTTTTCGAATAATCTGCAACTTTTTTATTCATTAAAATTAATATAGTATCAAATCTTATTATTTTTTTCACTTTTGAAACAAATCCAGGGCATTGAAAAACACCTGAATAAACATTATCATTAACAGCTAACTGCCACATATACTTAAAAAACTCAAAATCCCGACCTTTTTCTCCATCATCAAAATCAATCTTCCCTATTTGTTTTAAAATATAATTAGTATCTAACATTATAGTTCCATCAATTATTTTTAAATCACCAGCAATCACTTCCACAATAATTTTAGAAGCTTTTTCAAATATAGATATTTTTATCTCGTCTATACCCCCGAAATTAAAAGATTCATTGGCAATCTTTTTCCATATAAATTCAATTCTGCGCACTTTCATATAATTCACTCCATTCTTTTACAATAATATAAGTACAATAGAAAACGAAAAATTGTACAAAAAAACAAAAAAAACAGAGATTATTCATAAAATAAATGGTGCTGGCTATAGGACTTGAACCCACAACCTACTGATTACGATTCAGTTGCTCTACCAATTAAGCTAAGCCAGCGCATTTATATACTATCATAATATAATATAAACATTATATACTTTTATAACATATTTAGCAAAAAAAATTCATATCAATTAATCAAGGAGGAATACAATGAAAAAAATTAAAATTATATCTTTTCTGTCACTTGCAATATCTTTTTTATACATAAACGTTAATACAAACACAATTCATGCAAATGAGGAAAACCTTTACAGCCCACAAATAGAAATTGACTCACCCATAGGGCTACTTATGGAATATTCAACCGGACAAATAATTTATAGCAAAAATATTAATGAACGAAAATACCCTGCTAGCATGACAAAAATGATGGGAATATTCTTAATTCTTGAACAAATAGAAGAAAATAAAATATCATACAATGATATAGTTACCGTAAGTAACAACGCAGCTTCGATGGGTGGATCTCAAGTTTTTTTAGAAGAAGGCGAACAAATTTCTGTGCACGACTTATTCAAATCAATATGTATAGCATCTGCAAACGACGCAATAATTGCATTAGGAGAACACACCTTTGGGACAGAAACGAACTTCATAAAAGAAATGAATCATATGGCAAAAAAATTAGGGATGAATGACACTAATTTTATAAACGCAACTGGCTTCCATGACCCAAACCATTACACTACTGCAAATGATATGGCTACACTTGCACTAGCACTATTAACCAATTATAAAGATGAAGTATTAAAATACACATCAATGTATGAAGGATACATAAGAGAAAATACCGAGAAACCATTTTGGCTAGTAAACACAAATAAACTAGTGCGATTCTATGAAGGAATGGATGGACTAAAAACAGGCTACACATCAGATTCAGGCTTTAACCTAACTGCAACTGCAGAAAGAAATGGTTTAAGATTTATAACAGTTGTAATGGATGCCGAAACTTCTTCATCCAGAAATGCCGACACAACCAGCCTAATGAACTATGGATTTAACAACTACAAAGTAGTAACCCTTTATAAAAAAGGAGAAACTATCTCTAATTACACATTCCATAACGCAAAAACAACAAATGCTCCTATTATTGCTAAAGAAGATATAACTTACGTTACAAAAAAAAATGAACGTCCCTCTACTATGAACGTCACAATAGAAATAACAAATCAAGAAGCGCCAATAAACACTGAAGATAAAATAGGAAGAATAATAATAACCAATCCAAACACCGGATGGCAAACATTCTTTAGTGTGTACTCTAAAAATAATATAGAACAGTTGAAATTCAAAGATATTTTTACGAATTATTGGAAAACGTTAATTAACTAACGCTTTCTTTTTTTAATTCATTTTCCCCCATCTTTTTAAACATTGTCATAATTAAAATCACAAGATTTTTGCTAAGCATTATGATATAATCTAATTATTATTACTTCCTTCATAAATCTCAACTCACAAACAATAAACTATAAAAAAAGCCTGTTATTATATAACAAAAGCTTACTTTTTCATGTTTTTTTACTGATTTTTTCTTTTCTATAGCGAGACTCAAATTTTTTCGACAAACCACTACTTAATTCCAAATTATAATCATCTTCTTTATAGATAAAATCTGTATCTATTATTACGTAATCACCAACACCAAGTATCTCATTAACTTCGCCAACAATACCATTTAAATCATTATTATGCGGAATGTTTGGTTTCAATAATTTACCTATATTATCATACTTAAAATCCCCACACACAATACCTCTATTTCGCATATCTTTATATATTTCATACAACTCGCCTTCATTCAAAAAGATATCTGTATCAACTCTATCACTAACCTCAATTACCGCATCTATTCCAAACTCTTCACTCAAATCTCTTCGTAAATAAGGCTGAAGAATCCTTTTGTCATTAGGTATGTCAAATGTCTTCCTAGGTATACCAACTTTGACAATAGTATCCCCTATCCTTAAAACATTAGAAAAACTACCACTCATTAATAGCTCAATATCTATTATTGTACGATTTTCTTTTTCAAAAACACCATCGACAACTTTTGTAACTATGCTTATTAAAGTATTCAACTTACTATCATCAACATTTCCTTTAAGAGATAGTGTATTTGTTAATATCTCTTTTAAAAATTTTTCTTTTTTATCTGTAAAATATTTCTTGAACTTTTCAAGCTCCTCTACATCAAACTTTATATGTTGATAAATAGAAACAACTTTTTTTATTGAATAGCTATTTAAAACATAATCTAAATTGTCATGGATAAACTTTTGTGCTCGTGTTTTTATTAAACTATCATTAATAATAAGCTCAAAATCATCATATTCAACATTATCCAAAACATATTTAACTGTTTCGTCCTTTTCTAAAAAATATACCATAGATTCATGCCTATATAATGTATCTATAAATGAATCCACATTTCCCCTACCGACACATTCCATAATACTAGAAAAATTATCAGCAATAAGATTGTCAATTTTCTCATTACCAAAAAAACTCTTTTTTTCATCTCTAAACAACGTTTCTATAAAATAAAGAGAAATTGATTTATTGCTCCTTACTTTATTTAAAATTTTATCAAACTTCTTCTTATTCATAAACAGCTACCATATATACACTAAAAAAAAGAAAATTATAAACTTTTCTCCTTATTTATAATTTTCTTTACAAGTAAATCTATTGAAAATATAATTGCGCACATTCCAAATACAGCAGCTAAAACAGCATAAGGCATCAACCATTTTGGAACAAATGGGAATGTACTTCCAGTAACAAAGAACCAGTCATAATGATGTTCTTCATTGGAATAGACAACATTTCCAAAACTAGCCCACAATATAATAATAACTATTGCAACTAACTCTTTCCATATTTTCCTAAATTCGAATTTTATTGAACCTGTTGTTAAACTTAAAACACCCCAAGCAAATACTAAACCATGAAAAACAAATGTTTGAATTACTTGATAACACCATGGACTAACACCGCCTAATGCAGATCCAGGATATGTAATATACATTAAAGGACCTACAATAGATAAACAACAAATAACATCTTTTATTTTATCAAACTTTTTATTAAATTGAGCAAAAGGAACCAAAACGCCCATTAATGTACATATATGAAATGGCAATTTATCAACATTCATCGAATAATCACTACTAGATAAAGGCTGAATAAAGAAATCCGCAATATAAATACCAACAACAAGATATGCTAATACACTCAAAACTTTATTTTTCTTTGACACATCTTTATCTTTTAAAATAAATGCTGCAACAATAGTTAAACCAAGAATTAAAATAATATACATAATATGCCAAATAGAAAATAAAGTTATCTCAACTCCACCTTCACTTGTTCCAAACAATTTCAACATAAAATCTCTCATATTCTTCTCTCCTCCACATATTCTTTAATTTTATGATACCACCTATTCTCTTCTTTCAAAGCAATTTGTTCATATACAACAGTTATAACAAACACTAAAAATATTCCAATTCCCCCAACAGCAAAAGTATTGAACCACTTTAATTGAGGAAAAGGGTTTTCTAATAAATACATGCAATTTGGAGCATCTAAATTTGCCAAACGATACATTCCTATAATAATAAGTCCATCAGCCAACAACAAAACAGCCCCATAAAATACACTAGCAACATTTCTAACTCTTATGTTTACATAACCGCCAAGCAATAAATAAATTCCACCAAACAATAAAGTAGAATGACTAAGTAGTCCATTTAACACGTCCCAATCACCCAAATTAGGAGTAGATATATACACTTCATTAAACATAATTCCTATAATTCCACCTACAATACACAAATAAAATGTAAACTCCGATAAAACAACATATAATTTACTCATTCTATTTTTCATAAAGGCAACAATTAAAAGTAACCACATAGCTACATTACAAGGATAAATAGGTAATAGCATTGTATTATCAACTTCTGCACTTCCAGTAGAAAAATAATCAACATACAAAACACTATAATGAATTGCAATAGTCAATATGGCTGAAATTTTTAAAATTTTATCTTTATTTTTTTGATCTTTAATATTCTTTTTACATATATACAAAAAAAGAACAAGAAAAAAAGTAGAAACAGCCATATACAATAAATGACCTCTATCAAACACGCTATCACTCCTCAACCAAAAGTAATTCTACATTTTTCAGCATTTTTTGTCAATGAAGACAAATTTAAAATTATTACTCTAAACTCTATCTTCGGTATTTTTCGACAACCCTTTTTCCTAAAATAGTAATTAGGAGGAATAAAAATGAATAAAGAAATGAAATTAGGAATAACAAATGATGCATTAGTAGTTAAATTTATAGGAGATGTAGATAGTGTAGTATGTTCTTCATACAAAAACAAACTAGAAATATTAATCGATGAGAATAAATATAAAAAAGTTATTATGGACTTTTCAAATGTAACATTTATAGATAGTTCCGGATTAGGCTTAATACTAGGAAGATACAACCAACTAAAAAAGCACAAAGGAAATCTTTATATGACTGGAGTAAACAAGCAAGCAGAAAAAATATTTAATATTGCAGGAATATGGACAATAATGGATAAATACGACTCTTTAGAACAAGCTTTAAAAACTGTAGGTGCCACTAAATGAATAAAATAGAATTAAAATTCTCTGCTTGCATAGAAAATGAACCCTTTGTAAGAACAGCAATAGCGGCATTCATATTACCATTAAACCCTAATTTAGATGAGTTAAGCGAAGTAAAAACAATAGTCTCTGAAGCAATATCAAACGCTATAATTCATGGCTATAACCACGACTCTAGCAAAGATGTATACTTAAAAGCACAAATATGCGAAAACAAACTTGAAGTAATCATTCAAGATTATGGAATAGGAATAGAAAACATTGAAGAAGCATTAAAAGCTGCATTCACCACTAAAAGTGAAGAAGAACACGCAGGAATGGGCTTTTCAATTATGAAAACACTATCCGACAAATTTGAAATAAGGTCACAAAAAGACATAGGAACAAGAGTGATCATATCAAAAAATTTTAAAAAGCATTACCAAGAGGTAAAATAATGCTAAGCACAAAAGAGACAACATTAAATTTAATAAAAAGATATAAAAACGGAGAAAAAGAATTAAAAGACATAATAGTAAAAAATAACCTATCATTAGTATATTCACTAATAAATAGATACAAACATACAAACACAGAAAAAGAAGATTTGTTTCAAATAGGCTGCATAGGTCTTTTAAAAGCAATCGAAAACTTTGACACAACATTCAATGTTCAATTTTCAACTTATGCTGTCCCTTTAATACTAGGTGAACTAAAAAAACACTTTAGAGATTCCGGCTTAATAAAAGTCAGTAGAAGTATGAAAGAATTAAGCTTAATGATAAATAAAGAGAAAAATAACTATTATACAACAAATGGAAAAGAGATCTCCTTAGACGAACTATCTACCAAATTAAGCATATCTAAATATGATTTAATAATGGCAATGGAAACAAGTTATATCCCCTCGTCCTTGGAAGATCCCATTTACGAAAAAGGAGATTCTTGCATAACCTTACAAGAAACAATAAAAGATGAATCAAATAAAAATATAATTGACTTGATAACATTAAAAGACGGCTTGAAATTACTTGATGAAAAGGAAAAACTATTCATCAAATTGCGTTTTTATCAATCATTAAACCAGCAAACAATAGCCAATAAATTCAATGTATCACAAGTTCAAATATCTAGACTAGAAAAGAAAATAATTGAAAAGTTAAAAAAATGCTTTTAACCACCATCTATTAATAGATAAGCTTCTATCATCTATTTTCTTTACACATAATATCCAAATTTTATAATTTAATTATCATCTCAAAGTTGCTAACTAACACCAATCTATTACTTAATGGCAAATAGAGCGGATTAAAAAGGTTAAAGATATTATTCGCCTAGTTCCAATCTTCCACTCATATCATGCATTTTTTCATTACTTTATAACAATATATTAGCACTGCATAATACGTACAATAAAAAAATTTTTCATAACAATCTATCATTATTGACATATAAAATTCTTAAATTTATAATTAATTTAGGTTCAAAAGAAATTGAACACCGGTCGATTGTTATTTCGACATTGAGTAAGGTGGTTAATCCTTACTTTTTTATTTATTAAAACATTAAATAAATCATACCATTGACTTTATCGAAAAGAACTTGATATAATAAAAGCAATGCTTTGATTAGGACTAGTAATTAACAAATTTATTATTTAGAGAGAGCAAATGACCCGCTGAAAGTTTGCTTATAATAAACCTAATGAATTCACCTATGAGTGCATCTAATAAATGCCGTTAACTGCGTTAAAGTAAATTAAGTGCATAGAATATTCTATGAATAAGGATGGTACCGCGTATATTACGTTCCTTTTTAGGAACGTTTTTTTATTTAAAGGAGGAAAAACAATGAATGAACAAGAAATAAAAAGCGAGTATTTAAAAGATATTGAAACAATTACTAACTCAAAAGATTTGATGGAAGTAAGGAACAAATATCTAAGCAAAAAAGGAAAAGTTAGCGAACTAATGACTAAAATGAGAGAAGTTCCATCAGAAGAAAAAGCAGCATTTGGTCAAATGGTTAACAACTTAAAAAATTATATAAGTGAAGGATTAGATTCACTAAAAAACAAATTAGATGAAGAAGAATTACAAAGAAAACTAAAAGCAGAAGAAATAGACATTACATTACCAGCTACTAAAATAGTTCAAGGAGCACCAAACATTCTAGAACACGTAATTGAAGAAGTTGAAGAAGTATTTATGTCTATGGGATATGATGTAGTAGATGGTCCTGAAATTGAAGAAGATAAATTTAATTTCGAATTATTAAATATTCCAAAAGGTCATCCAGCTAGAGATGCTCAAGATACTTTCTACATAGAAGATGAAAAAATATTACTTAGAAGCCAAACTTCTCCAGTCCAAGCTAGAACTATGCTAGCTGCGGGAGGAAATACCCCAATTAGAATGATTTGTCCAGGAAAAACATATCGTAGAGATGCTGATGACGCTACCCACTCACATCAATTTATGCAAATTGAAGGGTTATTAATAGATAAAGACATCAGCTTGTCTGATTTAAAAGGAACATTTGATGTTATTGCAAAAAAATTATTTGGAGAAGATTGCGTAACTAGATTTAGACCTAGCTATTATCAATTCACAGAACCATCAGTAGAAACAGATATTTCTTGCTTTGCATGTAAAGGTAAAGGTTGTCCCCTTTGTAAAAATACAGGTTGGATTACAATAAGTGGAGCAGGTATGGTACATCCAAATGTTTTAAGAAATGGTGGATATGACCCTAAAGTTTGGAGCGGATTTGCTTTTGGTTTTGGAGCAGAAAGATGCGCTATGCTAAAATATGGAATAACAGATATAAGAAAATTCTATCAAACTGATTTAAGAGAATCAGAACCATTTGATAGAAGGGAGGATTAATAAAAATGATAAGTTTAAATTGGGTTAAAGATTATATTGATATAGAAAATGAGGATTTAAATGAACTAGCAGTTAAAGTAACAAAAGCCGGTGTTAATGTAGAAAAAGTAATGAAAAGTCGTATAGAGCATTTAGTTATTGGTGAAGTAAAAGAATGTGTCGATCACCCTGATAGCGACCACTTACATGTATGCCAAGTTGACATTGGAGAAAAAGTTACTCAAATAGTATGTGGTGCTCCTAATGTTAGAAAAGGACTAAAAGTTTTAGTAGCTCTTCCAGGATGCATTCTTCCAGGAGACTTTGAAATAAAAGTTGGTAAAATTAGAGGACAAGAATCAAATGGTATGATTTGTGCACTATATGAATTAGGATTAGAAAAGAAAACTGATGAAGCATATGCTAGAGGAATCGAAGAATTAGATACTGAATTAAAACCAGGAACTGATGCTAATATTTATCTAGGAAGCGATGATACAGTATATGAATTAGATGTTCACAAACATAGAAACAACGACTGTTATTATCACATTGGTTTTGCCTATGAAATAGCTTGTATCCTAAATAAAAAAGTAAAACTACCAGAAAGCAATTATTCAACAATAAATGATGAAATAAATAAGCATTTTAGTATAAAAGTAGATACAAAAAAATGTCCTTACTACCTAGCTAAAATGGTAACAAATGTAGAAATAAAACAATCTCCAGAATTCATAAAGAAAAGATTAATCTCTGCAGGTATGAGGCCAATTAATAATGTAGTAGATATCTCTAACTACGTAATGTTAGAATATGGTCAACCCCTTCACTTCTTCGACAAAGATAAACTAGGAAATCAAATTTTAGTAAGAGACGCTAATGAAGGGGAAGAAATAGTTACCCTAGATGGAAATAAAAGAGTTTTAAAATCTTCTGACATTGTCATCACAGATGGAAATAAACCAGTTTGTATCGCCGGAGTAATGGGTGGAGAAAATACTGAAGTTGATAGCAACACTAAAACTATTTTAATTGAAAGCGCTATATTTGATGCAGTAAGCATAAGATATACAGCATCATCTCTAGATTTAAGAAGTGAAGCATCAATTAGATATGGTAAAGGATTAAGTTATGAATACACTAATGCCGCAATTGAAAGAGCATGTTACCTACTTCAAAAATACGCTAATGCTAAAGTACTAACTGGAACACTTATTCATGATAATATAGATAAAACAGAAAAAACAGTTACATTTAAAACTAAAGAAGTATCTACACTATTAGGACTTTCACTAACTGACAACGATGTTGAAACAGAACTTAATCGCTTAGACTTCCCTTACACTTTAAAAAATGGTTATTTCACAGTTACTATTCCTCGCCGTAGATTAGACATAGATGAAAACGTTAATGATATCGCAGAAGAAATCGGTAGATTATATGGCTACCATAATCTAGAATCAACATTACCTAAGCTAACTACAAGACGTGGTGTCTATGTAGGAGATGTAAAAATAAGAAAAGAAATCTCTAAAAGATTAAGAGCACTAGGAATTAATGAAACAAAAACTTATACATTAACTAGTGAAGAAATGGCTAAAACATTTAACTATGAAAATAAAATACAAGTTAGACTACCTAATCCTATGACTATAGACAAATCTGTAGTAAGAACTTCCCTTCTACCTTCATTAATTAATGTTTATGATTACAACAAAGCGCGTAAAATAGATACAATTCAATTATATGAAATAGCTAAAACTTATGACATTAACTACAATGAAGATAGTAAGGTAGCAATACTTGTAAAAGGAAACTACATTAATAACGAATGGCAAGGTAATTTTGCAAAATGCGATTTTTACTACATTAAAGGAATAATAGAAAACTTATTAGACTACTTAGGATTTAAAAATAGATATTCGTTTAAAAAAGCAGAAGTCGACACAATGCATCCAGGAATTAGTGCTAGAATATACTTAGATAGAGAGGAAATTGGCGTTATAGGAAGAATTCATCCTAGTTATAAAAAAGATGAAATCTATCTAGCAGAAATTTCTATGACAAAGCTTTACAACAAACAAATTAAGCCAATTAAATTTAAAGAAGCTAATAAATATCCTGAAATGGTTAAAGACATTGCCTTCATCATAGATAACAATATTGAAAGTGAAGTAGTTCGAACTCAAATAAAGAGGTCTGGAGGAAAACTATTAGATTCTTGCAAAGAATTTGATATTTATAACAATATTGAAGAAGGCAAAAAATCAATCGCATACAAATTAACATTTAAAGATACTACCAAAACTTTACTAGAAGAAGAAGTTATGCAAGTATTTAATAAAATAATAAAAGATGTTGAAGATAAAATAGGTGCTAAACTAAGAGGAGACACACTAGAAAAGTAGGTGAAAAAATGAAAAAAAACAAAGACACCAAAGAAATAAAGGAAGAAACTTTAAAAGATTTACCACCTAAAGGATTCGAAGAATATAATATTGAAAAAGAAGTAATCGATGAACTCGATTCTCTTCAAGATTCTATTGAAGTAGAAGCAGAAGAAATAAAACCCAAAAATCTTGACGAAGAAATCCAAGTAATAGATATAGAAGAAAAAAAAGAAATCGTTGATGCAGCAAGCACTGAATTTATAAACATAGTTAGAAATAACATAAGTGCTTGTGCTAAAGAAATAAAAGAAGTATCAGAGACTATGCAAAAAATAGAGTCCCAAAAAAACAGCGAATCCTTCTGGAAAAAAGGAGAAAATATCCGAACTATTTCCAAAAATGTAAATAAAATGAGCGAGATTCAACAAAAAACATTGGACCTCCTTGTTATGTTTTTAGGAGCAAGCGGAAAGATGGCTGATGATTATGATACAATTCTACAAACAATTGATGAATTAGGTGAAGTAAATGGTGGAGAGGTCGAAGTATTAAATTACTTACTAAAAATCAAAAAAATGGTTAAAGAAATTAAAAACAACGATGAAAGACTAAAAAATATCATTTTCACTAATGAAAAAATAAATCAAAGACTAACAAATTTAGAAACTACATATAAAGAAAAATTTGAAAATCTAGAGTTAAATTATAAAGAAAAAGTAAATAGTTATGAAAAAAACGAAAAAATAATGATTAGCAAAATAAACCGATTAAACAAAAAAATAAATAGAATATCTATTTTTACCTTTATCTCCTATTTATTGATAATCGCTTTATCTCTAATCACATATTTAAAGGTATTAAAATAATGTTTGTTAAAGCTATAGAAAATGTCTCTAGATTTGTTAGACCAATTTGTTTTGTACAAAGATTAAATAATGATGAACTATTTTCATCAACCGCTACAATCTTTTTTGTAAATGATGAAGGTGTAGCAATCACCTGCAAACATGTAGTAAACACCTTAATAGGTTTTGATAAATTAAAAAATCAAAAACTAGAAAACACTGAAATAAAGGATGCTATTGTAAGCTTTCATAACTGCTATGAAATAATAAATTCATTACAATACATCCTCCACCCAACATATGACTTAGCAATAATCAAAATTAATGGTATTGGGAAATTATATGATGGCCATTGTATTTTCTTAAAAGATGATTTAGATATTAAACAAGGAAAAAGCTTATGTCGATTAGGATATGCCTTCCCAGAATTTAACAATTATAAAATAAATAGCGAAGATAAACTTATTTTTACTAACCAAGGTAACACTAACGTACCTATTTTCCCAATAGATGGAATTATAACTCGTTTGGTTAAAGACCAAAACCAGATTTATGGAATAGAAATGTCTACCCCTGGATTTAATGGCCAAAGCGGAGCACCACTATTCGATCAAAATGGAATCATATATGGAATGCAAAATTTAACTAAACATTATCATTTAGGATTTGATATTATAAATCAAGAAATTAATATTAGAGGTAACAAAAAAATAATAAGTGATTACCCATTTTTAAATTTAGGACAAAGCATTCACGTAAATATAATAAAAGAATTTTTAAAAAACAATAACATCCATTTCTTTGAAGAATAGAAAAAGCATTTATTCACATAATAACTTTAGGTGATATAAATGAAAAAACAAGATATGGAACTAGCAAATAAATTGAATAGTGATCTATCAATGGCCATAGAATCAGGTACTACAATGGCAGGAAAATTAAAAAACAGCAACTTGAAAAACTACCTATTTTCACATGTAGAAAAATATGAAGAACTCCAAAAAGACCTTCATAAAGTAATAAATGATAAAGAAAAAAAACTAAAAAACACAAATGCAATCTCAAGAGCATTTTTATGGATGCAAGTACAGCTTTCATCTTTTAAAAAGAGCGATGAAAATGATTACATAGAATCATTTATAAAAGGTAGTGAAATGGGAATAGAAAGCAGTACACACTTATTGAATAAATACAGTGAAGCAAATACTAAAATAAAAGAGATTGCTAGAAATCTCCAAACTATAGAAATAGAAAATATAGATAAATTAAAAGATTATATGAAGAGATCTGATTATTTACAATAGATCTCTTTTTTTATTGTATTCAATAACACCTATTATTTCACATATAACCAATAAACTTTCTAAAATTATACCAAAAAGAGAATTTACAAATATATTATAACAAACCCACAACAAACTCGCAGGAATACCAAGTATTTTATATACCATAGAATTCTTTTGCCAAATAGAATACGTATAAACCATTGTAGCTAATACAGATAACAAACTAAATAATCCCTCATAAGTAAAAGCTGCCAAAATAATAGTAATCAAATATAAAAATAATAAGATAAATAAATCATTCTTCTTATTCTCAAAATTTTTAACTTTTGCATCTTGAACACAAAAAATTATATTTCTACATATAGCAACAAACATCATTGCCATTCCAACATGAGCAGACAAAAAAGCGTAACCTAATAAAGTAGATACAAGCGAAAGTAAAGAAATCTGTAAAATAACACTTCTCTTTTTTAATAAATAAGTAACCCCTAAAAATATATACCCCAAAATCACAAAAATCTGTGAAACATAATACATAAAATTACTAATCCTTTCTTATAGGAAACAAAAAATGTTCTTCTTCATAAAGTTTACTTCTAACTTCTTCACTTTTTATACTCGCATATGTATAAGTAGCTTGCTTTTCATATTGTAATAAAGCAAAAGAATTTCCCCTAAACTTAGATAATACAGGAATTTCTATTTCTTTTCTCTTCTCCTTTAAATATTCACTACCTTTACTATCAAATCCTAAAAGTCTAATATATTTAATATCTTGACTAAGAACCTCTCTAGCAAAATCTTTTTTAGTATTTAAAAGAATATGCACTATTGTTCTTTTAATCCTAGCAAATGTATATCTTTTACAAACACACGCATTAATAAATTCATTCATAGTATGACTCTCAACAATCTTCTTTTTAAATAAATTCTCAATTCCCTCTTCCATCAAATGAATGCCCTGAAGTTCCTCTACACTCATAGTTAAAATTTTATATTTTAATAATGAAAAATAATCATCCAAATAAAATAGCTCCTCATCAAATGACATTGAAGTATATTTGCTAACGTCTTTACTATTCTTTAAAACTTCCCTAATAGCTTTAGCACTTACATTTTCATAATTTAATGAATCATCATTATAATTATTAACTCTTTTTATTGTATGTATCTCAATAGGATAATTATTTTTATTTATCTCATTATAATAAGCTAAACCCAATATATCATTTGGAGTCTCAAGTCTTATCTCATCCATTTGCTTTAAAGCAAGAGCCATAGCCTTAGGATAAGCATACCCCTCATCCATTAAATCACTAACTAAAAAGTCCAAATGAGGTGTAAGCAAAGAAGATTTAGAATATTTATTTAAAAAATCTTGCGTATTGCCACTTTCGCTACCAAAACAAATACTACTAACCTTTAATTCATTTAAAATATTTAAAGCATATTTTGCAAATATATTAGCGTTCTCCACTGCATACAAAGTAGGAAGTTCTACTATTATATTAACCCCAGAATCAAGTGCCGCCTTAACCCTTTCTTTTTTACTAACAATTGAGGGTTCTCCTCTTTGAACAAAATTAGGTGACATAACACCTATTACAACATCACATCCGCTTAATTCTTTACTTTTCTTTAAATGATACAAATGACCATTATGCAAAGGATTATACTCTACTACTAATCCACACGCCTTCATTACTACTACCTCCTATATAATCGGAGAAAATAGCCTAGCTAATTTCTCCAAAACAATTGAAAAAATATTATTTTTCTTTCCATTATTCATCAATTCACTATCTTCTAATTCTTTGCTAACAATACTTCTATTCGCCTTATTAAACTCCTTGTCATAAACGATCGCATTTATCTCAAAATTCAAACTAAAACTTCTCCTATCCATATTAGCACTTCCTATATTAACAATATCATTATCAACAATCAATAATTTAGAATGCATAAAACCATTATACTTATAAATTTTAACTCCACTTGCAATAAGTTCCTTAGCATATGACAAAGTAGCATAATAAACAGATTTCTTATCAGGCACTCCAGGTATAACAATTTTAACATCAACACCACTACTAACTGCTAATTTTATACTAGTTAAAATAGCCTCATCCGGTATTAAATAAGGAGTCTCTATAATTATACTCTCTTTAGCATTATTAATCATCTTCAAATACGAATCCCTAATAGTACTATCTTTATAGTCAGGACCACTTGCAATAATTTGCATCGCCTTATTACCTTTATCATTTATTTTAGAATTATAGAATTTAGAAATAACCTCTTTATTCTCCCACTCTATTCTCTCTTTAGACACAAATAAATAATCTAAGAAAAACTGCGTTTGAATACTCGCCACCGCTCCTCCAACTATCCTTATGTGTCTATCTGCCCATTTAGCTATTTTTTTATCATCTCCAACATACTCTTTACCTATATTCATCCCACCAATATAAGCGATGTCTCCATCAATAATAACCATTTTTCTATGATTGCGATGATTTATATATAGTTTGAGGAAAATTCTAGAAGGGAAAAATTTCTCTACTTTTCCTCCTACTTTAATAAGAGGTTTAAAAAACTTTTTAGATGTAATTTTAGAACCTATATGATCATAGATAAGCCTAACTTCCACACCTTCCTTAACCTTCTCTACAAGTAAATCAAGTAATTGCTTACCATAAAAATCCTTTCTAATAATATAATAAGATATATTAATAGATTTTTTAGCATTCTTTATATCCTCAAACATTCTATCATACTTATCACTAGCCTTATCAAATATTTCTACATTGTTATCAAAACTAACCATACTTTTAGCTTCCTTAGTATTAAGTAAAACCAAATCTGCCCATCTATAATTATTTCTAAGATTTTTATCATTCTCTAAATAATTAATTTGAGTTTGAATAATTTTTAACAAAGATTCATCATTTAAAATCTTTTCTCGTTCCTTTTTCTTTACACTAAAACGAAAAAACTCTCCAAAAACAATATAAAGAATTATTCCAACATAGGGTATAAAAAACAAAACAAGAACCCACGCCAAAATACTTTCGGGTTTCTTCTTTTCAAAAAAGACAACTATAATGATAAAAAATATATTAAGTAAACTTACATTTAAAAGTATTCCAGACACTTATAACACTTCCTCTATAAAATTCTTAAACCTTTTGGATATAAATTTTTAAGCAATCTTCCATCATCCTTACACCAACCTAAAGAAAATCCTTCTACACAAATTAAAACATAACCTTTCTTATTTATTGTTTCCAAAGTATTACCTTTTAAATAATTATTAACTTCTTTACTATCATAACTAAAATCCACAACACTTTTAACATCTTCTTTATTCAAATATAAAGCTAAAGCGTGATTTGGTTCAAACCTCTTTTCTTTAAGCGTTCCTAAGTGAATTCCATTACGTAAAACCTTGAACTTATCTAAACAAAAGCAATTACTTGGTAATAAGTGAAGCTCATCACCCATTCTTATAAAATCACCTTCTAATCGTATATTCAAATTCTCTTTTTCAAAAGTTCTATATAAATCTACATCTTTTTTAAATGCTACTATATTACCATTCCTTAAATCACAATCATGATTATCATTACACTTTATCAAACAAATAAAATGACCTTCACCCTTAAAATTAAAAGGATATAATCTAACTGCCCCTTGTAAACCAATAGATGCATTAAAATCACTCTTCAAATCAATAGGAATAATACTTGCATTACTATTATCTAACAAATATTTAATAACATCTTCATTCTCTTCTGTAGCAAAAGTACAAGTAGAATAAACCATCACTCCACCTTTTTTTAGGCATTTATACGCCTTCACTATAAGTTCTTTTTGAATATTAGCTAAACTTAGAGTTTTCTCATAAGTCCAATCATCGTAAGTTAAACTATTCTTCCTAAACATCCCTTGTCCACTACATGGTGCATCTAATACAACCTTATCAAAATAACCACAAAAATACTCACTTATTTTATCTACACTTTCATTCATAACTACACAATTATTAATACCCATTCTCTCAACATTTTCACTTAAATCTTTAACTCTCTTACTGCTAATATCGTTACTAACTAACAATCCTGTACCATCTAAATATGATGCTATTTGACTACTCTTACCTCCAGGAGCAGCACACAAATCCAATACCTTATCGCCCTTTTCTACATTAAGCAAATTAACAACCATCATTGCACTAGCATCTTGAATATAATATGCTCCAGCATTATGCAAAGCATTTTTACCAAAAGCATATTTTTCCTTATCATAATAATATGCTTCATTTACATAATTATGTTTTTCTAAACCATTAAACAAACTAACAAATTTTTGATTATTAAATTTCAATAAATTAAGTCTTAAAGAAGTAATAGCTTTCTTTCCATATTCTTCATCCATTAATTTAATTTCTTTTTCATCTAAAATCTTTTTCAAATATGTATTATAGTCCATATTTTTACCCCTTTTCCATTTTTAATAATACCAAAATAATGTTATAATTTAAATACTGGAGGTAATTTTATGAATATTGTTGATATTATAATGAAAAAAAGAGACAAAAAAGAATTAAGCGAACAAGAGATAAAATTCTTTATAGATGAATATTGTAAAGAAAACATAAAAGATTACCAAGCAAGTAGTCTTTTAATGGCTATATATTTAAACGGGTTAAATGATCAAGAAACCTATTACCTAACAAAAGCCATTATAGAAAGTGGTGAAATGTTAGACCTATCTCAAATAAAAGGAATAACAGTAGACAAACACTCAACTGGAGGAGTTGGAGATAAAACTTCTCTTATTCTAGTTCCTTTATTAGCATCATTTGACGTAAAAGTTTTAAAAATGTCTGGTAAAGGCCTAGGACACACTGGAGGAACAATAGATAAATTGCACTCAATACCTAACTTTAAAACAGAATTAAAGAAAAAAGACTTTGTAAAACAAGTAAATGATATAAACTGTTGCTTAGTATCTCAAAGTGAAGAAATTGCTCTAGCTGACAAAAAACTATATGCATTAAGAGATGTAACAGGAACAGTAAACAACGTTTCATTAATTGCCTCATCAATAATGTCAAAAAAAATAGCATTAAATACAGATATAATATGTCTAGATGTAAAAGTAGGAAATGGAGCATTCTTTAAAACTTTAAAAGAAGCCATTCAAGCAAGTAAACTAATGATCAAATTAGGATCTATGTTTAACAAAAAAGTGACTGCAGTAATAAGTTCTATGGACCAACCTCTAGGTAACGCCATTGGTAATACGCTAGAAGTTAACGAAGCAATAGAAACTTTGAAAGGACAAGGACCTGCAGATTTAGAAGAAACCTGTATTGAACTAGCATACCAAATACTAAAACAAACAAATAAATTTGACAATTCAGTTTTAAAACAATCTATAAAAGAAAATTTACATAATGGTAAAGCCTACAACAAATTCATACAATTAGTCGAGGCCCAAAACGGAAAACTTCCAATACCTATAAACAAAAAAATAATAAAAACACAAATCTATTCCAAAAATAAAGGATACATATATGAAATAGATACATACGCTTTAGGAAAACTACTAGTAGAATTAGGTGGAGGAAGAAAATATAAAGAACAAGAAATAAACTATGATGTAGGAATTATAATAAAAGTAAAAATAAATGATTTAGTAAAAGAAAATGATTTGTTATTTGAAGTTTACTCTACTTCCCCTCTAAAAGAAGAAGTAAAGATACAAATAATAAACACCCTAAAATATAATAATAAAAAAAGAAAAAATCTAAAAAATGTATATAAAATAATAAATTAAAAAAAGGTAGTCAAACTACCTTTTTATTATCCAAATATCAAACTGCAATTATTAAACATATAGGAGCAACAATCAAAAGCGCCATTAACATATTAGAAAAGAAAAAACTAATATTATCTTTATTCATATAAAAGCCTCACCAATCAATTATTTTTTCTACGTCTAACAACAACCAAGCTAACACAAGATACAACAATAACAAATAAACTAATACCACCAATTACATAAATATAACTATTACTATCCTTATTTTCATTACCATTAACAATTACATCTCTATACACAATTGCTTCATTACCACTACTATCTACTACTTTATATCCTAACTTGTATGTTCCCTTTTTACTTGTATCAATTTCGTCAGTCAATGTTTCTATCACTAAGTCAGTATCATAATTATCACTAGCACTAGCTCCATATAATCCAGATATACTATCCCCAACTTTTATTACAATAGCATCTTTACTTACATTAATAACTGGAGCAGTAGTATCTACAACACTATACGTCCTAACTACCTCTTCGCTAACATTACCATAACTATCTGTTGCAACACTAGTAACAGTATAAGTTCCTAGTATAGCAAATGAATCTACTACTTGACCATTTAAAACAATAACATTACTTACATCACTTACAACATTTCCTAAATAATCAGTAAAGGTTAAAGTTTCAATATTACAAATACTACCATACTCACAAACTATAGGAGTTGTAACTCCCTCAACTACTTCATCAAACAATACAGGAGGAGTTATTTGAGTATCTTCTTCCTCTGCTACAACTTCAGAGTGAACATCAAGAGCTAATCCATAAGTACTAGTAGCACTTATATTAACAGCAGAACTTAATTGTACTTGACTTACATCATACGCACTTACTCCATATGCTCCACCTTTACCACTAGTAGCATTTACAACACCACCTGACAATGTTGTTGTACCACTTTCGTTATATACACCCTTAGCATTTCCTAAATTAGTAGTCGCACTAATTACAGCTTTAGTTATTGTTAAATTTCCTTTATTATGAATACCATATACATCATTGCTACTACTTACAACTTGAATTATACCTCCACTTAAACTAGCACTACCTCCGGCAATATATATACCTTTAGCACTTCCATTTTCACTAGTAGAATTTACTGTAACAGTACCACCCTTCATTTGCAAAGATCCACTATTAACATAAACACCTACTAAAGAACTACCCTTTAAGTTAATCTCGCCTTTTTCAATAATCAAAGTTCCTGTATTATAAATTCCATACTTAGAATTACCTTCACCTTTTATCTCAAGTGTTCCACTACCCTTAATAGTTAAAGTACCATTATTAGTAATAAGTGAAGTTGATTCATTACTTCCTGTATTACAACTTAATGATTTACCATTTAAATCTAGAACTACAGACTTACCACTAGCTAAAGTTGCACAACCATTATAATTATCTAGTAATTTAATAGTATTACCATTAGTAACACTTTCAAAGGCTTTATCAATAGTTGGATATATTTTTCCTCCATTACCACTACCATCAAATTCTTGGAAATTTTGTTTTGTTGTCTCTAAATACACATACCCTAATTTTTCTATAAGTTTAGCATCTTCTTCTATTTCATCAAATACACTAGCGCAGCTTCCATCATTACAACTACCCTTTATTTTACCATCATAGAATTTAACATCACTATCTAAATTTACTTCGAAATTGCCCTCAAAATATGGAGACTCACTATCAACAAAACCATCTTTTTTACCTATAGTTAAATTAACAGCAAAAGAATTAAATATTGCTTTCGAAGAACTTCCTCCAAAAGCTACTATATTGCCACTTTCTATTTTTATAATTGCAACTTTAAAAGAATGACCTCCACCAAATATTCCAATTGAATTATAACTATTAGAAGTAGTAGCAGACACTCTACCTCCCTTCATACTAAAATCACTCATCGTAGCAACTCCTGCTGAATCAGCGTGAGTTGAAGAAACAATAATATTAGTATTTTCAATATTAATAGAATCATACATGCCTCCATAAATACCATAAACACGACCATAAGATTGAACATTTATATCACTATCAAAAACATTAAGTTTAGATGAAGATGAAGTATTCTCTATTCCTTTAAGTTCAAAATCATCACTACTAGTAACATTAATAGAAGAATCATTGATATCCATTTCACCTAAATTACCTACACCATAAAACCCATTATTTGCTCCTTCATAAACAGAAGCAGTTGTCACTATATCAACATTATTAAGAGTAGCGTTTCCTTGGTTATATACACCCATTGAACCATAATGACTATCTGTTCTTAAACTAGAATTATTAATAATTAAATCACCATAATTATGTATACCAATCGTCTCGTATCTACCAAAAGAAGATATTGAACTACCCTCTATAGTCAATTGACCTCCATTTGAAATAGCAGTTCCTCCACCTTCTATACTACTACTTATATTCAAATTAGAAATAGTTAAAACATTAGCATTATGTATTAAGTTTACTTGCGTAGAACCATCACCAGTTTCTTCAACAGAATTTACTATGCTTCCATTTCCACCATCTATTATTAATGTTCCATTATTAGTTATTGCCTCAAATACATCAACACCCTCTACACGCTTATAACTAATAGTTTTACCATTCATTTTTAATGTTAAAGTTTTACTACTAGGAACCACTACTGCAACATTGGTTATAGATATATTTGCTAATAAAGACAATGTATTTCCACTAGTAGCCCTACTAACAGCTACATCTAAAGTATCATAATAAGCTACATGAACACCACTAGAATTCAATTCTTCAATTGGAGATAATTTAAATAAATACAAATAACCTTCGCCATCTTTTTCAATAGTAGTGCCATCTGGAATGTCAGCTATTACAGTAGAACAAGAATCTTGACAAAAATCATAAATTTTTCCATCATAGAAACTTATATTAAATCCATTCTCTGACAAAATAAAATCTATTTTTATTATTTCTAGATTAATGATGCCATCATCTTCACCAATAACAACTTCAGCTTCATTTGTCAAAACTAAATTTTCAATAGTTCCTCCATTTATATTAACTTGAACATCATTATAAGTGACAAATGTTCCTATTTCTCCTCCGTTTATAGTAACCTGACCACCATAAACATATAAATTATATTCGCCTGGTGAACCATCAATAATACCATTATTTATAATAAGTGTTCCACTACTACTTATTGCTTGTGTAGCATTATTATCTTTAATAGTTCCTCCATTTATAATAAGTGTTCCAATATTTTCAATAGCGGCATAATTAACACCATAACCACTAGTATTTTGAATTGTACCCTCACCTTCTATAGTTAAATGTCCTTTATTAATTATAACATTATCAGCATTGCACCCCGCTATATCACATTTCAATAAATATCCATTTAAATTTAACGTTAAAGTTCTTCCACTTGCTAATTCTGCATAATCAACAACATTATCTAACAATTTCAAAACATTTCCATTTCTTGCATTATTAAAAGCATCTTGCAATGTATTATAAAATTCAACAACCTCTCCATCAGAATTTATCTCACTAATAATAGCACTAGAATTATACAAATATGCCTCATTACTATCTTCATACCAACTATAACCTTCTGGAAGATTTGTACTTATTACTTCGTTGAAGTCTTCTTTTATCTTAGTAAATACAGCATCACAACCACTGATAAAAGAATTTGTCAGTTCTAATTTACAAAGATAATTATTTTTACCTCTTCCAATTTTCAAGTCATATACGGAAAATGAATTTTCTTCTAAAATATCGTTTACAACATTAACAACAATGCCACCTTCAACATATGGACTGTCTTGAGAAACTTTACTATCGTTTACCCCAAAAAGCATATTACCATAATATCCATAATGCCAATATACTCCAACTGCCTCACCAGATACACTATTTGCACGTATATTACCAGATTTTACAGTCAATGACCACCAGTCACTAGCAGATACACCATACGCATTACCTGTAGTAGCATTAACATTAATGGAACTATTCCCTTCCATAGTAAAATAGCCCTCATCTCCTGAAACTCCATAAACATAATTTGTTGTAGCAGAAACTTCTAAATTAACATCAATTAAAGTCATATAACTAGAATATATTCCATAAGTAGAATTCCCTTCATTATTTGAAACAACAATATTACCATTCTTAATAGTTATTTCAAGACTATATAACTCAAATCCTTTTGATCCATTACAAGTAACAGTTTTGTTATTTAAATCCAAAACAATATTCTGAGCCCATCCACCATAAATACACTCGTTAACATCTTTTAGTAATTTAACTATATTTCCATCTTCCACCACATCTAAAGCACTTTGAAGTGTCTCATAATACGATACATGTTCTCCGCTTGAATTTAATACTTCCACAAATAAAGAATATATCAAATAAGCATTCTCTACATCCTCATACCATTTAGAACCCTGCGCTATATTTGTAATCGCAGCTTCACAAGAAGTATCAGCTTCTCCATCTACAGTAAACATACACACAAAATTATTTCCACCAATATTAATTTTTCCATCATAAAAATATACATTTGAATTATTTTCATAAATATGAATCATACCCGCTAAATAAGGCGATTCAATCGATAAATTACCATCATCTTCCCCAATAACCAAAGTATTTGAACTGTCACCCTCAAAAAGAACAGATACAGTATTTGTAGTCGCATGAGAAATAAAATCCAAAGTACCGGATTTTATCTCAGTAGAAATAGAAGAAGAATAAATATAAACATCAACAGCACAATATGAAGCATCGGTAGCTATAAAACCTCCGTTCATTGTAAATATGCTTAAATTATGTACTCCATAAGCATAAGAACTTCCAGACACTTGTATAGAACCATCATTCATTGTCAACGTTCCCATATTTTTAATTCCAATTCCAGTACCCCCAACACCAAAAACAATCTGACCACCGTTAATAGTTGCAATACCTTCATTAAGTAATCCTATAACATCACCATCAATATATATATTAACTATTCCTCCACCATTTAATGTAAATGTTCCAGAATTATATATAGCATACATATACATACATGAACTAACATAAATATTTCCTCCATCTATACTTAATGTACCTTCATTATATATAACAAATACCTCATAGCTATTATATTCTCCTACCTCAGCACCAAATTCTTCATTTAATCTTATACCTCCAGTAGTTCCCTTAATAACAACATTACCTTGATTATATATAAGTTTACCTTGGCTGCTATTATTAGGAGAAATTATAAAATATGTACCTAAATCCAAAACAAAATTTTTGCTTGTAGGTATAATAATATATTCTTCAACATCAGCAAATAATTTAATTGTATTTCCGTTTGTAACATTGTTTATAGCCGCTTGCAATGTATTATAACGATTAACTAAAACACCACCTGATGTATATTCTTCAACAGGATATTCTTTTTTAATATACGCACTATCGTTTTCATAAACCCAAATAGAACCATCTTCAATATTATCAAAAGTAGAAGAACAAGACATAGAACCATTACAAAGATATTCTGAATTTCCTTTATTAATTACCCCATCATAAAAATAGCCTGAAACAGTAGAACTAAAAACTACCTCCCCATTAATAACAGGACTTTCTTTATCTATATTTCCATCCTTTACTCCAATACAAATATTAACGCCAGATTCGCTATATATAGAATAAGAAATATCATTCACCTCATATGAATTTTCTCCACCATCAAAATTAGTTTCCAAATTTTCTACATTGATTAGACCACTTTTAAAATAAAGAGAAGAACCAGAACCTGTGTAAATGCCATACACATAAGTACTTACATCATAAGAACTTCCTCCAGAATCATAACAAGTATCAACAGATGAAACATCTATAGTTATTCCATCTATAATTAAATTACCTATATTATATACACCATACGCGTAACCATTATAATAAGTATCAACACAATACTCATCACCATTATCATCTGTAGTCCACTCATCACAACTAGCATACGAATCATAATCATGATTGACATAAATACCCCTATCACCAACAATTGTTAAAATACCTTCATTACGTATACCGTAAACAGAAGAATCTGTACTATGACAAGATATACCTCCATCATTTAAATCTAAAGTAACAATTTTATCTTCTTCAACAGTAACATTACATTCATAAACTGTTTTTAATAATTTAATCGTTTTACTATAACTAACACTATCAAATGCTTCCTGTAAAGTAGAATAGTAAGACATATGATTACCATTACTATCAAGAACCTCAATAACTCTAGTTAAAAGCGCAACATAAGTATGGTATGAAGAACCATACAACACATTACCAACTCTTTGCTGCATATAGTACCATCCATAACCATCTTCTATATCATCATAATAACTTCCACACCTAGTATAATTTTCATAACATATATATGTAGTATTATATCCTGGCCCTGGACTTTCTATAGCACCATCATAAAATTTAAGAACTGGCAGTTTACTTGTAAAATATACAGATCCAATTATTCTTAAAGATGAATTACTAACAACACCATCCTTAACACCAATTATAGTTACAGATTGAGAATTAGAAGACTCGCTATATATACCATACATAGTTCCATTCTCAAATGTAAGATTTCCAACTTGTTTACAAGTTACTTCTCCTCCTGTTATTTCTGTGTGATTAGCTCCACTACTAGAAATAAGTACTCCATATATACGTCCAGCATAACTACTAACAGTAATATTACCGCCTCTCATTTTAAAAGTGTTTGCATTATATACACCATACCCATACTTATTTGTAACAGAAACATTTAGATTACCACTATTCATTTCAAAAGTTCCAGAAGAAGCATTATAAACCCCATAAACATAATATGATTTACTAGAAGTTATTGTTCCTCCATTCATAGTTAATGTTCCATTATTGTAAATTCCATAACTAGGATAAGATGAAGAAGAATTAGAATATGTTGAATTGCTACTTACTTTACCACTATTTAAAGTTACAACTCCTCCTGAATTTATGTATATAACATAACCATTATAAGTAGAAGTACTCAAACTAATAGAACCTTTACTCGCAGAATCCATTATAGTTAAATTACCCGTTACATTTAACATTTTAGTACCAGTAGAAGTTGTACTACAACTAAATGTTTTTCCATTCAAATCCAAAGTTACAGTTTTCCCACTAGCTAAACTAACATTACATTCGCTTATATTTCCTAACAACTTAATAGTATTGCCACTAG
>JBGVED010000024.1:0-9132 GCA_045119835.1 Bacilli bacterium | reverse complement strand
TCTAGATTGTTTATTAAACCATTTATCAAATGTCATATTCCTTTCCTCCTTATGTTAATATTTTAACATGAAATTTCATTTATTTCCATCACTAACCATTATTTTTATAATGAAAATTATTGTATATTTAGATTCAAAATTTGCACTTATAATAACTGTTTCAATAACAAACTTTTTGATTGTCAATTTCCATTTTTTTGAAACATAATATTTACTGCCCATAGGTTAGGCTTATTGTTCACTAGACAATTGATAGCTTATAACATTTAGTTGTTAACAAGCATAGCTTATTGGCTAGAAACTATTAGACATTGTGGTTGATGATTTTATTGAAATTATTGAACTTTTATTAGTTTATCAAGTTTTATTTATTATAAAAGATACATAAAAAAAAGATAAGCAATAACCCATCCTCGCGTCCCTTACTCATCTTTCTATTAATATTGCACACAAATTCAATAAAAATATACAATATTAATTAAAAAATCAATTATTTAGTGAAAAAGTGTTCCTAAAACGTTTCCATTTAATATATCCACAAAATAAAAGCCTAGATTTTTCTAGGCTTATTTTATATTATGGCTGGGGTACTTGGATTCGAACCAAGGAAATGGGAGATTCAGAGTCTCCTGCCTTACCACTTGGCGATACCCCAATATTTATAATTTTACATTTTTTTTAATATTTGTAAATCTTTTAACATACAATTTATTAGGAGGTATAATATATGAATGAAGTAGTAAAATTTTTTGATGATTTGCCATGGATTGTTAAGATTATTCTTGCAATTCCAGCATTAGACGGATTGTGTTGGGGGATTTATAGATTGTGCAAAGGACATATTTTAGCAGGTCTTGCATGGATATTTTTAGGATTTGCATTAGTTGGTTCAATTATTGATATATTTACACTAATCACAGAAAAAAAAGTTACAGTTTGGGCTGATTAATAATTTTGCTTTTTTAATACAAATATATATGTTAAAATATTGCCATTGAGGTGATAATTAATGAAAACTATAATATTTGACTTTGATGGTACGCTAACACAAAAAAGCAATGAAATTTGGAGAAGAGTTTGGGTTAGACTAGATGCTGGAGATATCGATGATCAGTTGTATGAGAAAGCATCAAAAAGAGAAATTACTTATAGAGAATGGTGCCAAGAAATTGAAAAAGAGTTTGTTAAAAGAAAACTTTCTACTAATATTCTTGAAGAATTATCAGATGACATTTATTTAATGGAAAATTTGGAATACACTCTAAATGAATTAAAAAAAGTAGGATACGATTTAAGAATATTAAGTGGTGGTATTGATTATGTCATTAAATATTTATTAAAAGATAATGTAAAATATTTTAGTGATATAAGAACAAATAACTTTTATTTTGATCAAGAAGGCTACTTATTTAAAATAGAAGATACAGATTCAGATGATGAAGGTAAAGCAAGATATATAAAAAATTATTTAAAAGAATCCAATTCTAATCCAGATGAAATTATTTTTATAGGTAATGGCCATAACGATAGATTTGTATCTCAAACAGGATGCCATACAATATGTTTAAATCCTAACGGCACAAACCACAATGATAAAAATATATGGCATACATATATTGATAATACTAAAGATTTAAGAGATATTTTACCTGTTATTTCAAAACTAAACAAATCAAAAAAGACAAGAGGTTAACCAAATAACTTCTTGTCTTTTTATTATACTTTTTATCTCCTATATCCTTTAGTTTTCTTTGAGGTACCTAACGTTTTACCTTTATTATTTCTAATATAACCATTAACGCGTAAAACATTTTGAATGCTTTTTCCGTTTTGCTCTGTATATTCTCCAACAGCTAAAAAATGTGTATCACTTATTTCTTCCTTGCTTTTACCAAAAAATTCAAACTCTATTGCATCCAAATCAAATGTTGGATCAAAATAATAAGCTATTTTATTTAAATAAATCTTACTTATTTGATGATTATTTAAAACCTTTCTTCTAAAATCTATTTGTTTAGTGGAACAATATGCAGGCAAAGCAATTACATCAATCAATGAACATAAATAGTTGAATAATCCAGAAACTCCTACACAAACACCTTTTTTATAATATAAAGTAGTAAAAGAAGAACGAATAACTTTATTATATTTTTCTCTTGCATCAAAAAGCGCTGCATTTTCATTCATTTTTAATCCTTCATAATCGTAACTTATGTGATTACAAACCCATTTGTAAATACTGCTAACTTTATCCATTTTATCTACATCATTTTTAGTACATTCATCAATAATATCTTTAGCTAAATTATAGGCTATTAGCATATTATGATCGTTGATATTACTTCTGTATCCAGGACATAATTCTGACCAATTGCAACACCTTGTCTTTTCATTAATAATTTTTATGAAATTTTTGGGCAATTTAGAGAAATAAATAGTAGGCAAAAAAATCATACTTTTTGCATTATCACTATTTAATCTTGCTTTTAAAAGTTTTTCTATACCATCTATCTTCTTTAATCTATAGCAACCCGCTAAATCTAAATGTAAATTTTCTAAATTTGATAAAGTATATAAATTATCCAACTCTTTTAAATGAATACATTCTGTCATGTTAAGTGAAACTAATTTAGGCAAGTATTTTAAATTTAAACTAACAATATTTCTCTGTCTTGCTACATTTAAATATTTTAGATTTTTTAATTTATAAATATACTTTAAATCCTCTTCTTTTATTTGATTTTTTGTATACTCTCCATAATAATAAACAAATACTTTTTGCATGTTAAAATCGCTATTCTCTCTATTTCTACGATATATTTGTTTATACTCAAAAATATTAGTTGAATCTTCTTTTCCGACTATATCTAAATACTCTAAATTAACTAGTTGTTCAATTCCTTTTAAAGTTTTTATTTCATTAATATTTAATTCTTTTATTTGACTTAAAATTTCATCATTAAAACACCCAGACTTATTATCTATAAGCAGCTTACCACATATGGCATCAAATAGTTCTATATTGTCTTCCCTTCTAAGCATTTTAATCACCTATTAAGATTATAAAGCAATTTCTAATAAAAAAGAAAACATTAGATAGACTTTGTTGATATTATAGTAATCTTTTTACTTATTTTTTTGTATACAATCACATAACAAATCAGGTGGATTATCGCAGTAATCCCCCAAGATAAAGGATATGCGGTGTATAAAACTTCTAACGTGTGTGTTTGTTTAAATGCTGTATATATCCAAATTATTCTTATTCCGCAAACTCCAACTATTGAACTAATCATTGGTATAACAGAATAACCTAATCCCCTAAGTCCTCCTACAAAAACATCACCTATGCCACACAAAAAGTATGTCATTCCTACTATTGTGAGCCTTAATAATCCATAATTTATTGCTTCTTTCCCATTAGCATACATACCTATTAATTGTTCGCCCAATAAAACTGCTATACCACTAATTATAATTCCAACAATTGTTACCAATAAAAGACAATGCAACAAAATTTTTTTGCAGTTTTTCATATTTTTTGCCCCAAAATTTTGACTAGTAAAAGTAATACAAGCTTGATAAAAAGCATTCATAGATGTATAAATAAAACCACCTATATTATTTGAGGCAGAATTTCCTGCTACTAATGCGGTAGAATTAAATGAATTTACTGCAGTTTGTATTGAAACATTACTTATTGCAAATAAAGAACTTTGAATTCCTGCAGGAAGTCCTACTAGTAATATTTCATTAAGTGAACTCTTATCTAGTTTTAAATCCTCTATATTAAAATGAACAAAGCCTTCTTGTTTAGACAAATAAATCACAATTAATATAGCAGAAATCATTTGAGAAATTATTGTAGCTAATGCTACGCCTGCAACATCCATTTTTAAAACTATGACAAAAAACAAATTAAGAATAACATTAGCTATTCCTGCGATTACCAAAAAATACAATGGTTTTTTTGTTTCTCCTGTAGCTCTTACAATTGATGCACCAAAATTGTATATCATATTAAAAACCATACCTGCAAAATATATTCTTAAATATGTTGTTGCTTTCTGTAATATTTCAGTATTGGTATCCATCTTAATTAACAAGTATTTTGCGGTTAAAACTCCAAAAATAGTTAAACATATACCAATAATAAAACTAAATAGCATTGCAGTATGAACAACATCATGACATCGTTCTTTGTTTTTCCTTCCAATTGATCTTGCCACCGCAACATTTGCCCCAACAGAAAAACCGATAAATAAATTTACAATAAGTGATGTAAGAGCGCCTGTAGCACCAACTGCTGCCAGTGAATCATCACCAGAAAATTTTCCCACCACAACTAAATCACAGGCATTAAACAATAATTGTAAGATACCACTTAGCATTACAGGAATTGCAAACCAGATTATTTTTTTAAATAAATTTCCATGTGTTAAATCTATTTCCTTACTAATCACTTAAATCACTACCAATCAAAAAAGATTATACTCTCTTAAATCTTTAATTCAACAATAATGTATTTATTTATTGTTTTTTTGTACTGCTTTATAAGTTGAGAGTAGACAATAAATGAATTTGCATAAATTTCAATTTTATAATCACCTATTAACTTTTTACATAAATATGTTCTTATTTTAATTATTTTGCTAAAATGCTTATAGGAAACACAAAGTTATGAAAAAAACTTTATAAATATTTTGAAAGGAGAAAAATAAAATGAATTCAGAAAATATTAAAAAACTTAAAAAAGTAGAACTCCATCTTCATCTTGATGGTTCCTTATCTTTTGAAAGCGCAGAAAAACTTTCTAATTTAAATCCAGGTGAATTAAAAGAAAAGATGGTGGCTAGTAACAAATGTGAAAATCTCTCTGAATATTTAACCAAGTTTTCTTTTCCTTTAAGTCTTATGCAAACAAAGAAAAATCTAACTTTAGTAGCCAAAGATTTAGTCCATTATCTTGAAAAAGAAAATGTTGTTTATGCCGAAATTAGATTTGCTCCTATGTTTCATACAAAGCAAGGTTTATCTTTTGATGAAATTATTAAAGCTGTTTTAAAAGGATTAAAATCACAAAAAGTTAAAACAAATCTTATTCTTTGTTTAATAAGAGGTATGGATGAAGTCAATAATTTAGAAACAATAATTACCGCAAAAAAATATTTAAATAAAGGGGTATGCGCTATTGATTTAGCAGGTGATGAAGCAAAATATCCAACAAAAGATTTCGCTAAATTTTTCCAAATAGCAGCAAAAAAAGGAATTCCTTTTACAATACACGCTGGCGAAGCAGGTCAAGCTAATGAAATAAAAACAGCAATTGAACTTGGAGCGAAAAGAATTGGACATGGAATACACTGTATTGAAGATGAAAATGTTATTAATTTAATTAAAGAAAAAAATATATTACTAGAAATATGCCCAACAAGCAATGTTCAAACTAATTCAATCAAAAACTATCAATCACATCCAATAAAAAAATTATATGATATGAATATTCCATTAAATATAAATACAGATAATAAAACCGTCTCGAACATAACCTTAAATGAAGAATATGAAAAATTGTATAAAACCTTCGACTTTTCGGTAGAGGATTTCAAAAAAATTAATCTTGTAGCAATAAACCACGCTTTTATATCAGAAAAAGAATTAAAAAAATTATTAGAAAAATTAAAATAATAATTGCAAATTATATAGATTTTTAAAAATTTAATTGTTAAAATTTTATTGTATAGTTGAGATTTAGGAGGATAAGAAATGATTATATTGATTATTGTTGGTATTGTTATTATTTTACTTGCGTCTATAAGACAAATAGATGAATATGAAAAAGGAATTAAATTTACTAGAGGTAAATATAGTAAAACATTAGAACCAGGTTGGCATATAGTACTTCCAATATTCCAATCTTATAAAAAAATAGATATTAGAGTTAAAGTTATTGATGTTCCAGAACAAGATACAATTACGAAGGATAATGTGTCAATAAAAATTAATGCCGTTATTTATTACAATATATTTGATGCAAAAAAAGCGATACTATCTGTAGAAAGATATTCATATGCCGTTTCGCAATTAGCACAAACTACTATGAGAAATATTGTTGGTAGCGTTACTTTGGATGAGTTATTAACTGAAAGAGATAGTATATCTGCAAGCATCTGCTCAATAGTAGATAAAGCTACTGATGTTTGGGGAGTTAAAATAGAAAATGTTGAATTAAAAGATGTTTCTCTTCCTGAAGAAATGAAAAGAGTTATGGCCAAAGTAGCTGAGGCAGAAAGAGAAAAATCTGCTGTTATTACTAAGGCTCAAGGAGAATTAGAAGCAAGTAAAAATTTAGCTGAAGCTGCAACGACACTATCAAGTGCTCCTGGAGCTTTACACCTTAGAACATTATCTACAATAAACGATGTTTCTTCAGATCAATCAAATACAATAATATTTGCATTACCAATAGAAATATTAAGGGCATTTGAAGGAAACAAATTTGAACCTTTAATTTCAAAGTTAAAGGATAAAAATTAAAAAAAATTAGAGATTCATCATCATTAGATGCGGATCTCTTTTTCTTTTTTTTATTTTTTATTTGTCAAAAAATTTATTTAGAATAGGAATCATTTTATAAAATTTTTATTATGAATTGTTCGAACAATCGAATACTTTTATAATATTAGTTCAAATTTAACATTATAATACATCGTCTATTATTGTTTATAGAATAATACACATTCCCTTTTTTCATATGGACCTAATGAAAAATCTTTTTTGATGAGAGAATCAAATCTATCAATCTTAACTTTTCTATTATATTTAAATGGTTCATTCAATTCAATTATTATATCTTTTTCTTTACCATAATAATTTTCACTTAAATAATAGGAATCCCATATATAAATATATTCATCATCAACATCTGTAATTAAGGCATAATGATCTCCCTCTAAATATGTCCTAAGTAAAACACATCCTTTTTTTCTAATACAGTTTCTTATCGTTTCTAAATCAACTTGTTGTTTTTCTAGGTGGATACAATTTATTCCAAAATCATATTTATTGCAATAATCGTTTATCCACCTACATAGCATATTCATGGCTTCAACACTAGTACCGCCTTGCCCAATTTTACCATTTTTATCATAACAATCTAATGTATATAAGGAAATAGATTTAATAAGTTCTGCCGGTATATTTTCTCTTTCAAACAAAAAACTAATAGCATTTTGTAAACATACAGTTCCACAATCAAATTCAGTAATTTGAAACCTCAAAGGTATCTTCATTTAATCACTCCTACTCTACTCCATTAAAAGTAACTTCCAAAATTGTAATATCTGTATTTATATTAAGCTCTTTGTACTTTTAATGATTTTAACTTTATTTCAATCTTATTCTACCATTTATTTTGATAATATTTATTAATATCTTCACTTTTAATAAAAAAAGGCCATATGGCCAATTAATTTAATATCCAAATTGCTAAATTTAAACACGTAGCAATACTTAACCAAATTGGATATATTGTTAGAATATAACTGTACAATTCACTACTTTTACAGATTTCTTTAAGCAATAACACACTTGCAATTAAGTTTAAAATAATTACTATTTGCCCCCCTAACAAACTATTTAATGCAAAGCATATTAAACACCAAAGAACATTTAATACTCCATTTACAATCAGTAAGACAACTACTCTTTTGTTATCCTTTTCTTTTCTAATAAGATGAATAATATAAAGAATAAACGTTGAATAAATAATTGTCCATGCAACCGGGATAAACCAATTTGGTATCCACTCACTTGGTCTTTGTAAACTACTAAACCAATCCATTCCAAGATCTACAAACACCCATCCTAATAATGCAACTAGTAAAACAGCTGAAATACCTAATACATAATTTATAATATTTTCTTTTTTCATACTATTAGTATATGAAAAATACTTTTTTTTATTCTTTAGGTTTTATAAATCTTATTTCTTGTCTTAAATTTTCTATTGCAAAATGTTTACCTGTATATATTTCTCCATCTAAACATATTTTAAAGTTTTCATTTGTTTCAATAATAACTTTTTTTGCTTGTTTATATTTTATAATATTTTTAAGTTTTGGATTATCTAGATGTTTTCCTTCTTTATAAGTATTTATTAAAGAAGCAAACTTAAAAATAGAAATTGGTTTTATTATATGAACTTCTAGCAATCCATCCTCATTGTTTGAATATGGAGAGCACTTGTAGGCTCCTCCAACATATTTACCATTTGCTATTCCTCCTAGTAATAGTTTGTTATCTACTAGAACCTCATCATCCGCAATTATTTTACATTTAGTTTTCATTGATCTAAAAATAGATACTATTATTCCTGTTGTGTAAGAATGTTTACCTCCTATTAATTTCTTTCTTCTAACTTTATTAGCAACATCACAAACAGAGGCTTCAAAGCCAAAATTAGTTACATTAATAGAATACAAATCATTTATCTTCATAACGTCTATCTTTCTTTCAATTCCACTTATTAAATTATCTAAATTCAAGAATTTTTCTTTTCCTCCATAATATTTTACAAAGTCATTACCACTTCCACATGGGTAGCAAGTTACAAGAGCATTTTTATAGCCAATTACTCCATTAACAACACAATTTAAAGTACCATCTCCTCCAACTGCAATAAACAATGTATCTTCAGCATTTTTATCACAATAATCCTTTATGAATTCAATAGTTTTTTCTCTGTTTTCAAAACTCTTTATTTCGTATTCTAATTTATCTTTATACTTTTCTAATTGTTCAAATAATTCTTCTTTTAATTCACTTTTTCCTGAATGCGGATTAACAATAAATACATACTTCATATTTTACCTCCTAATACATAAAACTTAAAGCAACTAATAATAACCCAATAAAATAGCAAGCACTATTACTTCTTAAAATCCAATTTTTATGAAACTTAAATTTATAAACCATTAAGAAATAATCAGATATCATAAATAAAAATAACCCAATACCCAATAAAATCATTTTAATATCAAAATAATACATTGCTAAACAAATTGCTAAGGTTCCTTGTAATGTAACAGAACCCACATAAGTTAAAATTGCTGTATTTTTATTTTTGAAATT
>JBGVED010000023.1:0-8563 GCA_045119835.1 Bacilli bacterium | reverse complement strand
TTCCAATATCCACTCTTTTTACTTCCAACTCTTTCAATTCTTTTCTTTTCAATTAATGATTTTATAATGGATTTTACGGTTCTTAAAGATTTCTCTATTTTAACACTCACTTGTTCAAGAGTAAGTTTTCCATTCTCTTTTAACACATTTACTACATTTCGCTCATTTTCACTTAATTCATTAGAAACCAATTTTTCTTGAACTTCTTGATAGTTAACATTCATCTCCCTATTTGATAATTTGTTATTTTCTCCTAATAATAAATTCTTGAAGAAAAGTTCTAAATAATAAGTAGTTTCATGTATTCCTTTAGAAAGATTATTATAATTAGCTCTTACTAATGCATTTCTAAAATACCAAGAATGTTTTTCAAAAGTATCATTAGTAACATCAAACCCTAGTTTATTTAAATATTTAATTAAGAAAACTGCAGTAGTTCTTGTATTGCCTTCTCCAAACACGTGTATTTGCCACAAATCTGCTACAAAGCGTGAAAGATGTTTAATTATATCATCCATACTCAAGCCTTTATAATTAAAGTTTTTTTCTTTTTCCAAATCATACTCTAATGTTTCATTTAAATTAATAGCGCTTCCATATATTACTGTATCTCCATTTAAAACCCATTCTTCTTTTGATATATTATAGTCTCTTATTTTCCCAGCATGATTGTATATCCCTTCAAATAATTTCTTATGAATGGATAAATATTGTATTGGAGAAAAAACAAATGATTTTTCTGATAATAAGGTAGCTATTCTAACAGAAACTTTATCTGCCTCTTCTGTTTCAACTGTTCTATCAGATTTTTTGTTATAGTATATATGAATTAATTTTTGGGCTTCTTCTAATGTTATATCTCCTTCAATATTACTTTTTGCAGTTTCTATTAAATATGAAGATGGCTTTAAAGCATCTACTTCTTGAAGCCCAATAGCCGTCCTCCATGCATAACTTTTTTCATATTTAGAAGGTTCCTTTTCTTTTGAATAATTTTCTAGTATCTCATAACTCATAGTTCATCACCTATTAATATTATACCCTATCATGATTTAAAGTGCAATTTTAAAGTGCAGTTCATTGAATTAAAGTGCAAAATATCGTCTTTTAATTTATCGATTGTCTCAAACCATTACTTACAACACAGTAGAGATAAAGATACACAATTCATAAAAAAAGCCCACCATTTCTGATGAGCAAATTTAAATCTATTATTACTTATTTAATATTTTTTTACACCATGTTCGTTTATTACATTTAGGACATTTTAAATAACGAGTTGTTCCTCTATGCATTGCGTTTAATGCTTGTTTATATGTAGGCACAATTTCATGACCACAATTTTTACACTTATAAGCACCTACACTTACCTCAAGCTTTAACGCATAGAAGCAAGGAATCAAAAATACAACGCAAAGGACAAGAATTGTTACAAGTTGCCAAGGACCTTCAGGAACTAAAAATGCAGCAAGAAAAATACCAGCGAATAGTGCTATCATGCTAACTCCCATAATAACCCACATAGAAGTCCAAATTATTTTGTTTTTACTTTCAACGTCTTTAGCCATATCAAGTAAAAGTTGTTCGTTTTTCTTATTACTGCTTTCCATATCAATTACCTCCCCACTTAATAATTCATTTACACTAATGTTTAGAATGTTACACAAATCAAGCATTAATGAAGAATCCGGCATTGCTCTTCCATTTTCCCATTTAGATACTGCTCTATCTGTAATACCTAACTTATCTGCCAATTGCGATTGTGTTAGATTTTGTTTCTTTCTACACTCCGCAATAAACTTACCTATTTTAATTTGATCCATAGAGTTCCCTCCTCTTTACAAACATAATACAGCAAAATCATTATTAAATAAACATACCAGTGGTTGAGTTAACAATTTCTACTTTTATCATTTTTTCAAAAGTAGAATAAAATTCTTTATCATTCTAAAATACTAAATAATTTCTTTTGCTTTTCTAATATAACAACCTTCTTGAATTGCAGAAAAAGTTGCTAGAACACAAATAACCATAGCGCTATATCTCAAATCTATCCAAAATAATGACAAAGGCAACAAAAACAATAACACTCCAGTAATTTTATTTAAAATAGTATGCTCTACTATAAGTTTTTTTGTGATTACAACTCCAATTATTATATTAACAAGTTTAATTACTGCAATTATAATAGTCCAAATCCACACCCATATGGGAACTTCGACACTTGATAATATTTTCATCAACAAAACTGATGCAAACATTAAATCTGCAATAGTATCTAATCTTGCTCCAAAATTGCTTGCGGTGTTAGTTTTTCGCGCAATAATTCCATCCATTACATCGGAAAGTCCACAAATTATATACAAAATAAAAAATGGCATTGATAAAATATGAAAAAAAATCATCACCATACTACCTAAAATACGACAGAATGTAATTATATTAGCCATATCGCATCTCCCCAAATCATTATTTATGACAACAAATTCTACCACTAACCAAAATCACAAACAATAAAAGGGCAAATAAAAAGTCCACTAGTTTAGAACTAACAAACTATCAATAACTGGTTTAACAATACTTGTAACAACTTCATAGCCTTTAGAAGTAAAATGTGCTCCATCTGTTGTGTAATCACTATATACTTCTCCAATATTGATGTCAAACAATGGTGTAAACAAATCTACAAATGTATAATCATATTTTTCTGCTAATAATTTTATTTTAACATTATTTAAACAAGCAATTTCATTTTTATGTCCCCAATCTTTTCCCATTGCAGTAAGAGAAAGCAGTATTACTTTGGTATTTGGTAAATTATCTTTTAATCCAATAAGAATATCTTCATAATTTTCAAACATAGTATTTAGATTATTACCACCAATAAGCATAACCACCACTTTAGGCTTCAAATCATAAGCAGAAACTTTTAATCGCTCTTCTAAACCATGCGTAGTCTCTCCGCCAATTCCTCTATTACTAACTAAATAATCAGGGTAATACAATTTCAAATTATAACCATCGGTTAAACTATCTCCTAAAAACACAACATCTACCTCATAATCACTATACTTATCATTTTCTTGTTGATATAAATTTAGTTTATTATCATAGTATTCTTTTACTAATTGCTGCTGGTTCTTATCTTTTTCTATCTTTGGCAAATGAAAACCAAAAAACCAAATCAAAACTGCTATTAAAGCAATACTTAATATCCCAAATCCAGCAACTACTATCCTTTTTTTCATTCTTTATCACCACTATTAATTATATTTTACAACTAACCAAAATCTCAAACAATAAAAGGAATACCAAAATTAGCACCCTTACATAAAAAGGTGCAAGGGTTATCGTTAACACAATAGTCAATTTTTCATAATTTTCTCATTATTTTTTTCATATTTTTATCGAATTTGTATTAAAAAAGCCTTATTTTACCCATATTTTGGATAATTTAAGGCATATTTTAATGGTCTCAAATCATTAATCCAGATTCGGTAGAGACAAAGACACACTAACTATAAATCACCTAAAAAAGATAGTGTTTTTTAATTAACATTTGCATAGTAACAAAGCCTAATACCACCATATACTTTATAATTACGTTCGTATTTAAATGCCCCAGTTTTTACATTAATTGTTCCTATACGGTTATCACTGTCAAATTCGTTTAGCAACCAGATATCTATATATGGCATTGTCCATTTATATGTATCACTATCAACATCTTCTTTTTGTTCTTTAGCAATAGAAGAAACTTTTGCTTTCTTTAAATAACTAGCTAACTCTTCATTTTGTACATATCGATCATACTGAGTTTTAGATAACATGAAGAACTTGGATTGTTTTTTTCCAATTGTTACCGTTTCTAAATTATCTGTATTAAAGCCATAATTTCTAGTGTAAACTTCTTCTTCAAGTACCCCACTATATTGTTCTGATAATCTAATAACATCTAAGGAAATAAGTAAAGCTTTACCATTTACTACATCTAAGCAAACAAATTTAACACCATCTTCACTTACACTTCTTGCATCATTATCATCATAGTAGCCATTATAAATAATTTCTCCTACTTTAATATCTTTATATCTAATTGAGGCATATAACTCTTTGGCTTCTTCTAATTTAAGATCTTCTAATACTTCTCTTGCTTTACTATACTTACCTTCGCTTATATAATCTTTTCCCATTTGAAGCAACCCTTCTTTTTTATTAGTGATATAAACACTAAATAAAAAGACTGAAGCAATAATAGCAATATAAGCAATCATTCTAATTATAGGTTTAGATTTTTGCTTTTTAGTAGTCCTGTAATCCAAATTGCAAATATTAACAACTTCACTTGTAAATAAAGATAAACAAATACTAGTCGTAGGAATAATAGCAATATATCCAATTGGGAAATCACTAGATGTTGCTAAAAATACTAAATATACTATAAGAGGAACTGCAATAGTGATAATCCCTCCAATAACCCCTGCTTTATGTATAGATCTAATAACTGTAACAACATTTAAATACATTAATCCAAATCCAATAGCTAATATCGCTAAACTAGAAACTGCCTCTGATATATAGGCAAGCCAAAACATGCAGATAATCAAGCCTATTAATACATCGGACCACTTATAAAAAGCAACTAACATTTTTAGGGCAAAATTTCCTGAACCAGTAGCTTTAATTACTGGAATTAACATAATAATGAATCCTAAAACAGCTGGCACTATACAAAATGGTGCTTCTGATGCTACACTTGAAAGCATCATTATTCCACCAATCAAACTTAACAAATAAATAACCACCATAGAAGCAATGACGATCACTCCCCCACCGCTTCCACCGCCATAGTCTCCACCTATTTCAGTAAGTGTACCATGTAGTGTACCATCTGAATCTATTGTCCCTTCAAAACGATAATCCGCCATAAAATACCTCCTAACTTAATTTTTTCAACTAAATTCTATCACTAACGATAATTTCTAACAATAGAAACTACAAACATAGAGAGTATAATTAAAATAAAAAAGACTTACTATCTCTAGTAAGCCTTAATACAAATCATTAAATATAAAACTAATTTGTTTAATAAGCAAAATATCCAGTTAAATCAGGTTCTACAAAATTAGAAGTTGCGCTATATGTATATGAGAATTTACCAATAAAATCATCTTGAGTATATGAAGTAACATAACCATTCTCTACAACAATTGAGTAATTGCTATCTTCACTATATTTCATACTAACATCTAATTTAGTATCAGTATTGCTGTTAACTGTTACAACTGATTTACTGTCCGTTACATATCCTTCAAACATACTTAAATGTTCATCGTTCAATCCTATTACAAATACATCTGGTGTATTACCATATAAGAATGTAGTCCAAGCATCACCGTAAAAGTTTCTAAAGTGATCATTAAAATACTCTAGTGCCTCTTCATTTGATGAGTGTTCAAATACTCTATATTCTTTTTGTGCAATATTATTATTGTATCCTGGAACATAGTAGTAAACTGCATAAGTAACATCGCTACCATCAACCCAAACATGAACTTTTCTTGTATAGTGTTCTGTATCTCTTCCGCCTTCACCTACATATTCCTCTAAATATTCATAGCAATAAAATTCGCCATTGATTGGATCATATTCGATTTCTACTTTTTGCCATTGAATACTTGTTTTTTCTTCATACTTGATTGAAAACTCATTATATTCGATTGTGTCTAAATTAGATAGATACCCTTCAAATTTTGTTTTAAGTGCTGCTGTATCTACTGCTGGTGGGTCATCATCCTTGCCACAACCTGCTACCGCAAATAAACTTGTAAACATTATCGCCAAAGCCATGAAACCTTTTAATAATTTTTTCATTTTATCTCTCCTTTTCTAGTCTTATTATACACCTTTTAAAATTTAATGGTATTGATTATCACAGGAAATTTAAAAAGCCACCCTTTCGAGTAGCTCTGTTTGTCTAATTGTTCATAGATTAATTCATTGCTGCATTCATTGCATCTAAATATTCTGTTGAATAATCTTCTGGATTTTCTTCATCTGTATTTGCTAAAATACTATCCATTTTTTCAATAACACTTGTAGCAAATGCCTCAAATCCAGTTGCTTCATTTGATAGAACTTTCAAATTATTGTTTTCAAACTTATAATATCGAACGCTTGATGTTACTTTGTTTTCTTCTGTTCCAGAAAATCCTAAAATTGAAAAACTATTTAATTTATCATTTTCAAAATCATAATTGATATCAAATGAAAAATATTGTAATGGTGTTGAATCTCTATAATCTGCTACTACATCAACAGTTATGATAGATTTGTCGGCATCATATTTTGTAGAAAATTTAATATCATAAATATAATGTCCATCATTAACAAAGCAATCATCTATTCCTGTTTTTAATGTGTAATCTTCATTACTATAAATATTCTTTACAAAATAAATCATCGCCATTGATGCTTGTCCCATTCTTTTTGCTTGCAGATCATTATTAGCATCAACAAAATCACTATCATTTAATGTGTAACTTAACCCTGCAGTTTGTGTTGTTGTTAAAAAGCTACTATAAGTTGATGTAACACTATCAAATACCTCTATATAATCTGCTTTTGTTAATTCAACAACATCATCTCCATCATCCTTACCACAACCTGCTACAGCAAACAAACTTGAAAACACTAATGCTACAGCCATAAATCCTTTTAATAATTTTTTCATTTTTTCCCATCCCTTCTTTTCTCATTATACACCTTTTGTTTTTTATTGGTATTGATTCAATCAGAAAAAAGCCCTATTTTACCCGTATTTGATGTGAACCCTAAAAGTTGGACTCATGATTTGTAATTGTTATAATGATAATATATTTAAGGATTGTTGTCTATAAAGAATAGGTGGCAATCCTTTGTTTTTTAATTTGATTCTTTTGTTATTGTAATAATAAATATATTCCTCGATAGATTTTTTTAGTTCATTTAATGAATCAAAATCATCTTCGTGTCCATAAAACATTTCGTTCTTTAATTTACCAAAGAAGCATTCCATTATACTGTTGTCCATACAATTTCCTTTTCTGGACATTGATTGAATAATACCTTTTTCTTTTAATAATTTATGATATGCTTCCATTTGATATTGCCAACCCTGATCAGAATGGAATATTAATCCATCAATTACAGGATTATCTTCAAATGCTTTATTAAGCATATCTGTTATTTGTTCAAAATTTGGATGTCTAGATATATTATAAGAAATAATAGAACCATCAAACATATCTAATATCGGTGATAAATAAAGTTTTCCTGATGATATACGAAATTCTGTTACATCAGTAGTCCATTTTTCGTTAGGTTTGAGCGTATCAAAGTTTTGAACATACTTCACCTTGTTTTTATCTTCATCCGTTACTTTCTTTAATAATAAATTAGCTACGGTTCCATTCATATCACCTTTATATGAATGATACTTTGCTTTAGGTGTTATGCCATATAATCCTAATGATTTCATTATTCTTTTAACCTTTTTATGATTTACTATTATTCCTTGATTTCTTAATTCTAATGTGATTCTTCGATAACCATATCTATTTTTGTTTTCATCAAAAATTCCCTTTATTTTGTCCTTTAAAATTAAGTTTTTATCTTCTTTATTATATGAACAAATTTCATAATAATACGTTGATTTAGCTATATTAAAATATTTCAACATAGACTTTAAAGGATATTTATGCCTTGATTCATAAATGATTCTTATTTTTTCTCTCTTTGTTGAATCAAGGCTTTCAATTTTTTTAAAAGGTCTACCTCCATTTCTAGTTCCTTATTTCTTTTACGTAATTCAATTAATTCTTTTCTTTCTTCATCGGATAATTCTTTTAATAGTTCTTCATATTTTATTTCTTTATCTGACATGGTATCACTAATCCCTTCAATGAGATTATTATACAACATTTTCTTTTTTCTTTCATTCCGTTGTTTCATCCAATTTTTAATCATGGAATGCTCAATATTGTTTCTTCTAGCCACCACACCAAATGGTTCTCCATTATCCACTTGCTCTAAAACTTTATTCTTAAATTCTTCATCATATACTTTATGAGTATACTTAACTTGTATCCCATCAATTCCATGTTCTCTATACCTTCTAACAAGCCTACCGATAGTCGATACATTTACTTTATATTTTATTGCTATTTTTGCTGGTCTAATCCCTTCTTCATATTGGATGATAATGTCCAGTTTATCATCATTAGTTAATTTAGCCATAATAAAAACCCCTCTTCCTGTTCAATTATTGAGTCCAGGATTTGGGGTTCGCATCAATTTTGGCTACTTTAAGGCATATTTTGATGGTCTCAAACCATTAATTCTCACATGGTGGATATAAAGACACACAAACTACTATAACACTTTCCAATATCCACTCTTTTTACTTCCAACTCTTTCAATTCTTTTCTTTTCAATTAATGATTTTATAATGGATTTTACGGTTCTTAAAGATTTCTCTATTTTAACACTCACTTGTTCAAGAGTAAGTTTTCCATTCTCTTTT
>JBGVED010000022.1:0-237947 GCA_045119835.1 Bacilli bacterium | reverse complement strand
TTTATATCTTTTAATAGAGACGCTTTATTAGCTGAATTAGGAGATAAATCAATACAAAAATATAAAGCAAATGACCCAGCTTGGTTAAAAGACCAACAAGCTGCTCAATTCATAAGCATAGAACAATGGGATCAATATATGAGTGGATTAGCTAGCTCTGGTGAAACTAATGGAGAAGCTGGTGTGATAGGAGATACAAAAAATCTTGTAACTAATGAAGCTAAACCAAGATATGCTGATGAGATATTACCATTCGATATAACTATATCTCTAGCTAACGAATATGGAAATAAAGCAGTTACTGTTATATATGGAGTTGAAATACTAAATGAAGGAATAGGATTCTCTATAGACTCTCCTACTTCTGAAAGAGCTTACACTTTTGTTGCTAGAAGTGTTGACACAATGACTCCTGTTGATGAAGACGATTTAGGTATAATAACTACTACTTGGTAGAATAAAAAAGCACCCATAAGGGTGCTTTTAATCTTTTATCCATCTACATAAATTATTTGCTATCCAAATTGATGTAGCAAGTATATCTGAAGGAGATCCTGGTATAGGTGCAAGTTTTTGTATTTCTGATGGGTCTCCTTGTTGTTCTTCTATAGCTTGAAATACTGCATCTATTATCTGGTCAGGTATTGCTCCAAATTGATATAGCTCTGCATTCTTAGCTATAGGAGTGAATTCTTCACGCGCTTTAAATAAAGTACTAGGCTTATCTGGTCCTTCATAATAAACATCATGAAGTAATGCTGATATTAATAAACAATCAACTAAACTATGTCTATGACTATTAGGATTTATATGTCCTTTACGAACTAAATAATCCATTAAGATTTCACATACTATATTAACATGTTCATTTATTTCGTAGTCTGCATGTCTATAACATTCTTTAATAAATGTTTGTACATCTTCATTTAAGAATTCTATAAATCTATATATATTAGAAGTGTCAGCTAGTTCTGGATATATATACATTATTGGTTTTAATTTAATATTCATAAATAACACATCCTTTGATAGTAATTTATATTTATTATTCTTTAAATAATATATGATTCTTTACTCTTGCGTAATATCTTATTAGAAATCAATGAGAAGAAGGCGGTGATTTTTTGGCTGTTTTTAATATAGAAGGCTATAATAGCTATTCGGGTTGTGATATAACTGTAACGGCATCTTTGCCTATTATAAATGGAGAGACTATCGGTAAGTATTATACATTAGGTTCTATTCAAACTTTAAGTATAAGTACTCACCAAGATAAAAGACCGGTTAGAAGTTTAGGAGTAATCAATGCTAAAGATTATGTAATGGGACCTAGAACAATTGCAGGTTCAATGGTTTTCGCTGTTTTTAATAAACATTTCGCAACCGAAATAATGAATGACTTAGGCGCTGCGTCCGGAGATGGAGTTGTTTTGCCAGACGAAATACCAGCTTTAGATATAACAATAAATTTTGCAAACGAATACGGAAGAATGTCTCGTATGGCTATATATGGAGTGAAATTAATTAATGAAGGACAGGTAATGTCCATCAATGATTTATATACAGAAAATACATATCAATTTGTTGCTTTAGGTTTAGAACCTTTAAGTGCAGAAGATTCAAAAGACAATGCTGAATGGGATAATGAAAACAAATCGAGAAGTTTTAGATATACACAAGGTCCAGTGATAACACCTTCAGAAAATTCAGCTGATATAAAATCTAAAGATTTCTTAGAAAATTCAGGAGCAAATCTTTCTAGTCAAATAAAAAATAATAAAGAATTAACTCCAGAAGATTTAAAAAATGAAGAGATAAAAAATTCTTTAGATGTAGCTATAGAATTATCAGTTGTTACTACAGATGCTATAACCGAATATGATCTTGGTTTAGCTACGTTTTTTTTAAATCCTACTCAACTTAGCGGGTGTATAAATATATATAAAGGTTATAGAAAAAAAACAGAACCTGATTACACATTGGCAGTAGTTAAGAATTCATCTCACAATATGTCTTTACTAGTAGGAGATTATTGCGCTCAATATGTAGATGATTCTGTATCCAATTTTAGTAATATATTGAATTTTTCAATTAATGTAAAACAAGAAAAAGATTCTACTATTTATGATAATATATATCCTATCATAGAAAAAGTAACTCACGATTCCATTGTTGTTTCTAATAATAGTGGTAATTCATTTACTACTTTAAATGTTTTTGAAACAGGTGGTGTAATGAGATCTTACGACATAGGAAGATCATCCTTAACTGTTGACAATTTAAAAGAAGACAGTGAATATAATTTATATTTTAGTAATCATTTGGCAGATAGATCAGATATTGTAACTGTAAAAACTTTTGAATATGAAAATCAAGAAATAGACTTATTGAATAACTTTATAAATGCTAATAATAGTTTGCATATAAATAAAAACACTATGCAATTATTAAGTGATAAAAATATGAAAAATTATAATACTTTAATTGATACTGTATTGACATTACCAGATTCAGTAGAAAAAGAAGAACTATTGATTTATGCAAATCAATTGACCAATAACTTGATAGATTCGTATAATGTTTCTAATCTAAATCATATAAAAAATAATATTCAAGTTCATCCATTTTCAAATGTAATTTCTGTTGACGATTACGATAAAGTAGCAGTATACGCAAACAATAACAATAAAAAAGTTTTATCTAAAATATTAAATGCTCCAGATAAAGAATTTTATGGAACACCTAATAAACATTATTCTATCCAAGGAATAGATGGAAATAATAATAGAACAGTAAAAAAAGATTTCGTTATTTTAAAAAATAATTATTTAGATGAATTAGAATTATATACCGATACTGAAAAATATAAAGAAATAGATTTAAATTATTACAATGATAGATTAAAAAAATATGATGGAGAAACTATACAATCCATAGCAATATCAGATAATTTACATTGTGATTTAGATTTATTAGAACCTCCTTATATATATCAAGATGAAAATAACAGATTGTATGCGGATATAAATTATTTTAATTTAGATAAAAATAAAAAGTATTATTTAGTGTATTCGGAAATACATGACGCATTAGATTTTAAACCACATAGAAAGATACCTTTTACATTGGATACTAAGACATTGAATTTAGATAGATATTATCTTGGTTTAATAAAAGCATGTAGATATTTATTCTGGATAGAAAATGATATGTTTATGAAAATAAGTAAACCATTTATTTTTGATTATAAATTATTTGTTTATGATGAAAGCGAAATTGATGATATATACAAATCAGAATTAAGAATAGACATTAATAAAATGCGTGCAGAATTTTCTAATAATTACGAAGACACGGAATCTATAAAAGACTTATTTAATTATATTTATGATACAATTCCACAGAAGAAAAACGTTGATAATACTGCAGCTATGGAATTAATAAGATATTATACGGATTCTAATTATACAAGAAAAACTCTTCCAGCTTTGTTTGAGTTATTAAAAATAAATAATAAAAAAAATAAAATAAATGTTAAATTTGATATTACAATAAATAAAAAAAATAAATATATAAAAATAAGACCTACAGATGGATTTTATATATGCGCAGTTAGATATACTGCAGACGAAATGGAAAGACTTCCAGATATAGATAATACTATATTTTATGGTGGAGAAGGCTATGTAATGATTTATTTAACTAGTGATTCTATGATATATAAATCAGGTTTTATTTTGATAGATTGCAATACCAATAAATATATGTATTCAGACGAACTTTCAGATTTTGTAAAGGAAGGAGATGTTTAAGATGCCACATTATTATACATATGATTCCAACCTTCGTGATAGAAATAAATTTACTTCAACAGTAGAAACCACATTTGGAACCAAAAGATATTTTAGTCAACTTGATACTGAAGTTTATTTTGGTGCAGTACAAATAGATGAAATGGTGGCTATAGATTTTACTATAGCTGAACCTAAACTTCCTATATATGGATACAATAGTTTTTATCCTAATAGAATAGTGTCTGGAAGAAGAACCCTTCAAGGTACTTTTGCAATTAACTTTACAAATACAATGTATCTTTTAAATATATTAAATAGTATAGATGATAGTGTTATGGCTAATGATTATGAAGCATTAGTATATAGATGTCCAGAAGAGGACAGTACAGGATTAGGTATAGGAAATAGTGCTATATTCAATAAAATGTTTGATATAACATTGAGTTACGGTTATGGAAAAACAGAAGGAATGCAAACTTATAACAGTTGTTTCCAAACATTAGTTGGAGTTCAAATTGTTGATTATAGACAAGCACTGGATACTGAAGGAAATCCTATACTTGACATGTATAGTTTTATTGCCAAAGATATTAGATATCACGATAAAGCTGCAGAAGATGAAGTGTCAAAGCCAGACGATGAAATAAAAACATGTCCAGCTTGTGGAAAACCTATAAGTGAATGTGTTTGCAATGATGATTCTATTTCACCTTCTGAGCCTCAATATATCGTTGCTAATAAATATATAAATGGAGACATGAACGAATTAACAAGTAAAACTACGAATACTGAAGTCGCCGGTTTTATTGTTCATCCACTTATTTATAAAAGTAATAATGAATATTATATGTCTTTATGTATAGAAACTGTAAATAATGATACTGAAACATTTAAAGATGTTAAGGTCTCTATAGCTGCAAAATCAATAGGAGTCAATTTTAGTTTTGAATATAAAAATTTAAAAAATGGAGTAACCAAAGCTCAAGTGTTTGCAGGATCTATGAGAGAATCTGTTGCCAAATTAATGAAAGAATATGAAACAGAAAAAGGCTATGGCGCAATATATAATTTGAGTTTCACAGCAACAATAAATGATAAAGAAATAACTATACCTTTTTGTACATATTTAATAGATAAATAAAAAATAATTAAGGAGCGTGTAAGTTTATGAAAACACAAATAGCATTAACACCAGAAGAACAAATAGAGGCAGCAATAGAAAAAGGTAAAAAGAAATTTGGAAAAGTTTACAAAACAATAATTTCAGATGAAACTATAATTTGGAGAAAACTAAAACGTGGAGAATATAAAGATATAATGAATTTAGTAGTTTATAAAGACGAAGAAAAATTAGACGAAGAAGGTAATCAAATAGTAGAACAAGTTTTTGATGATGAAGCCACTTATGATTTAAGACAAGAAGAAATAGCTAAAGCTGTAATTTTATTTCCTGGCAAAGAAATAGTTGAAGATATGGCAGCTGTTGCCGATATTATATCAACAGAATGTATGATTAAATCTGGATTTGGAGAAGCTCCTAAAACAGAAGAATGCTAGGTGATTAATTATGAAAATAGTTAATGATAAAAAACCAGAAAAGAAAATAGATTTAGATTCTTTAATTGAAGAAGCTTTTCAAAAATATGACGCTGTATTCTTTTCAGATATAGAAGATGAATTATTTATATATCGTCCTCTTGGAAGAAAAGAGTATAAAGATATACTTACAAATCAAAATCTTGATGATTATGAAAAACAAGACGCTATATGTAAAACTGTTTTAGTGTATCCAATAGACTTTGATTTTGATAATTGTCTTGCCGGAATTCCTAATTTATTATGTGAACAAATAGTAGAAAAATCTTGTTTGGATCCGGAAAGCATGTTATATCTACTTCATATGAACAGAGAAGAAGCTGAACAATTAGGAAGTGAAATGGCATGTATAATATCTGAAGCATTCCCTAGTTATACAATGGACGAAATAGAATCTTGGAATAACTTTAAATTTATGAAGTTATATGCACAGGCTGAATGGGTTTTAACTAACATCAGAGGTGTAGAATTTAGAATGGATGTTGCAGATTATTTGGCAGATGTAGCTGGTATATCAAATGAAGAATTATATAATATGGGACTTAAAGATAAACCTGAAGTTTCTAATAATCATCAGAATAATGTTCAACAACAAAATAATAGAGAGATACATGGTGAAACTCCAGGCAAAGGAATGTCTGCTGAACAATTAGCAGCATATAAAGAATTCGTAAAACAACATCCTGAATTTGCAGAAGCTATGCAATATGATGCAGCGTTTACTGGAATGGAAACTCAAACTATGAGTACTATTGCACCAGCTAATAGACCAGGATGGTATAGAAATCACTAAGATTATAGGTAGGTGATATGATGGCAAAGAAACGAAGACTGGACAGAAAAAGAGATATGTCTAGTGGCCAACGTATCGCTCGATTTGGTAAGGCTGCTCTTGCTGTTGGTACAGGAGCAGCCTTATTTAGTAGGGCGAGACTTGATAAAACTATATTGGGAGAGTTTATTCCTGCCGCAGCTAAAACTTATAAAAACATAAGTAAAGAGATAGCCGGCTCAGATAAGACTGCTCTAGATATTCATATGGCTTTAAAAAGACATATTGGAAAAGATGGAGACGCATTTAATCAAACTTTAAAATCTTATAAAAATAAGAAATATCGTCCCAATATAAATAAAACAAAAAACGTTGCAGGTATTTTTCGTAATATAGATCAATCAACTGCAAATGATTTTTATAGAGCTAGAAGCGAACAATATGATGAAGATACATTCAATGAGGTTATAAAAAGATTTGCAAATCAATTCAAAGACAAATATAGTGAACAACAAATAAAACAAATAGTTGATGGCACAAGAAAAAAAATGGACTATGTTCAAGAAAGTATAGCCAATAAAGAACTTGATTTAAGCTTTTTACAAAAGACAATAGAATCTATGAAGATGAACGAAAAAGACGCCAGAGAAATAATCATAACGGCTTCGGAAGCCTATTCCGAAAGAGCTTCTAATAAGAAAACTTATTTAGAGCAATTAGAAAAAGCAGAACAAGCGATAAATAAAAAAGCTAAAGAATATGTTATTCAAAAAAATTCAAGACAAAATACGCTTATTAATAGAATAGGCAGAGTTTTCGGTATTGAACACTTAGATGAATTTTTTGGCTCAAGAGCTGCAACTCTTGATGATATCTTTAAAGATACAGATACAATGAAGCAGGCTTTTGGCGATATAGACATAACAGATTTTGATAAGCCTATAAATAGAAGAATTGGTAAACCAACAAGAGTTAATTCACTTGAAGAAATAAGACAAGCGTATTTAAAAGGAGAAATTTCTGGAGACACTATCTTTGATAAATATTTGAGAGTTAGAAAAAATAAAGATGGTACATCTGAATTCTTTGATATAACAGAATCGATGAATTTGTTTGAGTCTTGGCATCAAAAGTTTAATAGCTTACTTCCTGGAAAAATATTAACAAAAGGTATAGATATTAAAACAATATTAGACGCTCCAACGATTAGATATCATAGAAGTGGTTTTAGATCTATAATGTCTAAATACGATAAAGACTCTGTAGATAATGTAACCACTACCTTTAAAACAGCTATTGGTGATACTCTATATAGAATCAATGATGAAACGGGAGAACTAGAAGAACTAGCAAAAGGAATGGCTGTAGGATTAACTCATGGTACTTTCTCTGGAGTTATCAGACGTTCTTTAGGATCTGGTAGAACAGAACCTTTAGCAACTAGAAATTGGTTAGCAGAAAAATTAGATTGGAATCAAGATGGTAAAAGTAATATCTTTAATCGTATAAAACAGTTCTTTACTAAATTTACGGATGATGATTGGGAAAGAAATATTTTAGATAGAGAACAAGATGTATTAATGCGTTCTGGTACTATAGAAGAAAGAGTAAAATATATATCAGAACAAATGGGTATATCTAGATCTGAAGCAATACGTCGTATGCATGAAGATAATAGACTATTAAATAGTCTATATCGTAGACAAGCAACTTCTAATGTAGTATCTCAAGATACTGTAGCAGATATTCTTGAAGTTGTAGAAAATCTAATAAAAAAAGATAAGGAAACTGGAATAGAAGTCAGTGAACATTTGTTACGTTCACAAAGTCTATTACAATTAATATTAGATCAAGATATTGATGCTGCTTTTGACTTCTTAACTGAAGAGAGCGGAAATTTTGCAACCGAAGGTATATCTGAACTAATTGCTGAATATTTAAGAAATTCAGATCAAACAATGAAAAAGGTATGGATAGAATCTAGTACTTCTAAAAAAATACCAATTCTAGATATAGAAATGGCAGAAACGAATGTTTTAAATATTCAAGGTATTTTTAAAGTAGAAGCATTAAAAGAAGTTCTTTCCGATGCCAGTATTACTTCTGAACTTGGAAATATAAATTTAACAGCGCAGCAAGCAAGTGCAATATCTAATTTATATAATTGGCAAAAATTCGAAGACGCTTCTATGGCAGGCCATGAACTATCTTCAAGAGTTGTGTCTTTATTTAGTAATGGTAGTTTATTGGATATGTATTATAGAGAGTTAGACTCTACACCTATGATAAAACAAACTGTTTTAAAAGATATGGAAAACTTTAAAGCAGATTTTGGTGTAATGCATAAAGGAAATGTAAGTAATGCTAATGAACATTATGCATCAGAATATGATATATATGAATTCGTACCTAGATCTAATTGGGCAATGGAATCTCTATCAGATATTAATAATGCTACAAAATTAAAAGCTGCATTTAAAGAGTTTAATGGTGGTGGAGACAATATAGAAAATATGTCTATGGTATCTATTGCTACTCAATATATGATCAATAGACTATCTATGGGAGTTGAAGATTCAGGTTTAGGTCTATCTTATAAATCTTTAAGCTCTCCTTTAAATGCAATGACTAGTATATTAACAAAACGTGTATTACCTGTAATGATGGCATACACCGCTTTTGATTATTTAAATGACTTATCTCAAGATTTAACCGGTGTGGGTATAACAGGAGCGGCTGCAAATACTTTAGCTAATTTTGATATAGGAGCTCGTAAGCTTTTATACAATATTGGCATAGGAGATATGAATCTTGGTCAAGCAATAGATGACTTTAAAACAACATCTGTTATAGGTGAGTACTGGACAGGAAGTACAGATTTCCAAACTGCAGAAGAACGTAGGGAATGGTACGCCGATGGATACAGTCCTGTACGTAAATCTAGATTCTGGTCATTTGGTTCAGCATCTGAATTCCGTGGAGGAGATATCACATTCTTCCAACCAAACTATTTAAGACGTATCCATTCTGATTATAGAGACGAATGGTTATATGGTGGAAACAAAGAAAAATGGGCTCATAGTATAGTTCCTACACCAACACATCCATTTAGTACAATTAGATATTTAATGGATCCATACTGGCTAGAGAAAAAACATATGGATGATGCGCCTACTCCATTAACAGGTAAAATGTTTAGTGAGGGCACACCTTGGGGAGCAATACTTAACCCTACAATAGGAGAAGTTATTAAACCTCAAATAATGCTTCCTGAAGTAAGAAGAAGGCTTACAGGCAAAGGACATGACGCTAAACAATTACTTAAAAATATAAATGAAAGAACAAAAGCAAAAGCACGTAGAAAAAAAGGTGAGGCTAATAATGATGACTTATTAGTTATTAATGGAACAGATATAAGAAATGCAACATACGTTCCTTATGGCGCTCCTACAGATAATGAACTTATAATTACAAATGGTAATGTTAAAGGTTTAAATTATATGAGTACATTATCTAATGTCGGAGAATATCAAGTTCCTACATTTACAGAGCCAATGGTTGGACCAGGTGGACAGCAGTATGGCGGAGGCAATTATGTATTTGCTAATAGATTTACAAAAGCTTTAAATAGTATGGGAGCAGGTTTTTTAGGAGAAGTATTTAAAGAAAATAATTCTATTGGAAAAGGTATAGTTGATAATATAAATGCTGGAATAAAAAATAGAGCTATGGAAAAAGCAAGAGTTGGTACAGTAAACTCTGCTTCTCCTGATTCTTCATCAGAAGGTACTTATGTTTATAATAATCTAATAAATCAATACAATACTCGTATGTCTGATTATTATGAAAGTAAATATACTCATGAATTAGTAGACAAAAATATAGCAATGGATCATCTAAGAGATGCAAAACATTCTATTAAACAATTGTCTGGTATTTATGGTTTCTTAGGAGATACTGCTTTTGGTAGTGATGAATTTACTTTTAGATATGAAAATGCAGGTTCTTATATGTCATTCACTAAAGGATTCTGGGATGCAGGTATAGGTGGTTTAGGTGGAGGACCTATGGAAATCGCTAGACGTTTCTTCCCTTCATCTGATAAATCTAGAGTAGATTATAACCCATTGAGAAACAATGTTGCAGATTGGCTACCTGATTATTTACAAGTAGGAAATCCATTTAACAAATTAACCAAAGGAGAAATGAGACTTCCTGGTAAAGGATATGAATCACTAAATGAATTACATCCTGATGAGTATGCTACAGATGGTTATGGAAGTTTTGATAGATTTAAAATATTAGCCGATGTTGCTCCTAACTCTCAAGAGTATAAAATATGGCATAATATTGTTAAACATAATACTACCGATCCCGAATTATTAGAAGAGATGAAAGAAATAGAAGCTCGTACTAAACGTATGAGAGGTGCTCATGAGTTTTATGAGTATCAATATCTACATACAAATACTGAATATGAAACAGGCGTTGTAAAGGAAATAACTAGTGACGGCAAAGTTGTCCTTGTTAATAATCAAGTACTTACAATGGCCGGTATAAAGTTTAATCAGAATTATGGTGGAGAACTTAATGATTTTATTTCTCCAGGACAAAAAATAACTTATCGTACTACAGATGATGTTATTAATGATCATGAACAAGGCGTTATTCGTAATGCTGCAATATTCTCTGGAACAGAAAATATCAATAAGAAATTAATGGATATGGGTGTTGCAGATAGAGATCATATGGATACTTCATCCATAGGTCAATTGGCAACAGTAACTGCTAAACAAGAATTTTGGGGCGGAGTTCAAGAATTTATAGCCCATGCTCGTATACCAATTTTCCATAATAAGTTAATGCATATAGAAACAGCATTAGAATCATATAGATCAGAGCAAGTATACGGAGCTAACTTCCAAACATGGGATCATCCAATAGAAGGATTCGTTAAACCTATGCTAAGTGAGACCATGGGACAATCTATGTTCAAAAGAATTTTGGCTACAGCATATGGAGATTTCCATTTTAATAAAGTAATGCAAAGCGATAGCCGTTGGCTTACGAAGTTTGCCAGTGGAACCATGTTAGCTACTTTGGACCCTTCAGCAATGTTAGCAGGAACAATTAACTGGGGGTTAAGATTAGGAAGCGGTAGAACAGGCGCAGGAAACCAAGTTCTTGGAGCATGGAATCAAGGCGCTAGATACGGTAACATTATTGGTACTATAGCATGGGGATTTGCTAATGCAGATAATCCTTTAAAGGCAGCAAGTTCATTTGCTTTAGCAGGAATAGATTTATATGATAAATTAAAACTTGGCGAATATACAGAGTACTTAGGAAAATATTTAGATTCTAAAACAGTTGCTTTAATAAGTGCAGGTATAGGATTAGGAGTATCTGCAATTAAAAACGATCGTTTTGATAAAGACAAAATGTTTGGCAAATGGCAGCCAGAAGAATTTAGAAAGAAAGTTGCACTTGATGAATACTTTGATAGATTAGAATACATCAAATACAAAGGTTTATATGAAGCAGCTGCATCTAAAGCTCTTGCTCATGAAAAAACAAATATAAGAGCTGTATTCAAAGAGATAGATAAGAACAAAGAACGTATAGAAAAACTTAAAAAGAAAAGAAAAAAATTATTAAGAAAATATAATGAAAACGAGATAGGCTATAAATCTAGAGCATCTAAAATAGACGCAGAAATAGAAGCATTAACTCAACGTGGAAATCAAATGTTTACTGGCGGCAAATACACTAAAGCCGCAGTTGCTTATAAAAAAGCCATGGAATCTACGATATATGGATTGAGTCCTGGGGCTACAAAGGATGAAATATTAGCCGCAATTCCTGATCAATATAAAGATTATTTCCAAGCGTTTATGGAAGAGACAGATGAATCAGAACGTGAAAAAATATTAAAAGAAGTTCCTGACTATCTAAAACGTCCACTTCAAGCAGCTTGGGGTATGGAAATGGAAGACGTAAAAAGTAATAGAAGATACTTTAAAAATCATAAATTACCAAGTGTAGGTTGGAGAGGATGGAAACCTAATATAAATTTAAAACACGTTAAAATGAAAACAATACAAAATGAAGGTATGCTATTAGCAGACTTTGGCTTCTATGAATCTGAAAAAGCTAAAGCTGCATATCAATTAGCTCCAGACATAGATAATTATGATAGTAAAAGTCTAAGTTTCAATTCTACTTTAAGATTAAAAGCAGAACTTAAAGGTTTAGGAGTTAGGCTGTCCAATGTATCAATAGAAAAAACAAGTGCTCCTGGATTCTGGTTAACCGCAGATATGAAACAGTCTATAGAAGAAAGAGTTGAGTATGGATCTAATTCTATACATAATGGAATACAAAATTTAATCTCTAATTTTATATAGGAGCTCCGGCTCCTATATTTTTTACATATAGTAGGAGTAAAACGATATATAGGTAGGTAATATTTATGGTTGAACTTTTTAGTCTTATCAAACGAAATAATTCTATAAAAATCAAATGTGACAATCTATCATATTGGCGTACAACTAGACCTACGGATCTAATCAATTATTTATCTGACAATTTAGATAATTTCAATGTTGAGAAATTTTATGTTGAAGAAGGTAGAGTTTTTGAAGATATATATGTAAAAGCTTTCGATATAGAACTTTATATGGATGACAATATATATAAACAGATAATGAATAAATTTCAAGGCACTATAGCCAGATACAATAAAGAATTAGATATATCTTTATATGAATTTAAGTTTCAGGAGTGATATAGTGAAAATTACAGAAAAAGATTTTCTTAATTATATTAAATGTCCTCTCTATTATAAATTAGAATCAAATGGACAGAACTTACAAAAAGATACTTATAATAAATTTTTACATTATGTTGCCGATCAATACCTCAATAGATTAGCGAATGTTAATTTATTAGGACCATTCAATCAAGAAAAATATATAAAAAAAATGTGGGATAAGATATGTATGGAAAATCAACATATTATTTTACCCAAACAATGTGTTCAAGGCTGGGGTTATTTATTTAGAATGATAGAATTTTTTAACCGTCCTGGACTTGAATTATTAGATACTAATATTACATATACCATTTCTCCAGAAGGAAGTAAACATATTTTAACAGGGTCTTTAGATCCTATTATAAAACAAGATGATTTTTATACAACAATTATAATAAGTTTTTCAGATAGACTACCTGAATCATATGTGCTAGATATGAATTTAAAACATACTATAGACGCCTATGCATTAAATGAATTAATACCAGATATTCAACATGTTATCACTTATCATAGTTTCAGAAGCGGAGCTGAAAAAGATACTATGAGATTTAGTAATCAATTTGCAAGACTTGATAACATAATAGAAACGATAGGGACATGTATAGAACAAGATTTGATCTACCCAAGAAATAGTTTTAGTTGTAGCACATGTAACATGAGAGGCATATGCGATAAATGGATAGGCGATACAATCAAAAGAAATGGAGGCGGTCAATTTGACACAAAGATCTAATGGTGGATTTTACATAAGCGAAGAAGTTGGTTTCGAACCCGATGTCAAACCTTCTAATAAAAATAAGGGAGATAAAAAAGATGGCAAAAAAGAAAGCAACAAAAACAAACAAAAAAAGTAAAGAGATGGGACGCTATTATCATAAGAAAACAGAAGTAGATGGAATAGTATTTGATTCACAAACAGAAGCTGGATATTATCAATATCTAAAAGAAGAAAAAAGAAGAGGCAATGTACTATCTTTCACTATGCAAGATGAATTTATATTACAAGAAAAGTTTTTAATTGTAAACGGTAAAAGAATAAATGGCAGTGATAAAGATTTTAAAAAAATACAGAGACAAAATCCTGGCTGCACTACTCAAGCTATAAAATATATATCTGATTTCATCGTTCATTATAAAGATGGTACTACTAGAGTTATAGATGTTAAAGGTCAAAAGACAACAGATTTTAAAATAAAAGAAAAAATGTTTAATTACATGTATCCACAATATAACGGATTATATTGTGTAGTAAAATATAACGGACAATGGATGGAGTACAATGAAAGTAAAAAGATGAAGAAACAAAAAATCAAATAACGGAGTGTTTTAAATGGCTAAAAAACGAATGGAACCAACTGAAAAAGAAATACGTGAATGGAATGAAATTGAAGAACTAGTATTGAACTATCAAAATTATTTAATTTTAAAAGATAGAGAACAAGCTGTAAACCCAGCTTTTGAATTGTTAGAAAGATTTTCGCCTTTGTTTAAAAAATATTTAGCATTAATAAAACACAATCAAATAGATTTTAATGATATGGAACAAAAAAGTTTTGTATCATTATTCATGGATGATAAAATTTTGCGTAGAATGCTAAATAGAAAAGTGACTCCTAATTCATATAAATCAGATATTTATCAAAAATCTAATTTTATAAAAGAAACATATGGTGTAAATAATGAAGAAGATATTGTGTATGATTTATATATATGCTTTTTAAATGTAGCTAGAAGATATAAACAAATAGGTAAAAACTTTTGTGCTTATTTGTACAACGTGTACAAACATGAAGTAGCTAGATTTATTAAAGCGTACATAAAGAATCCTCTTTCTATACCATATAAAAATTTCCAGTATGAAGATTTTATCAACGGCTCGGAAGATGCTTTAATTATGGAAGAACAAGAAAGCAGTTACTATGAATCCTTAACTGGCTTACCTGATATATCTTGGGTATTAGGGGAAACCTGTTCTAATGATTTTTTGTTTTTAACTCCTTTACAAAGAAAAATCATTGTTAAGTATTATTTAGAAGATTGGTCAGATAGACAAATAGCTGAATCCATGGGAATACAAACAAGCTCTATAAATAGTAAAAGAAGAGAAGCTCTAACCCTATTGTGTCAGCATTTCGATGTAGATCCTTCATCATTAAAAAGAATGAGAAAATCGGGAACAACTAAAGATAAAACAACAAAGTAGCAGAAAACCTGCTACTTTTATTTATTGTACGTATATATTATAAACAAAGGAAAAAATTGGGAGAGATTGCAAATGTTAAGTTTATTGATTAAATACGCTAAAAAATTATTGACATTATTAATAGTGGCCGCTTTATTTACAACTGCTGGTTACTGTTACGAACAAAAAGATCAATATATAAAATACTCTATAGAAGAAGCTATTGAAGTTGTAAACAACAGAGCATGTGAAGTTGTTATTAGAGTCGGAGAATATGATAATAAACCAGGTAAACGTATTTATTTAAACGAAGTAGATATTCGTTATAAAGATATACCTACAGATATAAAAATACATTCAGATTCACATGGCGCATATATTCATGAATATGATATTAATTTAAAAGAAGGCAAAGCTTTAGTTGAAGCACTTAGAGCTAATGGTGTCAATGCACAATTGCAATTTACGGATATGAAATCACAAGATTTAAATGCAGCTGGAAGAATAGCAAATAAATCTAATCCATATCTATATGTATCAATACACCATAATTATTATGATAGTAATGCTAACGGATATTTCGCTATGTATAATCCTAACGATAACCAAAGTAAAATAGTAGCAAATAGATTATCTAATGCTATAGCAAATAACGGATTGGTAAGACAAAGAGAAAGTCAACAAAACACAGGATATATAGGAGAATTAAATGCACTTAACAAAAGTACTACAGGTGTTTTATTAGAATTAGGATTCTTTTCTAATGGAGAAGAACTTAAAAATATTTGCAGTGACAATTATGTCAATTATGTTTCTAATAAATTAGCAGACGAATTAACTAAAATATTAAATGAACAATATAGATAGGGGATGTAAAAATGAGAGATGATTTAAAAGCAAAAGCAATAGCTGGAACGGGTGCTAGTTTAATAATAGCATCTATGGGATTAGGAGGATGGTCAATACATCAATCACATAAGATAGATGATTTAAAAGATGAATTATATTTAAAACAACAAAATGAACAAAGAGCCAGTGACCATTATGAATCTATACTAAATGTTAAAACAATACAATCTAAATTTAACACTATGCAAGAATATGCAGTGCAAAAGAATAATGTAGTAAATAAACAACATACTTACTACTACAATTCAGATGGAAAGTTAGGAGTTAAAAAACAAGCCAAATTAGTTGGTCGTGGACAAATGAGATATGATATAGTAGTTAATCTACGTAATGCTGAAGTTATACCTTCAGACAATGGAAAAATAATTAAAATAAAAATAGATAAACCTTATGTAGATGAAACTAATATAGGTATGGTCAATAATAGTTTAATAATGGATTCTGTTGATTATAATTTCTGGGCTAATAAACAAGATACGGCTGAAGCACAAAAACTATTTATGGAATCATTTGAGGAAAGTGGTAAAAAAGATATACTTGCTTTATATGCAACAAAAGAGAAACATGCATATATAAACAATATAGCAAAGGCAGAAGTTAAAGCTTTAATACAAAACTTAAACTTAAATGGTAATGTAACAGTTATAGTTGAAATAGCAGATTAATTTCTGCTATTTTTTTATTAATCTATACGTACCATACGTACAAGTTGCATATAATAGTAATGTGAGGTGAAATAAATGGAGAGAAAGAAATTTACTACTACTTTATCTGTAGACATTATAAAACAATTAAATATAATTGCAGCTATAAATGATTTTAATAGTTTAAATTCCACAATAGAATTTTTAGTTAAAAAGTATGTTGAGGATAACGAATGGGGAGGAAATTTAAATGCAATTAAAAAAGATTAATGATAGAGACAATAGTTTGCTTAATTCATTAATAAATGAAGGTTATAATGCTTTAATATCTAAAGTATTAGTTAATAGAGGATATGATAGAGAATTAATAGATGCATTACTTACAACAGGCTATTCAGAAATGCCTGAATATAAAAATATAAAAAATGTAGAAATTGGAGCTGATCTAATTGAATCCCACATCGCGGCTGGTTCTAAGATATATATTTTTGGTGATTACGACAGTGACGGGGTTAATAGCTCTTATATCTTGGGCGATGCAATAAGTTATGCTATATATTACATGAATTCTGATTCACATCTTGAAATAAAACTTCCAGAAAGAAGTGAAGGATATGGATTAAATATGAATTGGTGTAAATCAATATTAAAAGACGAAGGAAATAAATTAGTTATTACAGTTGATAACGGTATAGCACAAAAGAATGAAGTAGCATTCTTATTAGAAAATGGAGTAGATGTTTTAATAACAGACCATCATCAACCTAACGGAAATACTCCTGAAAATGTATTTATAATAGATGCTCATTATCATAATGAAGATGAAAACAATAAAGGTTTATGTGGAGCAGGTGTTGCTTTTAAATTAGCAATGACTTTATTAGAAAGATTAGAGTTAGAAGAGTTTAATGATTTATTTTATAAATACATGGTTCATGTAGCTATAGCAACTATAACAGATAGTATGCCAATGACATTAGATAATATTAAATTTGTTTATAATGGATTACAATTATTAAAAGATGGATACGGTTCTGATGCTATAGATTACTATAGAGATTTCAATAGCAATACTGATTTGACTCCTAAAGATATAGCATTTGGTTTAGGACCTCAAATAAATAGTTGCGGCAGAATGAATAATGCATCATTAGCTTTAAATTATTTATTTGCTGATGGAGATGATATAGCAGAGTTATATAATGAAATGGCAGATACAAATGATAAGCGTAAAAGTAAAACAAAGAAAGCAATAGAAATCGCAGAAGAAATGATTGACTTAAATAAGCAAGCTATAGTAATTGAATTGGATGGCGTAGAAGGAATAGCAGGAATAATCGCATCAAATATATCAAGTAAATATAATAAATGTACTATAGTATTCTCTAGAACTGGCGATGTTTTAATAGGCTCTGCTAGAAGTGATGGACATATTGATTTATTAAAAGTATTAAAGACAACATCTGAATACACTGACTTTATAGTTAAGGTAGGAGGACATGCAGGTGCTTGTGGTATAACTATAAAAGCAGATAGAATGAAAGATTTAGAAAACTGTTTAGAAGCATGCTTATCTTCAGTACCTAAAATAAAATCAGAACCCGTAAGTGTAGATATAGTAGTTGATGACTACATCACTTTATCTGATGTAACTAAAGACAATTGCGATTATCAACGTTCATTATATTTCTTTACAGAATCAAATCCTGTATTTGCTTTAAATGATATTATAATAACTAAAGTTAAATACAGTGGAAATAATCCTAATAATGTTTGTTTTGATTTAAAAGATAGTTCAGGAACTATTCAAACTTGGGCATGGGGTGTAGGCAATATGTATAAAGAACTTAAAGAACCAAAACAAGTCACTTTAATTGCTGAATTAGATTCTAAGTTTGGTAAGCCTAGTTTAAATATTTTAAATATTATACCAAAAAGGGAGATTGATAAATAATGAATTATATACCAACACATCTTCATACAGATGCGTCATTACTTGATGGATTAAGTAAAGTAAAAGAAGTCGTTGCTAAGGTCAAAAGCCTTGGCATGACATCTTGTGCTATAACAGACCATGGATCATTAGGAAACACTTATTCATTTTGGAAAGAGTGTAAAGCTAATGGAATTAAACCATTACTAGGAAATGAATTATATTATACACATGATACAAACATATTATCTTTACCTTTAGCTGAAAGAGATAAACTTGCCATAGAAGCTGCTAAGAAATCAGGAGTAGAAATACCAGAGAAAGCTAAGAAGAAAGATATAGCTGAATTATTAGAACCTTACAAATATGACACTAAAGGATATCATATAATCTTCATAGCACAAAACCAAACAGGTTGGATTAATCTTATGAAATTATCAGGCGAAGCTTCTGATAAATGCACATACAATGGTAGACCACATTGTGATATGAATATGATAAGAAAATATAATGAAGGTTTAATATGTACAACTGCATGCCTTGGTTCTTATCTAGATCAATGTATAGTAAATGATGATATGACTGAAGCATATAAATATGTTGAAGAATTAAAAGAAATATTCGGCGATAGATTATTCCTTGAAGTACAACCACTTAATGACAAAGAACAAATAAAAGTAAACTTAGAACTAATCAAAATGGCTGAAGAATTAAATATAAAATTAATAACAGGAACAGACTCTCATTATATAGATAAAGAAGACCACTACATACATGATATCTTATTATGTATAGGAACTGGTTCTAAACTATCAGAAGAAGATAGATTTAGTTTTACTAATGAGTTTTGGTTAATGACATATGACGAAGTTATAGAACATTATGAATCACAAATGAAATTAGATGACATTCCTAATGAATATGATTATGAATGTGCTATACAGGAATCATTAAATAATACTTATGTATTAGCAGACATGGTAGACGACAATATAGAACTTGGATCAAATAAACCTATAATGCCTATATTTGAAGTACCCGAAGGATTTACTCCTGAAACTTATTTAAGTACTCAATGTTGGACTAATTTATATAAACATCTTAAAAAGAATAGCATATGGAATAAGCGTTCTATATACGAAGATAGATTAAGACATGAACTTAATGTTATATGCACTAAAGGATATGCATCTTATTTCTTGATAGTGCAAGATTTTATAGAATGGGGCAATACTCATGGCTGTCCATTTGGTCCAGGTAGAGGTTCTGCAGCTGGTTCATTAGTAGCATTTTTATTAGGTATAGTCAAAGGTACTGATCCAATAGAATATGATTTACTATTCTTTAGATTCTTAACTATGGATAGAAAAGCATTACCTGATATAGACAGTGACGTATCTAGATTAGATAGACAAAAAGCTATAGATTATCTTGAACACAAATACGGTATGGAAAAGACTTCTCAAGTTGGTACTTGGACAATAGTTGGAGTTAAGAACGGATTAAAAGACGTAGCTAGAGTTTTAGACTTACCATTTGCTGAATCAAATGAATTAACTAAAAACTTTGACGACGGAATTACTTGGAAAGATATAGACAAATTAGATGGCGAAGAGAAAAAGAAAATAGACGAATTAGAAAATAAGTATAGTGAGATATTTAGAATAGCAAGAAAACTAGATGGAGTAAAAAGAAACTGTGGTATCCATGCAGGTGGAGTACTAATAACAGACAAAGCAATAAATGAATACTTTCCTACAAGAACAGTTAATGGACGTAAAGTTTCTATATGGGATAAGAATGAAGTTGAAGAAGCTAATGGTTGTAAGTTAGATTTACTTGGATTAGCTACAGTGTCAGTTATAAATTTATGTACTCAATTTATAGAAAATACAACTGGAGTTAAATTAGAACTAGATTGGCTTTATGAGAACAAAGACATAAGAAATGATGAAAAAGTTTTAGAAATGATACAAAGAGAGCAAACTGAATCTGTATTTCAATTTGAATCTAATCTGTTTAAATCTATAATAAAAGACATGCAACCAGATAGTTTTGAAGACTGTATAGCTTTAACATCTATAGCAAGACCAGGCCCATTAGGTGCAGGTTTGGACAAAGTGTACAGCAATAGAAAACATGGTATAGATGAAAATATAGATTTTATATTAGGTGATTTCCCTTATATGCAAAGCACATACAATACTACATTGTATCAAGAACAACCAATGTTACTTGCAAAAGATATAGCAGGATTTTCTGATAACCAAGCAGACAGCTATTTACGTAAAGCTATGGCTAAAAAGAAACGTGATTTACTTGAATTATGTAAACAATGGTTTGTATATGGTAAACCAGAAGATGAATACGGACCAGCTATAAAAGGCGGAATAGCTAATGGATATAAAAAAGAAGATTTAATCGAATACTTTGATAGTCTAGATTCATATTGTGATTATCTATTTAACAAATCACATGCAACATCATATAGTTTAAATAGTATAATAACTGCTTGGCTTAAATACTATTATCCAGTTGAATTTTATGCAGCAGTATTAACTATACAAGATAGCGAAGAAAAACGTGTTAAATATATGGAAACAATAGAAGAACAATTCGGAATTAAAACAGTTATACCTCATATAAATAAATCAACTATATATTTCACTCCAGATCCTGATAGAAACGAAATATTATTTGGATTAAATAATATAAAAGGAGTAGGAGAATCTGCATTAGAAGCAATAATAGAAGGTCAACCTTATGCATCATTGGAAGATTTCTTAACTAGACTTCCTAAGAAAGTTGCAAATAAAAGAGTTGTTATGGCATTAATAAAAGCAGGAGCATTTGATTGTTTTAATAAAAATAGAAATGCATTAATTAATGAATTTTACGCAATTAGAAAAGTAAAAGATGATATATTAGTAGAAGAAGACTATAATGATAAATTATCTATGGAATATGAATCAGAAACATTAGGAACATCATTAACAGTTAAGCCTTGGTTCACTACTGTACCATTAGATGAATCAATAACATTTGATGTTAAATTAATAAGCGTTCATGAAAAATATGATAAGAATAATAAATTAATGGCTTTTGTAAAAGCAGAAACACTTTTAGATAACACAGTTATTGAACTTGTTATATTCTCCAGTGCTTATTCCAAATATGTTAATTTATTTGATATGCATTATAATCAATATGTAAGAGTCAGCGGCAAAAAATCAGATAAGAATAAAGTGATAGTAAAACAAGCAAAAGAGACTGTTGTTTTATAGCAGTCTCTTAATAAATTAATTAGGAGTGATATAATGTTTAATGTAATTAAAGACAATCTTCAAATCTTAAATGAAGCAGAAGTTTGTGCTATGTCAACTGCTTCGTATTATAAATCATTATTGAATCCACAACATTTATATGATATAGGTATAACAGGTAAAGATACGGTTTGTGCTGTTATAGATAGTGGTTGCGATTTCAAACATCCTGCATTTAAAGATAAGATAATAGGCGGACGTAATTTTATAAAAGAAGGAAAAGGGCCTGAAGATTTTTCTGATTTAAATGGACACGGTACTCATGTTGCAGGATTAATAGCTTCTCATCCTTATTTATCTTTTAATGGAGGAATAGCTCCAGATGCTAAACTATTAATATGCAAAGCTCTAGGAGAAAATGGTTCAGGAAGTTTTGATTCTATAATAAATGCTATTAATTACGCGGTAGATCAAAATGTAGATGTTATTAATATGAGTCTTGGTGGTGGAGTTGATATACCTGAATTACATGAAGCGGTAAAAAGAGCTGTTAATAAAAATATAACAGTATGTTGTGCAAGTGGTAATGAAGCAAGAGGAGATAAAGGACTTGTAGATGAACTTTGTTATCCAGGGGCATACAGAGAAGTAATAGAAGTAGGAGCTATAAATAAAAGAAAAGAACCAAGTTATTTTAGTAATAGTAATTTATTCGTAGATTGTGTATGTTATGGAGAAAGAATATTAAGTGCGTATCTAAACAATAGTTATGCTTTATTAGATGGTACTAGTCAAGCAACTCCGCAAGTATCTGGATGTGTATTATTATTAAAACAATGGTTTAAAGAAGTTTTCAAAAGAGAACCACATGAAGAGGAATTATATGCTGCTTTAATAAAATGTACAGATAGACTTCCTGAATATAATAGAAAACAAACAGGTTTTGGGTTTGTAGATTTAAGAAAATTATAAATTAAAATATTACTATACGATAACACCATATTGACAACAGAGTAATATCTATACGAAAAGAGGTGTTATGTATAATGGATGATAAAACTCAAGATCTATTATTACAATTATTACAAGATATCGCTGTAGTAAAAGCAAAATTAAGCGTCATAGAAGAAATAAAATTAGACGCAAAAACTCTTAACACAAGAGTCGATAATTTAGAAGCTCAGAATAGAGAGCACGATAAGACTATAAGAAGTCTTGAAAACAGAGCTAGCACTATGGAACAATTCACTAGAAAAAATATGCAAGATGCAAAAAAACAACAAACTGGTGTATTCATATCTATGGGTGTTGCAGTATTCAGTGCTTTTGTTTCCGTGATAATAGGCTTCTTAATCAAATAAGGAGAACTAATTATGAAACAAAACAAAAAAGTTCATCTAGGCAAATGGATAATACCATTCGTAATAGCATCGCTATTTACGTTTACCGGATTAGCTATTTATCTTCAATTCGTTACACAAGTAGAACTTTCAGCTACTTTAATAACTTGCTTTTTTGGGTTCTGTACTGGAGAGTTATGGATGCTTGCTTCTATTAAAAAAACAAAAATAAAAAACCAATTTATAGATGATCCAGAAACTCCAGAAGACGAATCACAAATAGATTTTGATGCTTACAATCAAGGTGTAGAAGATACATTAGCTAAAATAAAAGAAATATTGGGAGACCAATATGTTGACGATAATAATTTTCACAATGATGAATATTAATTAATAAAGGAGTGATTATTCTTGGCTAAACCATTAATCATATTAGACTCTGGACATGCAAAAAATACTGGAGGGAAAAGAGCTCCAGACAATTCTATGTATGAATGGGAATTCAACAATGACATGCAATACAGATTACAAAAAAGACTTAAAGAATTAGGCTTTAATGTTTTTTTAACTAATCCAAATCCTGACAAAGTAAGTGATATACCTTTATCAACTAGAGCCGCTTCTGCAAATAAAAAATGGTCTACTCTTGGTAAACCAAATGCATTATTTGTATCATTACATGCAAATGCTTATGGTACATGGACAACTGCAAATGGTGTAGAAGTGTTCCATGCTAAAAACGCATCAGCTAGATCTAAGAATTGTGCGTCAGTAATGTGTAAAAGAATACACGAAGCGTTGAAAAAGGTAAGACCGGGTTCTGTTAATAGAGGAGTTAAATCTGAAAACTTTACAGTAATATATAAAGCTACTATGCCTTCTATATTAATAGAGTATGCATTCTATACTAACAGAGAAGATTTAAAAGTATTAAAAAATAATAGAGCTGAATTATGCGAAGCAACAGTAAAAGCTTTATGTGAATTATTTAATATAACTTATAAAAAATCAAGTCAAATAAATAATAATAAAGTTCCAGCTGCACAACCTGCTGCACCATCACAACCTAGTTCAGTTAAAACATCTTTCCTTGTAAAAATAATTTATAAAGGTAAAGAAGGATTAAATATAAGAGAAAATGCTGATTCTAATTCCAAAATAAAAGGACAAGTTTTTGAAGGACAAGTCTTTACTATAGTGGAAATTAAAAATGGATTCGGAAAATTAAAATCAGGTGCAGGTTGGATAAGCATGGGATCTAAATATGTTAAAAAATTGTAGGAGATTTTCTCCTACTTTTTTATTTATTTCGTTGTACGTATCATACGTATAGCATATATTAATTAATGTAAGGAGATGAGAGTATGAAAAAAATATACGAGATATGTTTTGGGGCTGAACCATCAGATAAAGTTTTGTCATTGTTAGAAATACAATACCAACGATTAATGGATAACGGTTATTCCGAAAAAGAAGCTAGAAATATCATGTTGGACAATAAACTTAATGTTGATGATTTAATACATGAAGATTCATTAATAATGACATCTGATGATTCTGTATATTATCATAATGAATTACAAATACATTCTAAACCAGGATACTATGATCCTGAGACAGGAAGAGTAGAAAAGCAACCATATTATTTAGAAATGAAATATAGATATACAATGGATGATTTATTAGAATACTACTACAATAAATTATCCGTACCAATTCAATTTAGAAATACAAAAAGAGATATAGGTGCTTTTAAACATATACTCAACGACTATAAATTTAACAATATGCATACGGTAGATTTTATATTATATATAATAGATTATACAGTAGCTAATGAAATTAAGATATGTAATCCATTAGATCTAAAAAATTGGGCTCAACAAACATATGAATATCTTGAATCGTATATATTATGTTATAAGCCTAAAGTGGTATATAGGGAGGAATTAATATGAATTGCAACATAATAGAAATAGGTGGACAAAAGAATGGATACTTTACTAGAAATATATTTATAGATTCAAAAGATTTAAAATCTAGTATAAAACAATTTGATGGAGATATATACAGTACAATATATAAATACGATAGTACAGACCAAAATACTGCTAACTTTATAGCTCCATTATATTTAGACTTAGATATAGATGATATAGAAAACAACTTTATAAAAATAAAACAAGATTTATTATTAGTGATAAGAAGATTAAAAACATTATTCTATTTAGAGGATAAAGATATAGAATTATATTTTAGTGGTTCAAAAGGATTTCATATATTAATAAATCATAAAATATTTGGATTCAAACCCTCTAGAGATATAAATAAATATTATAAAAAGATAGCTACAGAATTAAAAACATATACAATAAATAAATCAGTAGATACAAAGATATATGATTCTAAAAGATTATTTAGAGTTCCTAATACAATCAATCATAAAACAGGATTATATAAAGTGCCTATATCATATGACAAAATTAAATCTATGAATACTTATGAAGAACTTAAAAAATATGCTAGTAAAACTAAACCTAATATACCTAGAATGTACAAATATAATGAGAAAGCTAGAATGGCATTTGATGAACTAATAGAGAGAATAGATGCAGAAGAAAAAGCTAAAATAAATGCTAAATTGGCTAAAGAATTTATACAACGTAGAGAGCTTTTACCATGTGTTCAATATATATTAAATCATGGTTGTGCTAAAGGTTGTAGAAATAACACAACAGTTGCTTTAGCAAATAGTTTATTTCAAATAGGAAAAACATATGATGAAGTATTAGAAATAATAACATTCTGGAATGCAACTAAGAATGAAGATCCATTAGATGAAAATGAAATAAGAAATACAGTTAAGTCAGCAATGAATAATGCAAATCAAAATAGATTTTATGGTTGCACTGTATTTAAAGATTTAGATGTATGTGTTAAAGGTTGTCCTATACACAAATAAATTATAAGGGGAGATATATGATGGAAAATAAAATATATGATTTAATTAAAAGTGATAGAGTAGATGTTGAGTTATTAGAAGATACAGATGATAAAGTATGTGCAATAGATTATTTTAATTGTCTAGCTGAATCACTTGATGTATTTGAAGACAGAGCTTGGAATAAAAAAGAAGGATATAAAACTCCAAGTTTTCCTTCTTTAACAAACGGACTTGAAGGTTGGGATAGTGGTTTGTATATATTCGCAGGACTTGCTAATCATGGTAAAACAGCAGCTATGATAAATATATTAGAAGATATGGTTATGTGTCCTGAGAATAAATTATTCGGTGTATATTATTCATTAGATGATAATAAGAATAAAGTACTTCCTAGAATAGTAGCAATGAGAGAATCATTACCTATAAGTTTAGTAGCTAAGCCAGGAAGATTTCAAAAAATGGTAGACGAACATCATCCAGATGCTGTACACATCGCACAACAATTAGATAAGAGAAAAGAAGGTATAGATAAACTAAAATCTCAATCTAATAAAATGATGGTACTTGATTCTCAAGATATTAAATCAGATAAAGATTTAAGACAATCTATTCATCAAATATATAACTATGTTAAATCTTTAGATGAAGAAGCCAATATAGTAGTGGCAGTAGATGGATTAAAAGATATAAACTTTACAGAGATGTCTTTATCAGAAAATGAAAAAGTAGATACAGCTTCTCGTTTCCTTAAAGATATATCAGTTGAACTTGATATTATAGTAATGAGTACTATGCATTTAAGAAAACTTAATGGTAACAGAAGACCGGATACTCAAGATCTAAAAGATTCTAATAGATTAGAATATGAAGCAGATGTTATATATTTAGTTTATAATGATGTATCTAGAAACAAAGAAGCGGCTAAAATATATTCTAGAGGTGTTAGTGAAGATGCACCTAAACAACCTATTCTAGAATTAGATTGGGCTAAGAATAAAATAAGTTCATATAAAGGCAGAACATTCTGTTACTTCTCACCTGAATATAGTAAAGCTATAGAGTGTGATGAAGATGATGCTAAAAGATTTAATGCTTTAGTTTATCAAATATAAAGAGCTCTTATGCTCTTATTTTTTTGCTTGCTAATATTAGTAATATAATAATTGAATTTAAAAATTTTAAGGAGGAAATTTTAATGAGCGATAAAAAATATGTGTTGTTAGACTTTGGTCACGACGAAATAAATAAGTTATTAAGAAAAATAAATGATGGTATGGTGTTATCAAAAGAACAATATCAAAAACTAATTAACGAAATAGGACTAGATAAAATATCTACTTTTGATGGAGATTATAATAAATTAAATAATCTTCCACAAATACCAACAAAAGTAAGCGAATTAGAATTCGATATAGAATTAAAACAAGAAGAAGGAGGAATGACGGAAGAAAACGTTAATGCATTAATACAAGACGCTATAGTAAACAAAGCTGATAAAGAACAGCTAGAAGATATGAATAACAATATAGCAGATCTATTATCTTTAAAATTAGATGCTAAAGAAGGATTCTCTTTAATGTCAAACGAAGAGATAGAAAGATTATCTAAAGTAAATAACTATGATGATTTTGAATTAAAAAATGAAATAGAAGATTTAAAAGGAGCAGGAGACGAACAAAAACAAAATATTTTAACAGAAGTTGAAGACATGTTAAAAAATAAAATGGACGTACAACCTGGAAAATCTCTTGTAGATGATTCTGAAATAGAAAGATTATCTAGATTAGACAACTACGATGATTCTGAATTACAATTAGCTTTAAGAGGAAAAGTTGATAATGAAGTGATAGAATCAGTTCAAAGCGAAATCAATCAATTAAATGGGCAAGTAGCAAAGAAAGCAGACGTTAAAGAAGGATTCTCTTTTGTAGCTAATGAAGAAATAGAAAGACTTGCAAAAGTATTTAATTATGATGATGCAGAAGTAAGAGGTCTTTTATTAGATGATGAGCCATATGAAATGGATTTCAATAGTAAACATTACGTATTTGCTTGTGGACATCCTGTATTTGCAGAAATAATAAATGAAGAATTAGTTATAAATATGGGAACAACTCCAGAAGGAATGAGACAAATAATAATACCTAAAGACTTAATTCCTAAAACTATAATAGTTGGTGGATTCGGTATTAAAAATATAAATAAAAGTAGACATTTAGCAAGCACTTACGTTCATGTTAGAAACGCTGAATTACTTGCTGTACACGGTGGAAACTTCTTTGAAGGTTCTGTAGGTAAAGCTGTTGTAATAGTAGAAAACTCTAAAGTAAGAGAAGTTATCGGTGGTGGAGATGCTGGTAAACAATTAGAAAAACGTGGAGCATATAAAAACGTAGTTGGAGAAACAGAAGTTATACTTAATGAAGTTACTGGTTGCTCTCTATGTTATGGTGGTGGCGGTGGTCACTGTTCTGTAGGAAAAGCTAGAGTATATGCTAATAATAGTAACGTTGCTTACATATTCCCATGTGGTGCAAATGGTATGACACTAGACGGAGAACTATATCTAAATAGTGGAACTTATAATTATGTAAGTCAAGTTAATAGAGGTGTAGTAGTTGATTCTAAAGTGTTTATGAACGGTGGATTAGCTAAAAATGTTTATTTCGGAGGAGAAACTGAAGATACTACTGTTGATGGTGTTTTACACAATGGTTTAATAGTATTAAATGGTGGTACTGTAAATAACTTAAAAAATGGAACAAGTAATGGAGTAGAACTAGCAGAAATGAATGGTTTTATTAGAGATTGTAAAATTAAAGCCGGTGACGCTTCTAACTTAGTAGAATTAAATGATAGACCAGCTAATCCAGAAGCAGGAGACTTTATGTTTGATGTTGTACTAAATAAACCTATATTCTTTAATGGTACTAACTGGGTTGATTCTTTAGGATTTATAGTTGGTTAAGTTCTTGTAGAAAGGATTTGATTAATTTGAGTACTAAAAAATATCACTCATTAAATTATGATCACACTGAAATTAATTTATTGTTAAGTAAAATAGAAAAATACAAAGTTCTTACAGAAGAAGAGTATCAACATTTATTTGTAACTATTGGGCTATCTAAAATAGATCAAGCTTTAGAAACTATAAAAGAAAATAAAGAATCATATGAAGTATTATTAAAGAAACATGAATACGATAAAAATTATTTGACAGGCTGTATAGATGCCATCAATAAAGCATTAGAAGATCAACAAAAGATAGACTCCAATATAGAAGAATTGATAGCAGATCTAGAAGCTCGTGTAGAGAACTATTATGATTTTGTAGTCAATTTAGAAGATGGATTAGTTGTTCTTGATGAAGAATTTAAAAAAGCATTGAGAGCAGAACTAGATGAAGTTATCAATCTCTTGAACGAACAAGAAATTAAAACAACTGAATTAACAGAAACTAAGGCAGATATAAATCATAAACACAGTACAAAAGATATAGAAAATTTCGAAGGTGAACTTTATAATTTTGAAGTTCATTTAAAAGAAAGATATCTTTTAGATAAGATAAATAGTCATATACAACATCCATGTCCAAAACATGTTTTTTCTATTAAACAAGAAGATATTGATGCTTGGAATCATAAAGCTACGTTAGATCATATAAAAGGACTTAAAAATGAAATAACAAAAATAAAAGACAATTATACAACAACAGAAGAAGTATTAATTTGTATAAATGATTTAAAAGAAAGTCTAAGTAATTATGTTTTATTAGAACAATATCTAATGGATTTAGAACAAAGAGCTTTAGTTGGACATGCTCATAGTTTAAATGAAATAGATGGGCTATTAAGATATCTAGATATGAAAGTAGATAAAGAAAAAAATAAAACATTAATAGACTACAGAACTTTGTCTCAAATAAAAAGTTTACTTGCTCAACAACATTTATTGCAAGCAGGAAAACAAGAACATGAACATGGAAATTACGAAGATCTTAATAGTATTCAAAAAGAAGATATAGATAGATGGAATGATAAATTAGATAGTGTTGAAGCAAAAAAATTAATTAAACAAGAAATAGAAAACAGTTCATTAAGTGATTTAATAAATAAAGATTTCTATACTAAAGACGAAATAGATCTTTTTATTAAATGTAGCGAAGATGGTTCAATAGATAAAGCAGAATTGGAAGAACGATTGGGAGGACTATCATTTAAACCTATCACACAAGAAGAATTCAATGCTTTATCAGAAGAGGAAAAAGAAATAGATGGTTTAGTATATATAATAACTAATGCTCCTTCTTATGAGCAAGATAAAAGTACATTTGTAACAGGAGAACAATTAGCTGATAGAGTAAATGATGTATTAAAAGATTTAACAGTAATTACACAAGCAAAGCTTTTAGAAATTTTAGATGAAAGACTTGACGGATTAAAATTCGAACAAATCTCTGCTAGTAAATATAAAGAATTAGTAGATAATGATAACTTAGCAGTCGGTGTGCTTTATGTAATAACTGATGCGCCTGATATAGATATGAATTCTTATTTAACAATTGAAGAATTTGAAAAAAGAATTAGTGATCCTATGCCATCTGCTAATAGACCAGAAAACCCTAAAGAAGGTCAATGTTATTTTGATACAACTCTTAAACAACCGATATGGTTTGATGGAGAAAATTGGGTTGATGCTATGGGAAATAAAATAGTATAGAAAGGAGGTATGTCATGGCTAAAGAATTTTATTCTCTAGATTATACTCATCAACAAGTAGATGACCTTTTAAAATATGTAGATGCATTAAAAGGAGAAGAACATGTAACTCTTACAAAAGATGAATATATAAAAGTACTTGAAGCATTGAAATTTATAGCAGAATTTAATGGTGATTATGAGAAACTAACTAATAAACCATCTATACCAACTAATCTTAGTCAATTCAATAATGACATGGGATATACTAAAGTAAATTTAGAATCTATTCAAGACTGGGTAGAAGCTTTAATAGATGAAGCAGAATTGGGTAATGAAGAGTATTTTACTTCTTATGACTTCGTTAATAATATGTTTAATGATATGCACGAAAGAATAATTAGTGAATTGAATAGATTTAAAGATTATTCAGAAGCAGCTTTTTTAAAGAAAGAAGACTTTGTTATAGAAGAATCAGGGTTGATACAACATACACATCCTCAATCAGAAATAACAAGCGTGCTAAAAGACGCTACTTTATATACATTAGAAGACGATATTGTAGGGCTAAATAAAGATGTAGAATATAGCAAAAACAAAGTCAAAGAATATAATGAAAAAATAGTTTCTATGAATCATAAAATAGATGAATTAAAAACTAGATTCAATGCTCTTTGTCAAACAATTAAGAAAATAGATTCTATTGATACCAAACTAAATAATAAAGCAGATAAAGACCATACACATAACCTTGAAGATTTTTCGTTCTTAGAAAACACACAACATGAACATCATAATAAAATAGTATTAGATACTTTAGACGAAGGTGTTTTAAACAAATGGAACAGAACCAGCAGTTTTGTTGGTAATGTGCAAGAAGCTACTTTGGATGGATCTCGTGGAGATGTATTAGAAAAATGGGCAAGTCAAAATTCTAAAACAACAACCATTGAGGTTGGTGGGATACCTGAAGGTTCAAACTTAGAAGGAAAAACTCTTTATCAAATTTTAAATATGATGCTGTATCCAACTGATATGCAATCAATAGAAATAACAATGAATCCAGCAAGAAACGTATTTGAAGTAGGCAAAGATAGTTCAGTTACTATAAAATCATTGACAGCCAAAGTCACTGTCGGTGGCAATCCTATAAGAAACGTAAAATTGTTTATAGATGACAAACTTAAAACTACAAAAACAACTAATGTAGAAAATGGTGGTACATTCGTATTTGATATAAATGAAACATTTTTTGCTGAAGATACATTAAATATAGAATTTAGATATAAAATAAGAGTAGAGGATAGTACAGGAATAGTTCGTGAAAAATACGCACCATCTATACATTTTTATTATCCGTTATATTATGGAGTACTTGGTTCAGATGTTACTATTGATACAGTTACTGTAGATGACATAATATCCAAATTCAAATTAGTTTCTGGAAAAGGAAATAAAACTTTTCCTTACACAGTAAACAACGAACGTATGTTTTTTGCTTATCCTAAAAAGTATGGATTATTAAGATCAATTGCTGATACTAATGGATTTGAAATTATAAAATCATTTGATTACAAAGAAATTTCTATAACTATAAACGGAACAGTATATGATTATTATGTTTATATAAACAATGCAAATAAAAATACTAATTTTAATATAACATATAAATTCTAAAGAAAGGAGGATGCTTATGAGCAATATAGGTAGAGGAATTCCTATTTCCGTAGGTTTTGATTTAGGTGCCGATATGCCTCTAGATGCAAGATCTACAGTAGAAAAGAAATCTGATTTAAATACTTTAGTGGAAGAAGGTATAGCTTGTTATGGATTAACTGTTTTTGTATTAGAAGATGAAACTTATCATCAATATCTTGGAAATAATATGTGGGATGAAATAGGAAGACTTGAAAAAGTAGAATCACTTATTAGAGTAACTGCAGATGAGATAAGAACAGAAATAAAAGATTTAGAAAACAATACTAATACAAAAATAGAACAAACAGCCGATGAAATAAGAAGCGAAGTAAATGATGTAAACAATGGTTTATCTAGCAAAATAGAACAAACAGCCAACGCTATTAGAAGTGAAGTAAGAGATGCAAATAATAATTTGTCTAGCAGTATAACGCAAACAACTGATAGTATAACTTCAAAGATTGAAAATTTAGAGGCTGGATTGAATTCTAAAATAGAACAAACCACAGGAGCTATACGTTCCGAAGTGAATAATACCGCTAACGAATTAAATTCTAAAATAGAACAAACTGCAGGAGCTATACGTTCCGAAGTAAGCAATACTGCTAACGAATTAAACTCTAAAATAGAACAAACCGCAGGAACTATACGCTCTGAAGTAAATAATACTGTCAATGGTTTAAATTCTAAAATAGAGCAAACTGCGGGAGCAATTAGATCTGAAGTAAGCGATGCTGTTAACGGAATAAATTCTAAAATAACTCAAACAGAATCTCAAATAAGATCAGAAATCAAAACAGTTGATGATAAATTATCAAGTTCTATAGCACAAACGGCCGATGCTATAAGAACAGAAATTAGAAATGCTGATACTAATTTGAATAGTAAAATAGAACAAACGGCATCTCAAATAAGATCAGAAGTCAGCACATTAGATAATAAATTATCTAGCAGTATTACACAAACATCTACAAGTGTAACTGCACAAATAACTGACTTACAAAACAATTTGAATTCTAGAATAACGCAAACAGCTGGTGAAATAAGAAGTGAAGTAGAAGCCGTTGATAATAAATTAACTAGTTCTATATCACAAACAGCTAGTGCTATAAGAAGCGAAGTAAAAAATGCTGATGATAAATTAGCAAGTTCTATAACTCAAACAGCAGAAGAAATGAATACAAAGATGACGGCTATGGACAATAAATTAACTTCTTCTATTACTCAAACTGCTACATCTTTAACATCTCAAATAAATGATTATTATTTGAATACATCTTCTGTTATAACACAAACTGCTAAAGAAATAAGAACGGAAATTGCAGATGTAGATAAAAGTTTACATTCATCACTTACTCAAACAGCTGCGCTTCTTCGTGTAGAAATGGAAGACTTAGAAAAAGATACGATAAATATTATCGAAGCAAAAGCTGATTTATTTAGGACTGAAATAAAAGACAATAAAGAACAGCTAGAATCACAAATAAAACAAACTTCTTCAGAAATAAGAGCAGAAATTACTAATAAAGAAAAGAACCTTGATTCTAAGATAGAACAAACAGCTGAGGCTATAAGAAGCGAAGTGACAGATGCAAATAATGCTACTAATTCTAGAATAACACAAACAGCAAATGCTATACGTCAAGAATTAACGGATGTTAATAATGGACTTAGTTCTAGAATAACACAAACAGCTCAAGATTTTACAGCTATGTTTCAAGATGGATATGAATTTGGTATTACTAAAGTAAATAAAGATGGTATAACAGTATCACATTCCGGATATAATGGTTATACTTCTATGAAAGCTACAGGATTCTATGTAAACGATGGGAAAGAAGATGTAGTTAGCATAACAAAAGATGGGTCTACATTTAAAGGTAAAGTATATATGAATGGAGGTCAAGTTCCTTCAGATTATATAACTGGAAAATTAAAAGCAGGACAAATAGATGCTGATGCTATAACAACAACTCATATTAAAGCAGGGTCTATAAATGCAGATAAGATTGCTACAGGAGCAATAACATCGACTAAATTATCTGCTGATGCTATAACAGGTAAAACAATTACAGGAGGTTCTATTACAGGAACAACTATCAATAACGGCAATGGAACATTCTCTGTAGATGCTAACGGTAATCTAACAGCAAAAAATGCATCTATATCTGGGAAAATAACAGGGTCAACATTTTCTAGTAACAATGATGAATTTATGGTATTAGAAGATGGTACTGTAAAATCTCAATCTCTTGTTATTGAGGATTTAATAAGAACAACAACTCTTAATGTAGATGAGATTAATAATCCAGCTTATCCTCAATGTTTATATGAAGCAACTAAAGTATATATAGATGAAAACGCTACAGATGAACAAGCTTCTAAGATATGGCAAGATGGAGGCGTATATCAGAGTGTTGCTCATATGCTATCTTATGCGCCTAGAAATCTTGGCGGTTATACACTGACTATTAATTTACAAAGCAATATAAATTCAAATATATCTTTAAGTTGGTTCCATAGCGGTCAAGTAAACATTGAATTTAATGGGCATACTGTATATGGTTTTATATATTGTTATGGTGCAAGTATGGTATATAGACTATATGGTCAATTCAATGGTCAATCTGCCGATGCAGATCCTGGATTTGTAATGCCATATAAAGGTAAAGTTTCAGGATCTTATACTTACGGTGTATATTTCCAATATTGTCAATTTGCCATCAATAATATAAGTATATATTCAGATAAAGTTAATGGTACAATGTCGGGCGGAGTATATGCAGATAGAGGTGCTAGAGGATGCATATTCAAAGTCAATGCAATGGGTGATATGAGATATTTAGTAAGAGCAGATTATGGTTCTCATGTCTATGTAAGCAAAAGTACAGGTAGATGTAATAATGCAACATTCTGTGCTTCTACTGGCGGGATTATTTGTCTTAATAGTAATGAAACTCAAGCAGGAACTTCTGCTAGTAATGGTAAAGCATATTGGGCCGGAGCCGGTGGTTCAATATTAGTAAATCAAACTCTTGGTTTGGATCTTGTTACGTTCGACAATGCATCAAATGGAGGAACAAATAATAATCCTGGAAAAAATACTGAAGAAACTGTTACAGTTACTGAAACAGTTAAAGCTACCAGTGCTGATACATATAGAAGTACTGTATATAATAACTGGAAAGGTGATGGTACTTGTAGACAAGGTGATTATGGTTATGGAGATTGTCAAGGTTGCTGGTTCTTTGGTAATAGTTTATATAGTATAATGAATGCTGGAACTGTTACTAAAGTAGTTATAAGAATTAAGAGACAAAGCGGTGGAGTCAATAGTCTTCAAACTATGACTGTTAAATCACATAATCATACTGCTAGACCTAGTGGCGCACCAACTTATACAAATACTATAGGTACATGTTCTTGTGCTGTTGGTTCATATATAGATTTAATAATAACAGATACAGCAACAATTAATAAACTTAAAGCTTGTAAAGGTTTAGGACTATCTATAGGAAGCACATCAAGTCCATATATAGTATGTAGTGGTAATTGTCAAGTAATTATAACTTATAAAACAACAATATCAGATTAATAATAAAAGAGCCTTATTTAGGCTCTTTTATTTTACAATCATTCAATTGTATAACGTGAGTATGTTTCATTTTATTTAATGCTTCTTCTGTATGTAAATCTTTATTGCAAACATTAAAATTACGTTTTTGTCCTGTGTTTCCTTCCTCGAAACATTGACGACACTCTGCTATTCTTGAATCATAGTTTCTGCAACCATAACATAAAGTACATTGCACATAACTGGGACAATGAATTTTATTTCCCCTCACTTGGTTCGGCTGCTTTGCTTGCATTTTTATCCTCCTCTTTCTTCTTATTATTATTGTTTTGTTTTTTAGACTTTGGTTTATCTTCTAACTCTGCCGGATCTAATAAAAGAAATTCTCCTAATGACTCTTTAAAACAATTCATACACATACAATGAGATACATTGTTAACCCAGAATTTATATACTGTTTTGTAGTCAAGAGATTCGGGTTCGAAATCTTCTTCCCCTCTATGTTTTTTCTTACACTCTATACATTCATCTCCAACTGTTCCTATTTGTATACCATTTTTACGTTCTCCATTATTAAACAAAGCCATTGTATCACACTCCTAAATATATATTTATTCAATTCTTACTATATGCGTTTAAGTAATATATTAACGATATAAAAAACGGGTGGTGAAAAAATGGCGAAGTACAATAGAAATAGAACAATATCTAGTGGACTCTCTATGTATAATCAGATAAAAGATATAAGGAAGATGTCGCCTGCAGAAAAACTTCAATATCTTTATTCTGGAGAAGAAATAGATATAAGAGATCCGGAAGGAATAGTATTATTGAATTCCGGTATGAACTATAAAGAAATTGGAAAAGAAGTTAATAAGATAGAAAACAAAAATTTATCTATACTTTTGAAAAATATGTACGATGCTGAAATTTTTCAAAAGCTTGCTAAAAAAACTACATCGGCAGAAGAAATGGTTTTAAATGCTATAGATTTTAATAATAGAATAGATATAAGTACAAAACAAAAAACCAAAACGTTTAGTTCAATAAGCGGATTAAAAACTGTTTATGATAACTTTACAAAACTAAGACAAGATGGTGGCAATTTATTTATTTTTGACACTGAAACATTTGGTGGTCGAACTAAATCAAATATATGGACGCCTGCAGGTATTACTGAATTCGCTATGCAAGAAGTTAATTTAGGTACAGGCAATGTTCAAAGTACAAATATACTTATGGGTATTGCGCCTACAGCAGAAAATAGAGAAATAAAAAGACGTATTTTAGACCACATGAAAGCAGGAAATTGGAAGGCAATAGAGAATGACGAACAATTAGCAGTTACTGCTCGACGTGTTAGTTTGTATTATGATGCAGAAATAGATTATTCAGGACGTTATGCTACAGTAACTAAACTGGGAGATACTGATAACAATCCATGGAAAAACGCAGAAAGATTCGAAGATGCTTGGAACAAATTAGAAAAAGCATATACAAGTTCAGCTATTAATGTAAATGGTATGAGAAGTTCCGATGCTGCATTTTTTGAATCTATCTATAGATTACAAACTAGTTTGAATAATAAAACTGGTATGGCATTAGGTCAAAACTTTCAAATATTTGATGAAAAAGTAATTAACAATCAATTGCAACAAATTATATATAATTATACACAAATGGCACAAGGTACAGAGATAGGTGCGCGTTTATCAAATTCATTGGGTGTTAATCAATTACAAGCTCAAAGTGCAGTAAATTATATCAACAGTATGATGATGCATATGGGTGGTCAAGGATTAAATATGCCTAATGAAAGAACTCTTGATTTACTTCCATTCTTACATGTCGGCCGTGATTATTTCGGCACTTCAGCTATGTATAATGGCAATAAAGAAATCATGAATAAAGCAATGGGAGGAACAGCTAAACAAGAATATATAGGTGAAGCTTGGTTCCCTGATTTATTCCAGGGTAATAATGCGCATATGGCAGACTTTGACGTTACCGTATTAAGATACTTAACTACTCAAAGCATAGACAAACTTGGTAATAAAACATTCCTTGATCATTTAATGACATCTATGGGGACAGATAAAACAGGTATACTTGGTATAGATGACGGTACTAAAAAATTACAACAAGGCCAAGTATTTTATATAAAAAATAGTGGTAATCAAGCATTTCAAGGTAAAACATTATTAAACTATACATATAACAGTAAAACTGGCGAAGTGTTTACAAATGCAGGATACAATTTCGTAGATGGACATTCTATGGGATTCAATAAGTCTGATATAACTATGGGAACTAACTTAAAGAAAGGTATGTTCTATAGAGTAGAAGGAATAAAGAAAGTAAAATCTGCAGATATTGCAGATAATCTTGGACTGGTTATTCCTGAAATGTCAGGAGAAGATTTATTCCATGTCCAATTTAAAATGTTCCTTCCAGACAATTTGAAAAACAAAGGAACAGGACTTGATGAATTAACATATAATATGTTGTTCACATCAGAAAAAGAACTAAGTGGATTCTTTTCTTCGAATGCTCAATTAGCTTTAAATAAATATCAACATGGTAAATTTAGTGTCGCTGATAATGCAGCTGATTTATTTGATTGGATAGATACAGCTGAAGGCGTTGATGGAGAAAAAATAATAGGAAGATATTCAGAAATAAGACCAGATGTTGACTTACAACAAAGAATCAACATGGCTCTTAATGCTTCTGTAGAAGATTTCATGGCAGAAAAAGCACATAATAGTGTTTTAAATTCAGATAGGTCTTATAAAAAAATATCTGATATGAGAGCTGCAAATAAAGCACTTATGAAACAAGGTCTTACAGATATAACGGCAGAAGAATTAGATGCTTTACTTGATGGTAAAATCATAAGAGATATAACACAAGAAAAAGCTAATTTCGTTCAAAAGAAACTTAATAATATTTTAGGTTTTGAAAATTGGGTGACTAAAGGAAATACTTTGTATTCTAATACAAGAAGAAGTACTGTATCTGCATGGAATATAGTACAAGGACAAGGTACTTTTTATGATAATGTATTGGCAAATTTAAATCAATACGCAAAAGATAAAAAATTAAATAACGAACAGAAATCATTTATGTTTAATAATTTAGTTGAAAACTTTAGAGCACAGGCTGCTTTAAATATACAACAAGGCGTTTATAATGATGATACTAGAAGAATGATAAATGGGACTAAAGAACACACAATGGTTTCTGCCTATGAATATAAAAACTTTTTTGATTTTGAATTTTCCGATAGTTTTATGGAAGATAAATCAAAAGCACAACGAATACAAACAAGACATGCTTCAGAAAAATATAAAAATGTTATGCGTATTAATATAGATGATGAAGGGGCAGCATCATATAAACTAGTAGATGAAATACGTAGAAGAAAATTTGGATTCGATGAAGGAACAGGAGACAGAGATTATAGAAATCGTAGAGCTTTTGCAGGTTTTATAAATGAACTAGACAAAACAGGACTTTATAAAGGAAAAGAATTTAATAATATAGTAAAAACAGTCGCTACGGAAAGTGATTTTAACGTTAATGTGGCTGCAAGAGATTTAATAAAAATTATAAAAAAGAAAAAAAATTTAGACCCTACATTCGCTTATATAAAAGAAGTAGATAGATTATCATTAGATATTAATCCAGAATTAGATAATTATCTAAACAATATTAAATCTTTTGATATAGCTGATCATATAGCTAAGAAAATGATTACACCTGTTGATTCTAAACAATTATTAAAAACACAGGACGGTATGAAGAATTTTGTTAGCAATAATCTTATTAACAAATATATGCCAGATAGAGACGCTTTTGAGAAATCCTTGTACGGATTGACAGATATACAAAAAGCGCAAAAAACAAAACTATATACACTGTTACAACAAGATATATCTGCTCAATTGCAAGACATACTTTCTATAACAACAAGAGTAGAAGGCATGGAAACTTTTATATCTAAGACAGGGGATATTGTTGCTTACAAAGGCGGTAATGCTATAAAATTAGGTTCTATTCCAAAAATACAAATGAATAGCAATGGTCATATGTACGCAGTATTAGGAAATCAAAAACTAAATGTTCATTTAGATATAGCATATGATGCTGATGGTAAAGCACAAATTGTTACAAACTTAGGTGAAAAATTCAGAAAGAATAGATCTGTATCTAATAATATTAGAAGAAAATTAAAAGATGGAACATTCCGTTTTGATGACCTTTACAATTATACAAATACTATATCTAAAGATTTAAGAGAACAAGCTACATTCTCAGGAACTAGCGGAGAATTATTATCTAATTTCTTTGTAGGTACTAAAGAATTCGATAAGGTTTTACCTAGTATATTTACACCTGGTGGAGGAAATAGATTTTTAATAGAGCAACTTGGCTTTGATGATGAATTTGTTGAATTGATGTCTAAAGGTATGCCTAACCAAATGGAAGCGGGGGCACTTGACCCTGCAAAACAACAAATGATGGGTGCTTATCGTTTATCTATGATGAGAACTATAGCCGAAAATCAAGGTGATTATGACCTAGCTGATTTTATAGATACGATGAATGCATCTACAAAAGAGAAATCTAAATTAGGTAACGACATCTATATGGGCGGAGGATTTAGATTCCATACAGGCTTTACAAATACACTAGATGAAAACTCTCGTCCAGTAATAGGTGGTTCTGGTAATGTATTTTATTTATCAGAAGATTTAATTAAAGGTGCAGTCAAAGAATTTGGAAATAAAATAAGAACAAGTTCATTATTTTCATCTGATTCGCTTGAAAAACTTAATCATATAAATAATGAATTAATAGGAAGAACTACAACAGGTTTTACAGGGCGTACAGCATATGTAGGACAAGAAGGTATAAGAATAATCCTTAATAATAATATGGATAGAATATTGAGTCAACAGTGGGAGCATTTAACTGGTGAAACAGATAAGAAAAATGTTTATAACTTTTTATATTCTTTCCTTAATACATTCGAACAAGCTAAAGTATTTGACTCTGAAGTATTTGATCAAATCACTGGCGGTAGGTTTGCGGCAAATGTTCAAACATTATCTGCCTCTAAAGATATTATCTCTATGATAAAAGAAACTGCGACTCCTGCACAACAAAATGATTTACTTAAACTGAGAGGGAATATATCAATAGATAAAAAAAACAAAACGCTTAAATTTACATCCGATGTTGGTAAAATTGTTAGAAGAGGAGATGCAGTTGTTTCTTTTGAAGGTTTTGGAGAAACAGTTGAAAACTGGGTTTCTAAAATGGATAAAGGATTATTAAGATATACAGTTAGAGACGATGCTGGAAGATTTTTAACAGATGACCAAATAACTGCAGTGTTAAATAAACATATAAATAGATTTGACTATGTAGATAATGAAGTAGCAGCTCATAAAATAGCAGATTCTATATTCGAAGAATTAGGATATAAAGCAGCGTATACTATAGAAGATGTCAATAAAATTACTCTTCCAAAAATACTTGTCAATGATGCAGAAAAATCTATGAACCAATTAGCTTATATGAGAATAGGTACATTAGATCCTAGAATAGCTAAAGTGTTATCAGAGTATGGTGAAGAAACTAGACAGCTTATAGGAAAAGCAGTTCCTACAGAGCAAGCGTTAAAAGCTTATTTTGGTGATGCACAAAAAGCTGCAACCGTATTTGCTAATAATGGATTCAATAATATAGATGATTTCATTAAGGCCGCATTTAGCGAATCATATGCTGCAAATAGAATGATATTTGGAAAAGGCGGTTTATTTGAAGGTTTTATTGCTATAGGTAATGATAATTTAGCTGGACATAAAAACAAAGGTTCCATAATGACTGGCGCAGTAGGAGAAGCCATAAGACTATTAGGTAAATGGACTAATAATGGAATTGAAAATGAAGATACGTTTAATTTAGGCTTAAAAAAATTCGAAGAAATAGTAAATGCTAACGAAAAGTTTAAATTCTATAAAAACAACGACGGCACAGGTTATAACTTTAAAATAAAAAATGGAAGCCTTATGCTAGATGGTGGAAAAAATTTAAAAGAAGGTCTAAGCGATTTTGACATTTTAGATACAAAAAGACTAGAAGATTTAATGGTATATATTGATGAAACATTTTTAAAAAATGCACCATTGGAAGATAGGCTTGTCCATAGAAATGCCAAAGGAGAAATCGAATACCTTGGCAATATGATACATACTAAAGTCAACGGAGAAGATGCCATATATGGTTCTTCTGGTTGGGCAACTATGAAAATAGTTATAGATTCAGAAACTCAATCAGGATTAGGTAGAGATTATACAAAAGCAAGAGAAGATGTTGTTAATGCAAAATCACATTTAAAACAACTTGAAAAAGACCGTAAAAAATTATTACGCGATATAGATAAAGCAGAAAAAAAAGGAATTCCTGTTGGAGGTGAAGCTTATTCACGACTTTCTGCTATGAATATGAAAATAGATTCCGCTAAAGAATCTATAGATATATTAGAAGGAAAAGTTAGAAATCTAGAAACTACTGGACATTTATTTAGAATAGGCGATAGAGAAAGAAATGTTTTATCTCAACACACATTAACAAGTATAGACTATGACTTCATTGAAGGAAGACTTAATAATCAAGAAGACAAATTAATGAGAGATAATTTAGTTGGTTCCGCATTAGATGGAGTCAATAAAGAAAAATATGGTCATTATAAAGTATACGAACCTTTACAAGAAGAATTAAGAAAATTAAATTATTATAATGAACTAGATGAAGAACTTCTTACTAAACGTATGTTGAAGCAACAAAAATATTCTCACCTAAAAGAGGTATATGAAGATTATGCAGTTAATAAAGGTTTTGCTTTAGGTGTAGAAAACGCTAATCAAATTTATAATCTAAGAATGGTCGAGGCTGCCAATCAATTTAATAATCCAAATGGAAATTATAAAATATTAACTCTTAGTGATATGCATAAACTTGGATTTGAAAAAGATGTAATGACACCTCAAGAGTATCTTAATGCTTATGGAGATCCGACTCTTCCTATAAAAGATAAAGTAGGGCGTAAAAACGTTATAATAGATCTAGGTGATGATTTTGCTGCCGATAAGAGATATATTGCTGTTCCTGGTATGGGTGCCACTGTTGGTGATGAAGAAATCAGAAGAAAATGGCATACGCATGCTAGTACATTATCGAAAATATACACTGAAAAATATGCAACAGCCGAAGGGAATCAAAAACAAATAGAAGAAGCCTTAACAGGAATAGAAAAATACAAAGATTTAATCGCTGAAGACACTGCTAGTTACATACAAAAGAAAGGTCCATTACACCAAAGAATGCAATATAAAGTTCAAGCAGCTATGGATCGTACAAAGATAATGAGTTTGCCAGAATATGCAGAAAATCCATTATACGAAAGAGCACAAATAGATGGTAAATCACTAGCTTCTTGGAGGGCAAAAGGAGTTTATCACGATGTCATATTTGATGACATAGAATTATTTGAAAAACGTGGATTCTTCGATAAAGATTATTTAGCAAAAGTAGGTATGACAGAAGCTGAAATGAAAGAGCACTTAATGACACATGGTGCTACAATGATAGATGACCGTTATCCTAATATTTACGATACATCTATGACTTCTGCTAGACATTATTTATTTGACGATAAGGACTTACGTGCAACAAATGCTTCTTATACAACACAAGAAACATTATTAAAAATATTAGGAGACTCAGACGGTGACTCTCGTTCAGGATTTGTTGCTACATATTCAGGAACTACACATCTTGAATATGATATACAAAGACAAAGAGCAGTTGCTTTAGCTAAACAACAAGGATTAACAGGAGCAGCAAGAGAAGATTTTATCAGAACGACAACTATTAATGCCGGTATATCAGGAGAAGCTTATGATTTCTTTAAAGGCATAGATATCCATGGTTTAACTACTGCTATGAAAGAAAATACGATGTGGCATAAAAATGTTTTAGGTATTGTCGCAGACGATATAGTAAAAACTAGAAAAGCACAAGCAATAATTGCCGATGGAAAATCAACAATAGCTGAATTAGCTGTAGATCCTACTAAAGAAAACAGCGAATGGCTTGGCAAATCTATATTGGGTCGTGAAAAATATACAGCTTTAAATTATGATCCTACAATATTTGAAGTAAAACAATCTGTTCAAGATATGGATAGTATATTAGATGATCTTAGAAGTCGATCTAATTTATTAACTGATAAAAAATACAATAGATTATGGGAAACTGCTGGAAGATCTATTTCAGAATTTGATGATGAATTAGAAATATTAGATGTAGCATTACAAGGAATAGAAGAATTAACAAAGAAACAAGCCGATGGAAGTTATGTATATGGCTCAGAAAAAAAAGGATTAGACAAACTTAGAAATTCTGAAAATTTAATAAGACAGCGTGTTCGTATTAACAATTACCATAATGAAATAATGTCTAAATTAGGGATATCTGCAGTTGGTAATGTCAACGCTGCATTCTATGGAGCAACACAAGCCGCTAAAAACTTTTATGGTAATATCGATGGACCAAATTATAATCGTGAAAAATCAAATATATTACAAACAATGGCTACAATAATAGAACAATCTTCAATATCTTCTAAAAAAGCTGTTATCAGAGGTGGAGATGGAAGAGTTGTTAGTTTAGGAGCTATTCTTAACGATATAGCTCAAAATGGATTAGGAGATAGAGATAAAGAAGATTCTAATTATTATTTAGCAATGCAATGGTTAAATGATTATGCTGACAAAAAGAAAACGATTCAGGAATACGATAGATTAATGATTCGTACAAATAAAGCAGCTTCAATAAATGAAGTAAGTGATGATTTTAAAGTAAAACACATGTTCGAAACAGCTCTTGAAGTTTACGAAGAAGCTTGGACAAATAAACAAATGAGACCTATGTCTGAAGCTTATAAATTCCTTGGAACAGGCAGTGCAAATCCTACTGCATTAAGATATTTAAGAGGAATAAATGATGGAAGTAATGCTTCTATAATTATAGAAGAATTAAAAAGAAAGAAAAATATGGACATAACAAGAAACGTAACTGATGATGCAAGAGAAGTTATGGACGAAGCTATGAATAATGCTTTCAGAGCAGCTAGAGAAAAAAATAATCTAATGACTAACATAGCAAAAAGAATGAGTAATAAGGTTATGAATAGTAGTGGAGGCGTAGGTGCTGCATTACTAACAACCACTGTAGGATTAGCTGCAGGTCTTATAGCTTCTGGTTATGCTTCAGGCAATCCATTAAATGATGCGAACCCTGAAACTGTAGCAAAAGAACAAACACAACGTCCACCAAAATTAAGTTTTGGACCTAATGCTGAAATGGTTCCAAATAATACTGGAGGATATATTATAAATATAAAAGGTGATACAAGTAAAGGTAATCGTCAATTGAAAAAAGCTTTAAAACAAGTAACGGCTTCATCAATGGGCGGTGCAGTTAATATAAACATGAGTTTGAGAACATCTCAAGCTGGAGGATATTCAGATAAAGATATTGAAAATATACTCAATGATTATTTTTAGGATATAAGCGGCGATGTTTATCGTCGCTTTTCTTAAATAGAAAGGAGTTATAATTATGGTAGATCCTACTAAACCTGGATATAATAAACCTAATCAAGAAGATAATAAATTAAACAAAAGTTCTTCTGAAATAGCTAAAGATATAGGCTTGAATAATTTAAAAGATTATAAAGAAATTGAAGATCCATCTGCTGATTTAAAAGATAAATACAAAGGTATGATGGACACTAGAGAAAAATATGGAGAAGATTATATAGATATATCAAAAGGATTACCAAGTCTTAAAGAAATGTTCATTGATGATTTGGCCTATGAATTTTATAAAGATTTAACAGGAGGAGAAAGTAAACCTGGAAAAAGTAAAGAAATATTAGATTCTGTTTTCTATACGCAAAATCCTCCAAGCAAGTTAGGTTACTCTACAGACAATACTTTTACATTGGAATATACATCTAAAATAGCTAAAGAAGATTTAGAAAAAAAACTTGCATTAAATAAAGTTGATGGAGACACTTTCTTTTTTGATATAGATTATTTAGATGATGGTGGAGAAAGCTTTACAATGAAAAATGGCGAAAGCTATGAAAGTTTTAAACAATACTGTAAGGCAAATAATTTGGATTCTCTTAATCTTACTGTTAGAAGCATAGGAATACAAAGCCCAGAAATCCCACATAAAACAATTCAGGCTATGAGCAAAGATAATATAGTTTCTATGACTATACCGGAAGCAAAAAAGAAAGGTGCATTATATAAAAAATATGATTATAATGAAGAGACAGGCGAAGTAACTTCTAGAAAAACTGATGTCAAATACGACTTCTATAAAAGCGGAGACAGTTATGCCGAAATTTTAGAAGACGGTAAAAAATATATGACATCGTCTGATAAAAACAATACAGATTCTAGTTATGAATATAAAGTTGTTTTGACTCAGGATGAATCTACAAAAGAAGGATTAGCAGATGGTTATAAAGCACAGCAAGAACTTGCAGATTTAATTGCCAAAAGTAAAAAAATAAGACTTAAATTAGATGCTAATGGAACTAAGGCTAATAAAACATCAGGAAAAAATAAAACTTATTATAATCATTGGTGGCATATCTTTGATGCTATCGGAGCAATGGCAGACCAATGGCATCAAGCAGCATCCGGAGATTTACATCTTTCAAGATTATCATTTGCTCCATTTGGAACAGATAATTATGGGCGTTTTATAGGAGAAATCTATTGTTTAATAGAAGAAAATGGACAAGAAGTTTGGGTAAATGCAAATAAATATATTTTATGCAAAGTAGATGGAACAATAGCTAATCCCGAAGATTCTGATATATATGGAGATACATCAACTAGTTTTCAATTATGGGATTATGACAGAGATAATCTTGAATATCTTGATGCGTTTGAAAATCAAACCGGAGGAAATTATGCTAAACGTATTAAGCTACATAAAGAAGTAACTGGTATAGATTTTAAAAGATTTAGAAATTGTACAATGATGTTGGGCGATACTTTATTTTTAATACCTCCAACAAGCATAAGAAATGTTTCAAGTGTAGAATATGAAAGAGTAAATATTCTTCGTGGTAAAGGTTCTATGGTAAAAAATCTATCTAACAAGGAACAATATCTTGAAATAGATTTATATTTCTATGATGATTATGGCATAAATGGAATGGAGTATGTGAATACATTTCCTAATGGTCAGCAAATGACTTATTTTTTAGATGGACTTCGTTCTTTGGTTGCACAATTTCATGTGGCTCCATATTTACCTATAGAAAACCAATATATAAATGATGTTCTAGGCATAGAAGTAGTTAGTCTTGTTAATTTAAATATAAGAACTGTAGAAGGATTCCCTAGATTATTGCAAGCTACATTAACATTAAGAGATTTCAACTATAGAATATATATGCCTGATATTCCATATGATTATGAAGATAAAGAATTAGGCGAAATAGCTGAAATGAATCCTGTATTTGCAAAATGCATTCATTGGGAAGTATTTAGATACTATTATCAAAGATTAATATTAAGAGGTAATGAATTATCTGATTACGAGTACGGAACAAAAGAATACTTTGATAAAATTTATAATAGTAAAGTCATATTAAAACCTACAGGCTTTTGTGACGCAAGTGATGAAATAAGTTTTTATGTGCCAGATGAAAACTGGTTAAAAACTGCGCTGGAAATAAAAGAAGAAAGAGATTATTATGGACAAGAACTTATTGATGTGGAATTAACAGAAAAGGCTAAAGACTTTTTAAAAGGTTTAGCAAAAGCTGGTCCAGGTTTAAATGTGTATAGTGATAAATTAGATCCTATATTATTAAATTGTAAAATGGATGGAATAGTTTTAAATCATACAGGTATGTTATTCACAGAAACAAAAAGAAAAAATGTTTTTGGAAGAAACAAAGATGGCACAGCCTATACTTATCTCATAAAAGATCAAGATGGCCATCAATCAACAGATGTTACAAAACTATTACATAATGCTTTAGATCCTATTATAAAAGCAGGAGAAAGTACTGGTTATTTAAATTATACTCAAGTAGATGAAATTTATAACAAGGACGATAAGACATTAAGATGGGAAATTATTTTTAATGTAAACTATAAAGATTTATCTGAGAATGAGAAATTAAATATAAAAGAAGCATTGAAAGAAGCAACAAAAAGTTCTAATATAAGTGAGATATTTGATGACAAAGAACTTAGAGTTACAGTAACTATGAACACAAGTGGTACAACACTTTCAGGTTTATCTGGCGTAGCTTCTGATAAAAATATAATAGAAAAATTATATCAACAATATGGAGGAGCTTCTTCATCTCCTAATAATGGTGATAAAGAAAATTCAAAAATAGATACTAAAAGCTATTTTGATGAAAATGGAATATCTGAAAATGCATTTAAAGGATATAAAAAAATAACAGTTGATGGTGGAGATTTATCAGGACATAGAGAACCTAATGTTGCAGTAGATATAGGATTTGGTGATAGAGAATACTGGGGCTTTACTAATGAACATGGACAATTGGTGAGAGTAATAGCTAAAAAAATTACATTACAAAAAGATAGCGAATTGAAAGATGGTAAAGATAGATATTATCCTGACGAAGCAAAAGTACCTGGAACTGAAGATCCAAATTTAGATGAAGGACATGTTATAGCAGATTCACTTGGTGGCGTTTCTAATGCTTATAATATAACACCTCAAAATAGTACACTTAATCAAAGAGGTTCTCAATATAAATTAGAAAAAGCTATAAGAGATGCTGGAGGTTGTACAGATTTTGTAGCTATAATAACTTATCCAGATACAAATACTCAAGTACCAAGTAATTATAGCTATACATATAACTTAAACGGAGAAAAAATAGATACTAGTTTTGACAATAACGATGAAACACCAGGTATGCCCGAAGATGGAAAAAGTCCTAGTGATATTGTCGTAGACGAATATGATTATAGAAATCCAGCTGCTATGCAATTTAGACCATTTGTAGAAAAAGTACCTTTACAAGGTTTAGCATGCGGAATGTCCAATCATTTTACAGAAATGTCATTAAAAATAATGGACGGTTCTGCTCCACAATATATGGGTGCTTCAGATATAAGTATGGAACTTAGAATAATAACAGAAGACTCTTTGACTGTTGCTATGCTAAATACTTTACCATCACATGCTATGAATATAGCAAAAACATATAGAAAAATTCTTAACTGTTGGCCTATGAGAGTTAAGTGTGCATATTTACAATTGATGGGTGTCAATGAAGCTTTAATTGATTCTGTTCAAATAGAGAATATGGAAGGATATCCTGGAGTATATGATATAAGAATGAGACTAACTTCTGTAGATAGATTTATGCGTCAACGTGAAACTATGAAACAGTTAGAGAGCAATAAATTAACAACAGATGTAGCGCGTGCAAATATAAGTTCTTATTTTGATATAGAAGACACGTTATCTTGGGCAGAAACATATCCAGATTTAGACTTACCTTCTTTATCAGAACTGAGTCAATTGGGATATAAATTTATAAAATACAATCATTCTAATAATGTATATCCTGATCCTGATTTTTACATGCTATACGGCTTTGAATATACGGCTAAAATAATCAAAAAAAATATAAAAGATGTATTTCTAAAAGGCTTACTTCATAGTGAACAAAATGAAAAAGCTGAAATAGATGATAGCGGTAGACCATTTATGTATATGCAAGATCATTCTGGCCAATTAATAGCAACAAATTTAACAACTACAAACGGTTTAGAAATTACAGAAATGAATGATGTTGCAGAAATGTTTACTAGAGCTATAAATGATGCGGCTATGGTAGGAGAAGAGGAAATTAAAAAGAAGGAAAGAAAAGGTGAAGATAAAGAATACGATGAAACAGTAGCTACAACAGGTAAAGCTTTAATACAAGCAACACTAATGGATGTACAAGAAGGTTGGGAATTAAAGCCTGGATGGGTTGCAACAATGGCTCCTATATCAACCAATTTAGCAATAGAGAATTGTGATGATTCTAATATAGCTAAAACAAAAAATGAAGATAAGTCAGATATATATGCAAAAGAAATCTTCAAACTTAGAAAGCAAGCTATAGAATTAATAGATAAAATTTTAGCAGAACCTTTAGATTTTTCTAAAATACCTGCGTCTGAAAAGAAACATATTAACTGGCATGCTCAAGCAATACAAACTCCTATAACAGAAGCTGTAAAAGCTACATTTAAAGATAACAAAAACGGAGCTGCTTTATTAAAATTGCTATGTCCATTTTGTGATTTAAAAGATGCTGATACTTTTGCATGGAATAAGCATGATGACTTCGCTTCTAAAATGGAAAAGCCTAAAGTATTGAATTATATACAGCACTTTTTACATGCAGCCGCATGTACTTTATCCGGAGATGATTTTAAAAAAGGAAAATCTGGATTCTTACAAGGTGGAAATGACTATGAAGATTATGGAGCTAGACAACATGTACAAATTAATGGCGAAGATGTTCCATACTGTTTATGTGAACAACCTGGAAAACCATCAACACAAGCTAAATCGGAAAAACAAGCATTAGAGTACGGAACAATATTTGGAATGTGCCAAATAAGTAAAGAGAAAAAATCTTCTATTTTAAATAGAATAGAACCAACAAGTCAGGTAGATTATTTAGGTGAAGGTAAAACATTTAAAATCTATAAAGAATATAAAGATGGTTTTATTGATCCTTACTATAATAAATTAAAGTCCGATAGTAAAGAATTAAAAGATTATATTAAAAAGATAACTATTTCTCCTTATTCCAACTGCTATGCATTTATGAGAATTGTATTAATGTATCTTAGAAAACAAATTATTGATGGATATCTTATATCAGAAATAGACTTAATAGCTGCCGACAATGATATACTCAAAGAAATGTTTTCTGATACAGATATAACTTGGGATGAATGGAATCAATCTATGGAAGATACTTCTTTCTGGGAGTCATTTAGATCAGGAGTATTAGATATGGATAATGACGGATATGAAGAAGGTGACTGGATGACTTGGATCAATCCAGTATCTTGGATTGATGGTGTAAATAGATATTGGGAAAATGTAGACAGAAAAGTGGATGCTAATGAGATTGAAGACAAAACTGATAAAGAATTAGATGGTGAGTTTATGATGAAACTTACTGAAGATATAAAAGATTCTTTTGCCAAATCGTTTTGTGCTAGATGGGTCTATCCATTTTTAGAAGCAGGGACTCAGCTACCTGCCGGGCCAAATGCTGCAGTTAAAGATTATTTATCTAATAGAAAATTTGAACAATTAAATATATTATCCAATTCCTTATTAAGTACGTATTCTACAAGTAACGAATTAATAACTAAGTTTTTATTAATAACACAAGGTTCTATAACTAATTTGGATTTATCAGATATAGATCCATCTACTACATCTAATGCTCAAAAACTAATGAACACTATAGCAAGAGAAGCATTTACTAAATTGGCTGAAGATCCTCAAGCTTATGTTTTACATAGTTTCTATGATATGTTAGTAAATGATAAACGTGGTAGATTAGTTAGAGCGTTCCCTACATACTATGTTGTATTTATAGATGAAGGACGTAAAATAGGTTCATGGAAGTTATTTGATAATTTTTATAATATGTCATCCATTGGTGATTTAACAGTTACTAAATCTAGAAAAATACCTGCTGATACTTGTAGTTTCACAATGACCAATATGTTTGGCTCTTATGCCGGAGAATATGACAATAGTACAAGATTAAACTATACAGATATTTATACTGTAAGAGATGTATTTACAAGTATATTTAGTCCTAATACATACATACAAAAAGAAGACGCATTAGCTAGACGTAAAAAACTTGGAGATGTAACAGTGTTACAACCAGGTGTTAGATTACATATAAGAATGGGCTATGGCTCAAACGCAGGAAGACTGCCTGTAGTATTTAATGGTAAAATAGCTGAGATAGATGTAGGAGATACTGTTACTATAATTGGACAAGGTGATGGAGGAGAACTAACAAATCCATTAAATGCTTTAGGAGAAGTTGAAGCAACTAATTTAATAGAGGCTCAACAATGGACAACTATTTGTAAAGATTTAAGAGGTTCATTGGCTCGTGGAGGATTAAGTCCTCGTAATCTATTAAGTCAAATACTAACGGCACAACATGGAGGAGTATGGAAAACAGTAATACGTAATGTTTTTGATGACCGTTATTATGGAGATAATCCATTTGGAATATATCATTTTGGTGATAAAAAATTTAATGATATTTTTTCTGAAGGAGAACTTGTTCAAAATCTTTATGAAGTAGTTGATGGCACATTGCTTGCCGGAGCTAACGAATTATATCCTAACAAAAATACATCTATGGCTGCGCCAACTATAAATACTACAATAACAGATAAAACATTTTGGGATTTATTAACAATGTGTGCTTATTCTGGCGTAGGATATATAGGTGCTGTTAGAGATTTTGGATTTAGAAGTACAGTTTTCTTAGGTAAACCTAATCATTATTATGCTTATGGCTATACAAAAACAGACGGAAAAATTATAGAAAAACGTAAGCCATTCCAACAATTCCATTATTATGATTCTTATACAGATATAATTTATAATTCAATTAAAGCATCTGGTAAAAATATAAAAACTAATGCAGTCGGAGTTTGGGAAGGTACTGATATGTGGTGGGGACAAGAACAAAAAACTTGTGGACCATTATATGTTGATATAAATATATATCCAGAACATCAAAAATCTATGACAGTAGATACTGGACTAGTTGCTTCAGGTAACGGCGGTATAGATATACCTTTTATAACCCATTTTTCTGAGGAATGGAATTTAAATGCAGAAACCAATAAAGTAAATAAAAGTTTGGCTGAACGTATTACAGGAAATACTCTAAGAGAAACTATGATGAATATGTATGCTGGAGAAATATGTGTAATAGGAGATCCTTCAGTTAAACCTTATGACAGAATATCAATTTCAGACTCTTATGAGAGTATGACCGGACAAATGGAAGTAGAAGCTGTAGTTTATTCTATGAATTTCAATACAGGATTTACAACAACGATATATCCAGATTTAATAGTTAGAATGGATGATCCATTGGAACCAGCTGTTCAAACTATTATGGGAAATATAACAGCAAGTTTTATAACAACAATAGGTGCTAAATATCTTATTGTAAATAAACTAGCAACAGTAGATTCACAGGCGATAAGATGGGCTGCCAATTTCCTTAAACCTTTAATAAAAAAAGTTGGAGAAACAAGAGCCATACAATTATTTGCAGATACCGCAATAGGAAAATATTTAGGTTTAAATTCCACATCGACCGGAGGAATAAAAGGTTTGCTTGAAGCCATCAAAGGAGGAGTTCAGATTAGTAAAGGAAACATATACGCTTTAATCACTTTAGCTATTATTGCTGCTACAGTATTTTGTCTAACAAAAAATGCAAAATCTTTCTTGACTCGCTGGGTAAGAAATATACAGATGCTAGATGTTTATCCTATATTTAAAAATGAAAGACCATTTATTGCAGGCATGAATGGACATAAAGGCTCTGTTGTTGGATATGAATACACAGAAGAAGATTGCAAAGATTCTATGCAAGGTATGACAGTAAAATGTGTTGAAAACATGAAAGAATGGCCATTAGGAATAGGAAAAGGATTGATTAGTGTATTTTTAGAACATGAAGAATATCAAAAAACAGTATTAAATTGGTCAAATACTTTAACCCATCTGGAAACAGATTTGGAAATAGAAGATATGACTCAAACAGAAAGCATTATACAAAATGCTTATGGTGCTGTATCTAAAGAATTTGGCGCTAGAGCTAACGCCACTCAAATGCTTAGAACCAAATATAGACTTCAAAGTTATAATACAAATGGAGGAAAAGATCCTACATATTTAAAATATAGAAATCTTGGAGTTACTCCAGTAAAAGATGTAGAATCTAAATTAATTCCTGGAACTGGTTCTGAAGGTTCAAGATATGCCGTTTATGCTTCGTCATTATTTACTAATAAAAATATATTAAGTTTATATCCTGTAGAAGATGATCCAGAAATAAAAGAAGCTATATCTAAAGCTCATCCTAATAAAGTAAAATTTGAATTAGCTCATAGCAAAGGAAACAAAAAAGATGTTTTATCTTTTGAATCAGGTTCTCGTGTTATTAGATATATCATAGAAGATAATCCAAAAGGCACTTTTGCTGATTATCCTATAATGGATTTACCTATGATACAAGAAGATGCAATGATGGTATTAAAATATATATTAAATGATGAAAATTTAAAAGGCGAAAAGATTACTTTTATGAGTGGAGCCAGAATCAATGATACTAGATCATGGAAGAATACAGGATTCGCTTTTGAACTACATTGTAATGATCAAAAAGCATTAGAAAAAGCTGTACAGAGTGTAAAAGAAAAAACTTACTGGCTAGATAATGGAAAAGAAAAACCATTATTTAATTATCAAATGTCTGGTGAAATTTGTGTCATTACTATATATCCAGAAGCTAGTCCATTAAAATAAATAAGTAGGTGATAAGATGGCAGGAGAATTAAAGAAAACAATTAAATCGAACATAGTATCAAAAAGTACTAAATATAATAATGACCAAGAGAAAATAGGAAAGGTTGTTGGCGTCAATAAAGACGCCCACACCTGTACTGTTAATGTAATAACGAGAGATGGTATATCTGAAGTTATGTACAATGTCAGAGTAATACTTGACCATAAAGGAATAATCCCTTGGTTTCCTGATAGTGGAGACTATGTTAGATTAACTGAACAAAATAAACGTTTTATTATTACAGGTAAAGTAGATTTAACATCAATAAATGAAGCAAGAACTACTTTATATGATGATATATATCCTGATAATACAGGAGGAGGTTTTGGATACATTGGCGGCTAAAAATAAATCAAATTTATTCAATGATTCTGTAAAGACTGCATCAAATGCTCAGCACGGGTTTGATATGGGTGTAATAAATCCTAAGACAAAAACTTCTCTTATTAATAAAGCGAATGGAACAACTATTATTAATTCAGGTATTTATGCTCAATTCAAATGCGATAAAGAAAGCGGCGTTATTTCTGAATTCTCTTTACAATCGATTACCAATACCGTGCAAAGAGAATTGACTACTAGTGATTTAATTATTAATAGACATAAATTTAATACACAACTTCTTGAGTTCACTAACTTAAAAGCAAATAGAAAGACTGTAATGGGGAACTTAACTATGGATGCTACAATATTAGTTAAAGCATGGGAACCAACTCTTGAACAATTTGTTTTAATAAGAAGACCAGCTAGATTTCCTATATTCGGAAATTTATTAGATGCTTATATGCTAGATGATAGACTTGAAGCAGAAGGAATTTATACAGAAGATTTAATAGAGTATAAAAGAAATTTAAATAATTTAGAGGAAGAATTAGAGGAGGAAGAACAGGAAGAAGGTGAAGAAAATGCTTGATTTACTTCTAACCGATTCAGGTGATTTATCTTTTTTAACAAATATGTCTTCTAAATCTTCAGAAGGATTTGTATATAATTTTCATATAGCTCAAACAGACTCATTATTGTTTAATTTTTATATAGATAATACAAACAAAAAGGAAAATAATAATTGTTTTGAATATAGTTTTTATACATATACTCCAGAGTATAACAAAGAAATGATGACAGTGTCATCAAAAAATTATATACAGCAATGTATCAAAATAAGATTAAATACAGAATTGGACACTATAAGAGGGAATACAGATATGGGATGCAATCTCCATACTATTATTCATTCCAATATTCCAAATAATAAATTACAAACTAAAGTAGAAGAAATGATAAAAGAAAGTATTCAAGATATTCTTCCGAATGCATTTGTTTCTGTATCTTTTTTAAATACTGATTATTTAAATTATCATGATAGTATCAGAGTAGTAATAGTAAATAATGAAGATATTTATTATTATACAGTATAGGTGGTGATTACCATTAAAACTTTTGAAGAAATTTATTCGGAATTAAGAGAAAACTTTAGAAAGAAAACCAATATAGATATAGAATCTAGAACAGTTATGGATATGATAATGAAGGCTATATCTGATTCATTACATACGATATATGAAGTTATAGAAAAAAATAAAAAACCTTATTTGTTTACAAAACAAACAGGAGAAGAATTAGATGACACTGGTTATTTTTTAAATTGTCCTAGATTAGATGAAGAGTCTGATGGAAATTATTTATACAGATTAAGCAATTGGGTTCAAAGAAATGCTAGTTGCAATAGAACTGCTATCGAAGATAAATGTAAAGAATTATTATATAGTTCTGCTGCCAATTATGTTCCTTATACAAAAGGCGTAGGTACAGCCACTGTATATTTAATTCCATTAGATTATACAGAAGAATCAATAACTCGATCTATAATGGAGGCAGAAGAAAAAGTAGGCAAGGTTATTGCTCCTACATCTATAGTTGATTTTCAAGTTGCTGAACCTTCTTACATAAAATTAGTCGCTTATTTAGATGTAAGAAATGGTTATGATAAAGCAAGTGCGAAAACTTTAATAATTTCTGGTATAAAAAATTATATAAATAGTATACCTCCAGGAGATGTTTTATTACTAGGAGAAATTAATAAAATAGGACTTAGTATAGAAGGAGTAGAATATTTTAATGTTGTACAATTATTTCATAATAATGAAGAACTAGCTAATTTCGAATTATTACAAACTATAATAGCTAAATTTTTATTCGATGAAATAATTTGGTGGGAGGTTGAAAACTAATGTTTAATTATAACAATATGATAAAAAGAGCAATTGAATTTTTTCCATTATGGACAGACATTAGAAAAAGACATAAAAAATCAATAGGCGGAAAATTTTTATCATCTGTTATTGAAGAGAGTATAAAAGTAGAAGACACCATACAAGAATATATAGATTCTTATTTCTTATATAATTATATAGGCCATGAAGATGAAGTAATGGCCTATGCTTATATGGCTACATTAGGGCAAATTGATCCTAACGAAGTACAAGTTTATTATAACAATAAGCTTTTTAATTTCGCACAATCAATTAAAGAATTTGAAGAAAATCCAGACCGTGTATTCTATGAAAATGGTTATATTTATTTAAAAGAAGAACATTATGAAACAAATATAAATACAATTACAATAGTATTTGATAATTTAGAAAGTGTTTATGATATAGTAAGAGTTCCTATTTGGAACATCTTTGATGAATTTGCTACTTTTGTAAATACTCGTAGATATGAGAACGAAACAAATAAACAATTGTTTGATAGAATTCTATATATAACAAAGAACTTGCCTAACGGAACTGAAGACGGTTTAAGACATGCAATAGTATCAGAACTAATGACTGACTTTCCAGATTTAACAATAGATGATATAAAAATAGAAAGACCTACAGCAGAAAATCTAATCAAACCTTATGAGGATTATGAAACTTTACTAGATATGCTTGCAGAAGTAAACAGAGATGTTTATAGAACTAAACGTTGGGATTTAGATTATTGGGAATATGATTTTGAATCTATAAGTTATATACCTCATATGTGGGATAAAGCTATATATGAATGGCAAAATGGAGTAGGTTCTTTCAATGATTTAGAAGTAATTATTTCTGATAATAATCAAACAACAGATGCTGAAATATATTTTTATAAAAAAACATTAGAAGGTTTCCAAAAATATGTGTACAATAAGTACATAGATAACAACATAGAATTTACTTTAACTAGATATAATGATATTCTAAATAAAACAAATGTTAAATACAGAATAACAGCCTCTGAATTAGAAGAAATAACTTATGACGCAAATGAGAATATAAAATTAAAGCTACATGAATCTAAAAAGCAAAGAAAAAATGTTCCTATCGAAGACTTAGCAGTAGGTTGGGGTAAGGATATTGAAAGAATTGATAATAGCACAATAACAGATTTGTTTCAATATAGACTAGAATTTGAAAGTGAAACAGGATATGATTTAATAATCTCAAAAGCTAATGTTGTTTATGTTCATGAAGAAACTGGCGAGCCTCTTGAAGTTATAAACCTAATGGAACCTAAAGATGGTTTCGTTATGAACAGTGAATACGAATTAGTTAGCGAAGCTACAAAACAAGCAATAACTGTTGTTGAACATTTTACATATAGTGAAGGTTTGGAAAATGATTTTAATGAAGGAATCACTTTGAAACCAGGAGAAAATCAAGGGACAGGAGTTATCAGCTTAACAGATAAAGGTAATATGTTTGTCAATTTTGATTACGAATGTGAGACCGTTGATATACCTCAAAGTTTAATATCTCATTATGGATGTTATTGGAATGCCAATAACGAATATGTTGTAAGAGGAGACTATAGTACTGAAAATAAAACAACTACGTTTACAATAGAAGCAAACTATGTATCTTTTAATATAACAGACGACTCTATAAACTCTAGAATATTATTAGAAGTTATAGATGATGGAATATCAACAGAATACGATCTAAGTGATAAAAACTTTTTTGAAACTAGAACTACGTTAAGACCAAGAAATATCACTTTTGTAATAAGAGTTTTATCTTTACATGATGTAAAATTCAATAATTTTAAATACAATAATTTCTTATTGGAATTGAACACAAAACATGGAGAATTGGAAGATTATATAGAAGGTAAAGGTTGCAAATTACCAAACTTTTATAATAATGAATTGACAGTTGATTTCTTTATGAGAAGTGGTAAAAATGTTATATTAAAAGGAATATATATAGGAGAAGATTTTAACAATATAAAATATTTAACCAATCCAATATCAGCAAGACCTAATTGTATTAGACGTTTTGAAATAGTTACCAATGGTAAAATTAATTTATTACAATACAATAATGACGGAATTTTAATAAAAGAAGTTAAAGGATACGACCCTGTTCCTTCTTATAAAGCATTATCCGATGAGGCTTATTTAAGATTAGATTTATCAAAGTATGATTCTATTATAACACTAGAGCCAGACATAGGTTCTATAGAAGTCATAGAAGAAAGTGGAGCTCTTTTTTATAATTTAAAATTAAAAGCAAATCAAATAGCTAAAAGAATATTTATATTTGGAACAAAAACTTATGAAGCAAGAGAAGTAACTCTTGAAGATATGATTAAGTTTTATATTCCAGATTACGATATAACTTATGACAAAATCTATTGCAGTAAATGTTCAAAAGGATTCGTTGTAGGTAGACAAAATCCTGGAGGAACACCTTATAATGAATTAGTTCATATAAAATCAGAAATTTTTACTGGATTAAAAATTGTAAAATATGTAATGGAACTGCCTTCTTATTTAGGAACTATATATGGGTCTAATAATGGTTATGAAAATAGAAGTAATGTTTCAAATTCTGCTTTTGATTATATTAGTATATATCCAGCACAATCTCAAGTATATCAAGCAATAAATGAATATGATACTTATTTATCAGAAAGTAGATTTATAAATATTGTTAATAATTTTACGCCGATGTTAAATACATCGAAACTTTTATTTTATAAAGTAGAGAACTTTGATAAAAATCAAAAGAATCAAATAGTTAAATTTCACAATATGATAAATTATGAAGACAGCATAGAAGATATGCAAGATTGGACCATAGGTACTGAGTCTTCTTATATAGCTATACAAAATAAAATAGATTTATTAAATAACACTACTTATGATATAACTTCTTATAATATAACAGACACTTCCTATTTAAGTTCTTCTGTTGAAATAAAAGATTCTTATACAATAACAAATCAAACTATTTTAAATACAGAAAGATTTATGATATCAACAAATAATGATCAAGTATCAATTAAGTACGATTGTTATGATGGTACAAGTAAAAAAGAACATTTAGTAAAGCATGAAGAAATCTTTATTGAATCAGATGGATTTAATAAATTAGTTTATTCCAATATAGATACCATTTATCATTGCAGTACATCACCTTTTGATGGCGTAGAATATAAAATAGATGTATCTTATGAAATATTAAATGAACCTGGTATAATCATTTGGAATGATACTGAACTTATAAATAAAAATACAAAAGTGTACTTAGTGTACAGCATTAAAAAGCCAATAGCTTTCGTATTTGATTTAGAATATTTATATAAAGCAATTGACTACGATGTAGAAGCTTATGAAGAAATAGGTCATCATAAACTTTTAAATAAAAAGAATGGAGATTATATTAATTTACTTGAAAGGAAACAAACAGAAGCGGATATAAGATCAGATTATTCAAATAGTGATTTGGTAAAAGTATTCTGCACTGAACCAACTTTTGAAGCTAGACTTAAAGACCATGTACTTACTTTTAATAAATATATAGAGGAAGATATCATATTAATTAAAACAGGTTATTATTACATAAATGGAAGAGAGTACTATTTATATAGTGAAAAAGATGGAGAAGAAATAAAAAATAATTCTTATTATACATCTGAAAATATAGATATATCTGGTGGAGAAATAACTACATACAAAGAAACAAACAATTACGTTTCAAATACAGAAATGAGACTTAGAGGTATGTCTGATTTATATAGTTTTGATTGTTCCGATAACTTAGTTTATGGTATATCATCATTAAATTATTTAACAGCATGTGACTCATTCAATGAATGGAATACGTTTGAAACTAGATTAAAATTAGTCGATGGATTAAATGGTTTAGCTTTACAGTTTAACCCATCAATGTTATCTAGTTATGCTTTTTTAGATATAACAGATTCATTGAAAGATAATATGATTAATTATATAAGTTTTTATGCTACAGAAGATTTACAAACTTATATAGCAAAAGAAGAAAAATATTTAGATGTTAACTTCAGTCGTGCATTAAATATTCAAATAGACAAAGAAGTTCTTTATGACAATACAGATATAAGATTCACAACAATAGAAAAAAGAAAAAATGAAAGATATTATTTGGTAGTTAGAAACCCAGGTATCCTGGACGACATAGTAATATCTGTAGATCCTAATAGTGTTTATGAATCTCATACTAAAAATATATCTTTACTAGGATTTGATCTATATGAAAAGAAACCTGAAGGTTCTAGATATAGAATGTTATTAAAAAATCATAAAGACTATAAATCATATAATGCATCTTTAATGTCAGATGGCTCTATAAAAACAACTTCTAATTTAGATTGGTATATAACAGAATTAAAATCATATACACAAGATGAAGATTTTAAAGCTTGTAAATTAGGTAATGTTGGAGTAAATAAAACTTGTATTTTTACTGGAGACAATCCTGGATTTATAGAAACAATGCCTATCGAACTAGGTAATTTAGATAATATAAAAAGAGTCATTATTAAAATCAATGATATAGAATTAAATCATATGATTAATTTTTCAACTACCGTATCAGTTTCTGATTCATTAAACGGTGAATATATATTATGCAGTGGCATACAATATGAAAACAAATTTCATATCCCTAAAGAATATTTAGGAAAGTATATGAAAATAAATATAAAAATGCCTGCTTATAAATATATTAATAATATAAAAGTATTTGTGGAATATACTAGTTCAGATGAAAATCCAATGCCTATAATGACAACACAAACAGGTCATATAGAATCTAGAATTTATGATCTACAACAAGAATGTACCTGTGTAGTTAAAAATATAGATATTGAAGATATAAGTAATATTAATGATGTAGATATATTCATACGAGCTTCAAAAGATAATGAAAGATTAGATGTATGGAGTGATTGGAGAAAAATTGGTATAAATGATGATTTAAAAATAACAAACAATGTTAATTTTATAAATACAAGATTTTTACAATATAAAATTCTTATCAAGAATAGATTGGGGTATATAAAATTCAAAAGTATAGATGTAGAAATCAAGTAAACTAAACTCCTATTTTATATAGGAGTTTTTTAAGGTGGTGAATAATTATGTTTATATCGAATTCTAGAATAGAATTGGTTGATGGTATAAGATTTTACGAACAAGATGTTTTATATGATGATTATATATATACAGGAGATTGTCAAATAGATGTAGATTTAGATTATTATAATAATGGATTTGGTATTCTTCTTATAAATTCTAATAACAAAATCTTATCTAATGTAAATGCAGCTTTATTGTTTAGACTAAATCATAAATCATTAGAAGTTATTTATAAAGAAAATAGTTTACAAAAAATAGTTGGAGTCTTTAGTTCTGCACATTCAGTAACTTGTACAGATAATTTACAAATCTCTTTAAGAAAGATAAAGAATAAATATACTATGGCCATCGGTGGTCAAATTGTTTGTGATATAGAAATGAATTATGATTTTGAAAATTATCATTTAGGGTTTTATTCTAATCAAGATAATACTATAAATTATATTAATGTTGCAGGAAACGTACCGTATGGCTGGATAGTAAATATGAGACAAACAAATGGCGGCTACATTGATTTTCATAGAGACGGTTTTGAATTAAGTCATTGTAAATATCCTGCAGAAATAGAACAGATAAGAATAAAGTTAACTAGAGGAGAGTATTACTTAAAATATGATGCTATTGACTCCGATGTTAAAGCTTACATAATGTTATCTGACGATGAAGAAATTTATGATGATGAAAAAAATATTTTGAGAGCAGACGGCAGTTTTATAATGACCAAAAATGGACATGTATCTTTGAAATTTAAAGGGACTACAGGAAGAGTAAATAATATTGCTATTACTACATCTAAATTCAATGACTATGTTAGAACATCTCCTGATTATGGAGACATAAGAATGATAGAAGATTCATATTTAAAACTTAATTTGTTAAATATAAAAGAATTTGTTCTTTCTGGATGTATAATTAATGCTCCTGGAACCATACATAGCAATCCTAGCCATTATAGTGTTCTTAAAGATAAAGACAATGTTTATGGTTTATTCGATTTAAATATAGCAGAAGGCGTTTATTATGATTATATTTATTCAAATCATCATTTATGGATTAGAATAGATGACAATACATTAACCGAAATAGACATATCTGGAGATTATCTATATTTATTTAATAATGTAAATGGTAAAATAACCAATTTTGTAATTACTGATTTTCAAGATAAAACAACAAATATAACAGTAGAAAACACTATTAAACAATATGTTCCAGCAGTAATTAAATCGCCGATAGTTATCTTAGATAAAAATGAATTGCCATTAGAATTATCAAGTTCGTATAGATACTATTATAAAGATGGACAAAGATATTACTGGTTTACAAACACTGAAAGAGAATATTTTAAACCTGCTTACTCTATTCTATTAGAAGACAAACCATTAGATGTTGATGGAACAATTATAGTTTATGGAATAAGAAAAGACAGCAAATGGGAATTAGATAGATTATTAGAAGTTGAAAAAGAAGGTTTCGATTCATTAAATGCATGCGCTGATTTATACGATATTATATTCGAAGAGAATTTAAGATATATAAATAAAAATACTGGAGAAATAAGATTAGATAGTATAGACGACTATCAATGGATTGTTGTAGATTATTTAAAAGATAAGAGTTATTGTTTAAATTATCGTTATGATTTAAATAGTTATGAAATAGACATATCTGTAAAAGCAGGAGAAGAAATCAAAATGGTTTACGACAACGTTGGAGAATTAGCTAACAATATCAAATTTATAAATGAAGTACAATATGTAAACACAAAAATATCTCCTACTTTAAATGGTTATATTACTATAGGAGGTGGTACAAATTAAAATTTATCCTTCTAAACATAAAATACAACTGATTAATGAATCAACTTTTGATACAGATTTAAATATACCTTTATCTTATGTTAATTTAGATTATACAAAGTATAAGATAGACAAAATTATAAATGTTGATTTTCAAAAATCAGACTCCAATAAAAATATAATGATGACTCCATTACTTCCAGGCCAATTAATTGAAAAGCCTGAAATGTATGTGTTTAATAGATACGAAGAACGAGTAAACCCAGAAGATTATTATAAAAAAATAAATAATAAAACTTATTATACACCAATCTATGAATTTTATCCTAATCATTTTTCTTATGAAGTTACAATAAAACGAAACATGGTTTACAATTCCAGTAATAGATATAATATTAATATAGGATGTTTAGATGATTCTGATAGTTTAGATTTAAGTTCTAGATTATCTAAAATATTTGTGAATCCAGCTTCAAGACAATTAGTTCCTAATGAAATTTCTATTAATGAGAATAAAGAATCTTTATCAGCATTGATAAATATGTCATATGAAGATGCAGATTTTATATTTATAGAATCTTTTGATGGCAAGTTTTTAGATAAAGATAAACAAGAAGAATTTAACATAAGTAATTTCTTAGACAACAATGTAAACGTATGGGTAGGCTGTGATGAACATTATTTATATAAAAATAAAAATGATAATTTAGGATACTTAACTTTTAATGTGTCAGGAGCTTACAAAGAATTTGAATTCAAAAGAAACACGATAACAAAAACTAAAAAAGTACAAAGCAATCATTACTTTAATATGAATAGAACTGAGTTATCAAGTACAAAAGGTAAATTATTTTATAATATTTTTACAAACTCTTTATCTCCTGTCTTAATAATAGAACATGTAGGTAGAGGTTTTGAAATAATAAGTCATAACGATGTGCTTAGAGAGCCAGAAAAACATAAAGATTTGATTTTTGAAGTTATGATGTATGTATACTTATTATCTTATAAAAAATCAAGAAGAGTTAATGAATGGATCACATATACATGTCCTGATTATGAAGTTATAAATAATAAGTTATATGCTAAAACAAATTTTAGTTCTCATATAACATTGAATGAGTTATTTAATATAAATTCAGGCGATTATTCCATATATCAAATAGATTTGTATAATACAAATAAAGAATTGCCTATGCCAAATACTGACTTATCTAATGTTGTGGACAATATTCAATTTGTAAATGTTGTAAATAACAGAGTTGTTTTCAAAATGATAAATAAAGAATTAAGTGGCAACGTATATACTGAAGTTGATAAACCTTTAGGCTGGGTATCTATTTATAAAGATGGAAAAATTTATTATGTAGAACAACTTTTTTATTATATAGAATCCGATATAACAAATAAAGTATTTGTTATAGAAAAAGATAATTCTTTAATAGTGAAACTATATCCTTTTAAAAGTTCTAAATATAACATACATTTAACTGTAGATAAACAACTAGAAATACAGAATATAAAAACAGATGTAAATGGTATCACTCGTATAATTAATGAAACTTATACTATATATTATACTCCAGAAACAGACAGTATTTCGTATTGTTTTAAAGATAGTTATAATGAAAATAGCGGAGCGAATATAAAACTTTTAGACATATATATTTATCAAGATGTAAATAATGTTTATCTTACAGATATGAGACAATTGGGCGGAGGAATAAGAAATGATGCAAAGCCTGATTATGATTTATTAGATATAGGACATGTAGACGGTAGACCTTATAGAAAGGCAAATACATTAATAATTACTATGCCAAAAAAATATGAACCTTATAAAGAACAAATACTTGCTGCAATTGAAAAATATAAAGTCGGAGAAGATTATTCTGTAATATTCTTTGAAGATAATGAAGAAGAATAAGGAGGCGAAAGACTTTGGCTCTTAATATAATTGATTTTTCTAATGGTATTAGACCAGAAGAAATACAACAGAACTTTGATTATTTACAAGCTCAATTATCAAGAGAGAGATTAAGCGTAGGTGGATCTGGAATTGCATCTGGATTAGATGTTACATTTAATATAACAAGTAACACTTTTGACGTAACAGTTTCAAATGGATCTATAATAGATGCCGAAGGTAACGAAGTATTTATCGAAGGAAATACTTTTGAAGTTGAGTTACCAGAAGCTGAACAATATGAAGAGCATTGTACTCTAGATGAAAATAGAACAGTGACATTAAAACATACACCTTATGCAGTAAACAGAAGAATGCCTGCAGAATTTTTAAGTTCATACGAACCTGAGATATCAGGCATAAAAATAAAATATAAAAATAGTCCTAATAAAGACGACTATATAAGAGTAAGAGATATTAAAAAGAATACAATAACTGTAACTGGAGCATTAAAAAGAGATTTAATAGTTCAATATTATTATAGTGGAGACCGTATTGATATTTTATATGTTGATGCCAATTTTGAAGTAAAATATAAAAAAATATCACAAGGTATAACTTCTACAACTCCTTCTGTTCCATTGCTGCCTAAAGATGTAAAATATCTAATTGCTTTTATAGAAGTAGCTAGTGAGTATGTTGATGAAAAAGACCCTATACCTCATGCTTGGATGTACATAAAAAATGATTTACGTTCTATGAGAAATTTATATACAGATTCTAATGGTACTTTATATATATGTAACACTCCATTTGATGATTTACAAATAATACATTTAAAAGAACCAGAGAATCCAAAAGAAAATACTCTTTGGTTAAATCTAATGGATAATACATTATATTGTTGGCGTTCTATAGATGATTTTTCTTATAAAAATTCTATGACCGTTACAACAGATTTTTTAGAAAATATAGATTATGCTGATTTAACTTTTAGTACAGACATGAGTTTTACTATAGGTGAACATGAATTATCAGTTTATTTAAATAGAGAAAAATTAGTATTAGGAATAGATTATGAAGAAGTTGGTGTAGATTTACCAACAATTACAGGCAACGAAGGATTAGAAAACAAAAGAGGTAATGTTTTTCAAATACTAGAAACACTTAATAGACCAGATGAATACGATGATATATTAGTTGCTGGAGATGTTTTGACTTATATTATAAGATATAAAGACGGACAATATATGTGGGTTCCAGTGAATAAAGCTAACTATGTTAATGCAAAAAATACAAAAATATTTAGTACATATTACTTAGGAATAGATGATAAGTATCTTGTACTAGAAAAGAATACAAATGGAATATTTAAAGCTTATTTTGATTCAACAATAGCAAATGATTTAGGAAAGGATCCTATTACAGGTTATCCTTGCAAATATCAGTATTTTATATTCGATAGAATACATGATATGAATATGCATTTTACACCTGGCAAACATGAATTATCCGTAATGATTAATCAAATGTATTTACATGAAGATCAGTTTAAAGAGATAACTGTTTATGATTTATTAGACAAACATAGTGGTATACCTGAATCTGTAAAAACAGCTGCTGCTGTACACTTTGGATGGACTCAAGAATATTTAGAAAAAACTTTTAATTCTAATACTGGTAACATATATGACAATTCTGGAATAGGTTTTATGTTATTGGATCCATTAGATTCTGGAGCAAAGGCAGACACTATAGGATTAAGTTATGCTGACAAACAAGGATCAAATGATTTATTCGTAGAAGCTATAGTGGAACGTAGAATATGTGCTACACCTTTAAACAGAAAAATGGAACGCAGCGCTACTTTTGTATTGGAAGATACTATTGTTCTTAATAAGGATAACTACAGTGATATACTAGAAACAAAAATAGTACAATTACAAGATGTTAAATATAGATATAGTGAACATCAATTAGAAGTATTCGTTAATGGTATAAAACAAGTAGAAGGTACTGATTATATAGAAGAGTTTGGATTCTTTAAAAAAATAAATAATGAAGATGGTTCGGTTTCTATAACAGAAATACCTCCTATAAATGAAGATAAAGAATATATAGACCAAGATTATTTTATAAGAAAAAAAGCATCTGTTTGCACTAGATTTAAATTTTTAGATAACAAAACTATATCTGAAGGAACAACTATAACATATAAAATAACTACCAATGTATATTCTTATGACCATATAAACAATATACTTGACGAAATTGGTGATACATTAACAAGTTGTAAAACGATAGTTGAAACTAGTAAAAAACTTATAGCTGATTTAGAATCAGAAATGAGAAGAGAATTAGGCACTATGGATACTAGAATGTCTATACTTGAAGATACAAATGGTAAGTATTTAACAACAGAAAGTATATTAAATACTGGACAAATGCCTCCATGGATGGTCAAAAATGCAATAAAATCATTAGAACATATAAATAAAAAAATTGATTTAAATGAGTTTGAGATGGTAAATGGAGAAATGGTATTGAAAAAAGAATACGAATTGGAAGATATATATGAAGAAGATTATATAAATGTTATTCATCATAAGCATAATGCAAGAGATGATTCATATACTGATTGTTGCTGGATAGATGGGTTACATTATGAAATAAAAAGAAACAGTGAAAATAAAGTTGTAATAGTTATCAAAACCGATTTTGATAGCAATGGACATGACTCTTTATATTTTTCAGGATTAAAAATTGCAACTGCAAACAGAATATTTGGCGATGAATAAAGGAGGATAGTGTATGGAAAAACCAAAAATATCATGGCATGTATTAGAAGAAGTAGATATTGAACAATACGAATTTGTTCAATATAAAACTTATGATGAAGAAGGTAGTTATGTTCCTAATGATACTATAGAAAAAACTATACAAGTATGGAATAATTACGGAGGAAGAACGGACGTAGCAACTATAAAAAATTGTAAATTAATTATAAGCTTTAAAAACTTTGAAGATAGTTATTTATTGAATCTTATTAAAGTACAAGTAGGAGAATCAGATTATCAAGAATTAGAAATAGATATTGATAAAGGCTCTGTTGATATAGGAAATTTATCAGGACTAGCTAATAATGGCTCAACTCAAAACATTACAAATTATAAACAAATTCATTTTTCTATAGGTCCTTTGCCTAATAATGTTAAAAGTGAATTAAAAAGTATGTATTTCTATTTAGAATACAATGAAGAAGAGAGTGAATAGTCATGAAAAAGGATTGGGAAAGAGATAAGAATGTAGTCAGTCCAGTTTGGAATAATGGTTATCAAAGATACGATTTATCAATAGATGAAATCATACAAAAAATAAAAGAGTCTGGTTATAATTTAGAAAAAACTATAGATTACGAAGACGATTTAGATCCTAACGATAATTATATACTTGAAATACATAGTGAAAAAGGTACGGTAATTTCTTCTAATATAGAATTAATATTAAAACCAAGAATATATAAAAACGGAATAGACATAACGGATAAAATGGATATGAAATATTTTAAATGGGTACGTACTTCTTCAGATTCTAAAGCTGACGCTGAATGGAATTTAAGACATGCTGTAGGAATTAAAGATTTATATATAACAAATGAAGATGTAAAAATAAGAGCAGTATTTCATTGTGCATTTTTAACTGGAGCGGCAGAACTTAATTTCGTAACTAATATGTACGCTGCGTACATGTCTTCTATAAATAAGAATAAAGGAGAGTGATGAGATTGCCAAATTTATTTAATATAAATGACCAAAGTATATTAGCAACAGCATCTATAACTATAACAGACCAAACAGATGCAGCTACTTTAGTAGGAGGAATATCTATTGTATCAGGAACTAAGAATCAAGTATATATAAATGGTTCTACGACTCCATATTCTCCTGACTGGTCAAAAAATAAATTAGTTTTAAGACCTTATTTATATGCAAATAGTATAGAAAGAGGACAAGGAACAAGTACCGTATATAATCCTGATTTTTTTGATCCAAATGAATATCCAGATTTAGATAATCCAGGAGATCCTAATGTATATACGCCATATATAAATAAAGATACAATAGCTTGGTATATAAGAGATGCAAATGGAGCAGAACGTATAATAAATCCTAATGAAGATAGCCGTTTTATATTTAATTATACAACTGCTGATGGAAAATTATTTACAGATAAAAGATATCTTGTAATAAGAGATAATATAGTGCCTATGAATAGTTTCTTAACTATAATTTGTAAATTTAGTTTCTATGATCCTTTTGCAAAAATTCATATAAATCAAAATTTTGAAATAGATTTATCTTGTTTATCTACAGGTAGAGGTGCCAATCAATTATTAATAAACTCAGTAAATGGTACATCTATATATAATAGTGCTCCAGAATTTATAGATCTTTATGCTTCTTTTTATAAAGACGGCGTAGAAATAGATGTAGATGAAGAAGTAAAAGCAACAGATAAAGCGTCTACTTTACATTGGTTTATTAGAAGTTCAGATGGAAGAGGATGGACTTTATTGGACGGAGAACAACAAGATGAAACTACTAAAAACCTATTTGAAATACATCATAAAATAAATTATGATCCTGTCAATGGTATATATACAACTGAAATATCAAACAATGCTAGAGGTGGATTTTGGCTAAGAATTCATCCAGCATTAATACAAGGTTCTGATGTAATAAAAGCTAAATATTATTCAAGTGATGAAAAAAAAGAATATACTGCTTTAGAAGTTGTATATGATACAACAGATGATGTGCAAGCATATATTTATTCTAGCAATGGAGATAAAATATATCAAGGCATTCAATCAATAGGAACTGTATTAACTTGTATGTTAAAATATCAAGGTAAAGTTTTAGAAACAGACAATCCAAAATACGAAACAGACTTTGAATATTATTGGTTTAAAGTTTCTTCTGATGGTTCTGAAACTTGGAATATATGGATTGATTCAACAGGGCAACTTATGCAACAAAAACTTGAAACAGATGGTTCAAGTGCAGTAGAAATGATACCTTCAAGCAGAATTTTACCTATCAATGCAGAACATGTAGACAATGTAAATATGTTTCAATGTGCTGTAGTAGACAAAGTAGCCACTAGTCTTGCAGAACAAAGATCACTTTTATTTTTAAACAATCCTACTGAAGATGATTTAAAGGCAGCCTCAAATGTAAATAAAGATTTAGGCATAGACGAAGATGATGTAGAAGCTTTATTAAAAACAGCTTATGAAATAAATGCATTTAATATATCTAAAAAATAGAGGAGTGATATTATATGCCTTTATCTAATAAAGTAACATCTGCCACTATAACTCTTCATAAAATAAATGAAGTTAGTATATATAATGCAGAATTAATAAGTACAAACGGAAACATATTTCATCCATATGATATAAATACAGATTTAATATTTAAAATTTTTAATAATACAAAAGATATAACTTCTGAATTTAAAGATATAATTTGGACTCGTGTCTCTTATGATAAAAATGCCATATTAGAAGATAAACAATGGGGCAAAAAGCATGAAGGTCTTACAACTATTTCAATAAGTAAAAATGATTTTCAAGAAAAATGTTTAATACAAGCTGATGCATATACAGTTATAAATGGGAAAAGAACTTGTGTGGCATCGGCAAGAATTACTTTGTTAGATGTTAATGAATTATATAGTGGAGAAGTTCCTCCTGAAAATCCTGTAGATGGACAGATTTGGGTAGATACAGGAGGAAGCACTCCTATGATTTATTCTTGGAATGAATCAACAAAACAATGGGTTTCTGTAGGAAAAACAGATCCTGTTGTAAGAAATCTTATTAAGAATTCAAATTTTTGGACATTAAATTCGGACTATTTTAATATAGAAAATGACTTCTATTTATTGAATCCTATAGTCAAACAAACTTTTAATAAAAATTGGATAAGATTAAAGTCAAATACACCAACTGAAAATGAAAACACAACTACAGGTATTAGTCAAATCACTGATTATCCTATTGTTAAAGATTCCAATTACACATTTTCTTTCTTGGCTTATTGCGTAAATGATATAGAATATACAAGTATTATATCTCATGTAAAAATTATTTCTATAGACAAATCCGGTTCGTCTACTGAACTATTATCAGATATAATTGTAATGTCCAATGTAAACTATGAAAGAAAAGATTTTACATTTAAAACATTAAAAAATACAGAACATATTAAAGTTGCAATAAGTATCGCACCTCAATTAATGAGTGAATTTTATATAACAGAATTAAGTTTATATAATACTGATAAGATATATCCTTGGGAAATGGCTCCCGAAGATATTCAATATCAATTAGAAAACAAATTGAATAATGACCATGAATCTGTCTTTAATGCTTTAACAAAGAACGGAACTATGGAAGGTATATATGTAGATATAGATGAAAATGGAGAAGAGCATTTCTTTTTTAATGGTACACATATAAAAGCCGGCTCCATTGATGGTGGATTAATTGATGGTATCGGGTTAAATATTAAAGATGATGAAACAGGTCAAAGTATATTTCACGTATATAAAGACGAAAATGGTACACATATAGATATGATAGCTAAGAATTTATATATTGGTACAGAGCCTGCGTCTACTCAACAATATGCAATTGATCAAGCAGTTCAAGCCGAAGCAAATGCAGCAGGATATACAGATTCTACAGTTAAAACAAACAGAGAAGAATCTGAGTTAATATTAAATGGTAATATAGCAGCAAGCGCTCAAACTGTTACAACTGAAATGACTTCATATGTAGACGAACAAATAGCAGCTGTTTCTAGTTCTAGCAATTCTTATGTCGATACAAATTTAGGTCAATCGGCTTTAGCGTTAACGAAATTAATAAACGACAAAACCGCAAGTGCAGAAAAAAATTCAAAGAAATATACAGATGAAGAGCTTAAAAAACATTCAGAAGCAGCAGATAAAACATTTGAAACTACGAATAAATCTATAGCTCAAGCAAAAGCGGACGCTATAAAAGATTCTAAAGCTTATACTGATAGTGTTGGCGGCGAAATAACTAAAAATGTAGAAGCTCATACAACCAGTATGAACAATTATTTATCACAACAATTTTTAGCAATTAATAATAATATAAATGCTAAAGCAGATAATAATATAGTTTCTGCCCTGTCCGAAAAAGTTACAGCTTTAGAAACCAATACAAAAATTAAAAAAATAGTAGAAGATGTATTAGCATCTAAAGACTATAAAGACAATATAGCTGCTAAATTAGATAAAAGTATTTTTGATGAATTCAATAAAGCAACTACAAATACGATCAAGAATATAAATGAATCTATAGCAAGTATAAATAAGACTATAGAAAGTAATTATCAAGATTTAAATGGTAAAATAATTAGTGAAAATAAAATAATAGAGACCATAAATAAATCACAAGAAGAAGAAAAAATTAATTTAGAAAAAATAAATATTTCTAATTTATTTGGAGATATAGAATCTCCTGTGTCTGAAATTTATAGTGAAAAAATCTTATGTAATAATGGAGATTTGTTGTTTGTTTCTAGTGGTTCAAATGAAGTTGTGTCTCTTGATAAATTTTTAGATTCAATAGATATATTTACTACAGATACTGATATAAGATTGAATGTGACAAAATTAAAAGATACTAAATATATAAATGTGCAAGATTCAAAAGCTTTTTTAAATATATATGAAATAATAAAATTTTTACTTTATAAAGTTAAAGATTTGGAAAGTAAAATAGAATAAAAGGCGGTGAAATTAAATTTGGCTACATATACATATAAACATTATACTTATAGTAAAACCTATCCTGCTGCCACTTGGTATATGGAAGTTACAGAATCGGATGTAAACAAATCAAAGAATACTTCTAAAATAACAGTTAAGTTTTATGTAAAAGCTACACATAACAAATCTAGAAGTGATACTTATAATAATTATCCAGCAGGTCATGGAAAGAATACTCCTTACAGTAGATTTTATGTTGATGGTGTTAGAATGAAGGAAGTTATTCCTGCAAATTTTGATTGTCGTTATAATAGTTCAAAAAAAGTAGCAAATGGTACGACATATAATCTTGGTACGTATTCACAAACAATAACACATAATTCAGACGGTGCAAAATCAGTAACTATAACTTGTGTTCATTGGACTAGTGTTAGTCCTCAAGAAGTTAAATTGACAACCGGAAAAATGGCGTTAACCAAAATTAATCAAGATAGAACTACTACATTAACCGTTCCAAGTGGTACATATAATATAGGTTCTAATATAACAATACAAGCCAATCCAGGTAGTACGAGTTACACTCATGCTTTAAATGTAAGTATTACAAATAATTCGGATAATAAAACAGGTTGGATTAATATAGCAAATGGATTAAAATTTAGTAAAGCCAATTCAAATAATAATTATACTTTTACGATACCTAATGGATTAAAAGACTATGTAAGTAAACAGAAGACAGCCACTATGTACGTTAAGCTATCTACATGGCTTAATGGTTCTTATATTGGAGTCACAACAAAAACTGTAACAGTAAAAAATAACGATGCAATACCTCCAGCTCTAAGGACAACATATTTAACTGTTCCTGGCGGTACTCATAATATAGGAAACAATATTACTGTTCAAGCTAACCCATGTAATAATTGGCTAACACATAAATTATGGGTAAGTCATGATAATAATACTTGGATTAAATTAAAAGATAATTTTACTTTAAGTAATCCAAATACTAATAATAATATTACATTTAAAATACCAAATGATTTTACAAAATATATACCTGCAAAAAGTTCAGGGACAATGTGGGTTTGGCTAGATACTTATAACGGTAGCAGTCGTGTAGGTTACGAAAATAAAACTGTAAAAATTTATAATAATACAGACAAAACGAAAGGTTCATTTACATTATCTAGTAAAATGCCAAAAACCAATGGACAATATATTTTTACAAACACTTCAAAAATAATAACAGATTTAAGTGTAACTTATGATTATGTACCTCAAACTCTTTCATATACAATAACTGGTCCTAATGGATATAATTATTCAACTTATTTTAATCCAGTAAATGATTGGGCAGGACAACAACATAGATATTTAGGTTGGCCCGACAAGCCTGGAGCTACGGGAACTCATACATTTACATCTCCAGTTGTGCCTTATAAAGGTACTTATACTATAACTGCTTTACTAGAAGATGGAAGATATATCGGAACAGGAAGCGGTCCAACAAAAGAAGGGGCAGGTCAATTTGAAAGATCAATTTCTGTAACTTTTGTAGAAGAAAAAAAAGAAGAAGAAGAAAAAAGATTTTTATCTATACAAGACAGTTATATAGATACTTCATTGTCTAGAGATATGGTCAATGGGAAATATTATAAAGATAAAAGTAGACTTGGAATTAAAATAAAAATAAACAATACACATGCCTTATCATCAATGAGTGTAAAAATAGGCTCTAATAGTTATAATTTAAATTCATATATGTATAATAATGCTTCATATACTTGTCCTGATAAGCTAACACAATCAGGTTCTGTAACAGTACAATTAACGGCCAAAGATATAAATGGACTTACTGATACAAAAGTTATGTATGTAACTGTACACGAAGAACAAAATCCACCATCTGTGCCTAAAATAGAATATGAACATAAGTCAGATAATTATACTCCTTTATCTGAAGGAGAAAAAATTATATTTACAGGAACTAGCGAAAATATAAATGATTATCAAGTTATATATGCACTAGCATCTTGCGATGTCTTTAAAGCTACTACAAATTATACAACAAATAATTCTTATAATGGAGCAGACCCTGCTGATTTAAGTTCTAAATTACATAATAATACATCAAGTAGCATTCGTTATTATATATATAAAGACTTCGGAGAAGATAATAGACCTATAACTCAAGATAGTAGTAATAAAAAGAAATTTCATATACATCCAACATCTCCAAATCATTCAACAAATGATAAATATTATGCTTTACAATGGTTCGAACATGCAAAACCAGGAGACATGGTATATGTATATGTAAGAGAAAGAGCGAAGAAAACTTTAGATAATAATTATCTTTATTCTGATTCTTATAATTATAATAATATTCCTAAAAATAAATTATTTGCAATGTGTGTTATACCTCCATGTCCAGGACAAATAGAGATACGAAAATTAGAACAAACAAATGAAAAATTTACTATAGTATATCCAAATCCTGTTTATAATTTGAATTTAGGAGATAAAAACCCTATACATTTAATAGACGTTTGTTTGATAGCTAAAGATAATAGTGGAAATATTATAAATAAATCATCTTTAAAAAGAAGAGATGGTATGAATGGAAAAACATTCTTTTATTTTTCAGAAAGAAAATGGCATAATATAGTTCCAGCATCGTTGTCTTCTACAAATAACGTAAAGGAATTTACAATGGATTTTGATATATCGAAATATCCTAAAGGTACAAGTATTTCAATAATTGCTTTTTATTATACAGACTATTACATGCATCCTAGTATATATAGTACTAGCAATATACTTGTATCACAACGTCAACCATTTGATTTTGATTTATCGTTTGTATCACCTTTGAATAATGCCATTGTATCAGATCCTAATCCAACAATAAATTTAAAAGTTACTGCAAAAAAAGTAATGAGTGGTGGATTGGCAGAGTCTCCTATTTATGAGAATGTAAATTTTGCTACTTCGTGGAATAAATCTACATGGGAATCTACACCTATTTGGTTTAGATGTCCAAGAAGCCAAGATTCTCAATTACCTAGTTTTAAAAAAGCAGATATATATGATAAAAATAATTATTATACAATGACAGAAGATTATCCAAGACATAAAGTTGAACATTACAATAGTCAGAAATCTATTTATAGTGGAACTTTTAAACCATCATCAGGTCATATTTCAAATAGTTCATTATATAAAGAAAATTGTTTATTCCTACAGTCCGGTAAAAACTTGGTTGATTTAGGAGACATAATGACTAATGAGTTAAGTAATAATGGTTCAAAAGTTTACACTTGGAAACAAGATAGTGGAAGATTTTTAAAACATGGTTTAAATACGATAGAGGCTTTTACTTGTCCATATAATTATGAACAATGTATGTTTTCTATAGAAGAGAAAAATGGTTATTGGTTAACAGATACAATATTTGTAAGCAATTCTATAATGCCTTATAATTATTATAGAAGTTCTATAATAAGACCTAATAATATATCTAGTTGGGCAGACGTAGAAAGTGAAATATTATTTATAGAAATTCCTTATAAATATTTAAGCTCTGATAACAAATATTCTATAACGTTTACAAGCAATGTGAACAATGGATTTAAATATGATGATTCTACTGTATATCAAACAACGAGTGCATACGATTCAAATGATCCAGCTTTAACTAAAGTTTGTAAATCATATATGTTTATAAATTTACATGATGCATCTACATTAAAATTAAAAAATGTTAGTTATACTAAAAATAATATAATATATAGCCCTAAATACACTATAACTGATAAAGGACAAACAATATCTGGTGTAAATAATTACGGTAAAGATATAAATCATACAATAAGTTTTACTGCTCCTAGTAATATAGCGTCAATGAGCGATAGTGAAAAATTCATATTGGAAATAAGAGCTAGAGGAATAGACAAGATAAATCTATCTAAAATAACATTAAATAATTTATCTTCGTCACGTAGTGAAAGTTTAACATCTAAAAGAGTAATAGACATGCAAACTAAAGAAAATAAAATATCTATCAACGTAAATCTTACTTCTTCTAATATTGATTATGGCTATATAAATCCTCTTATGTATGATGATCAGATGGCTTTAAGAGATTATTTATTAGGTATTGCTAGTCAATATAATGTTACAACTAAACCTAAATGGAGAGATTTAAAAAGAGATTCTAGTTATCTTCAAGCGCGAGATTTCAATGACGTAAAAGACTTTTGTTATGATTTATTTTCGATAATAAAAACACATTATTCGAATATATTTACTGGTAATCCTGATTTATTTAAGAATCTACCGACTATAGTAGCAGGAGATGATAAACGTGGTCCTACTACTTATTCTAGTAAAGGCAACCATTATTTCCCTGAATGGGACAATTTAATAGATGCTATTAAAAAACAAACTTTTTCTGGAAACAGTGGCGGAAGTGGAGATGGTTCCATACCTACTCCTACACCTACTCCTACACCTACTCCTACAACTTATTATAACATATCTTATTATTTGGTAGGCGGATATGCTTCGGATACTAGAAAAACAATAGAAAAAGGAAAATCATTCTATACGACAATTATTACAACTCAATCTACGCTTTCTTTTACAAGTGCATCAGTAACCATGGGCGGACTTAATGTTTCTAGCAATTATTTAACAATTACAAAATCAAAAATAACTATAAATATACCTTCAGTAACAGGCGATATTCATATTTACGCTAAAACTTCAAGTAATAACTCTGGAAGTAAACCTGTTACGACCGTTACATCGTTAACATGCAACAGTTCAACTTTAATATCACCAGGACGTGCAGTTAACGCAAATGTACAAGTGGTTCCAGCTGAATATATAGATTCAGTAACTTGTGAATCAACAAATGAGACTGTAGCTTTAGTATATAGAACAAATGATGTTTTCTATATTAAAGGTGGGAATACTGGTTCTTGCACTGTTACTTTTAGATGTAAAGATAAGATCGCTACTTGTAAAGTTACTGTTGATGGTGGTCAAGTTATAGTACATAACATATCTTATTGTTTAGTAGGAGGAGTTTCTTCTGATACAAGAAAAACAATAGTTCACGGAGAACCTTTTAATACAGTAGTGACTACGACTCAGTCAACATTACATTTTATAAGTGCATCTGTAACTATGGGCGGATCTAATGTATCTAGTAATTGTTTAACAATGACAAATAATAAAGTGACTATAAATATACCTTCTGTAACAGGCAATGTCAATATCGATGCTAGAGCTTCGGATGGATGGCCTATAACATATGATTGTGGTGGATATATTACATTTAGTAATAAACAAACATCTGCAAAACATAGATCATTATTTGAAACATATATATATTGGAAAACTAAACCTAGTACATTTATAGTAACAATGGGAGGAGAAAATATAACTCATCTTATTGGTACTTATCCAAATATGAATGCGTACTTCATGAGTGTTTCTCAAGTAACTGGTCCAATAGTTATAAAAGTTTGGTAAACAAGAATATTAATAAAAGATTGTACAATCAGTACAATCTTTTATTTTAGTAATATAACTTTAGATTACAAAACAAGGTGGTGAATTTAATTTGGCACGTAAATTTAATATAGGAAGACAAGGAGAACAGCTTCTTAATCCAGAATGGCATAATCTCTTTATGTCTCTTAAATATTTAAATTATGAATATAAAAATTATCCAGATGATAAAATACAACCAGAAAGACAAACTGATATACCAAGCAATGCTTTAAGATTACATAAAGATAAAGGTCTTGATGTGCTAAAAACATTCTATCCTTCTTCAGGTTCAGGTGGAGAATGGAGACCTTTATTTGAAAATTTTTATCATCCTGCTAATTCTGTAAAACCGGACGGAGATACTTTTGTTGATTATAGATTATGTATAGACCCTCTTACTGGTACTATACAATATTGGGACCCAGATCAACAAAGTTGGCTGGTGGCTCAAGCTTATCAATATACTGGAGGGAATTTAAATACTTTCAACGGTCAAAATTTTCAACAAATAAGTGATTTAAATAAAATACAACCTGGTGATTTTTATCCTGTACCATATGTTAGATACGGTAGATTGTTCAGTAAACAACAACCTGAATATACTTTAGATAACACTGTGCCAGAAGTAAGAGGACGCTTCGTTAGCATAATAGATTATAATCCTCAAACAAGTGAGAAAGAAGATCAAAACTATGAAACAGTAAATGACTGTGCTATAGTTATAAAAGATGAATCACATGATGAATTAAGCTGGGTTCATGTTAATGCTTCAAAAGTTTCTAGTATTAATAAAAGATTAATTGAAGTACCAGATGATGGTTACATAAATATAACATCTGCTCAAACTGAATTTTACGGTTTTAAATCAGACATAAAAGATACTAAAGGCGCAAGTAAGTTAGGTACTTTATTATTAAAAGGTGAAAAAGAAGAAGATTTATTAAAAGGTTATGATTTTGTTAATGCAATGGGAGGAATACAATTATCAGATGAAATATGTAAAAATAAAAAATATGATTTCATATACAGTATAACATATATATTTGATAATAGTCCTAGTTCTGAGGGCTACGTAACAGTAGGAACAGGAGCTGTAGGAAAAGAAAATTCAGTTTATATAGGAAACAGAATAGAAGCACCAATTGCTTTATTCTTAGATGGATTATCTTTAGAAGAAACAACTGCAGCTTTAGCAGAATTAAAAGAGGAAGAAAAAGTTATTTATATTCATGATCCACAAGAGGGTACTATAACTTTTACTGATGAAGAGGATGCAGAAATAATAAATAATATGCAAATGGCAGTATTAGCATTTCCAAATAGAACTGAAGAATTTGACATAGGTTACAATTATCCTAATACTACAATAGATATTAAAAATAAAACAGCTACTGTTAAAGTATCAGGTATAGATGATTATAAAAATATAATGGTATTTTGTAGTGGGTTAGGTCTTCAATCAACGGAAACTTATAGAGATGTAACTGTTAATGATGATGACACTATTACAATACATAATTTCGAACTACCTTACACTCCAGATGAAGGAGACGGAATAGAAGAGCCTATAAAAGGATTTGTTGCTGATATAGGAACATCTTTTGTGGCAGACGGTAAATTATTTGATGGTAAAACTAAAGATTATGGCAAACAAATAAGTGCCGATAAAGATTATGTTATTTTTGTTGATGGTTTATTATTGACTCCTACTAACGGAGATATGCTTATTGAAGATGGGTACATAGAATTAGCTAACACTCAAGATTTAGTTGATAAACCTGTTGATTATTTGATTCTAGAAATAGATAATGATGACGATGAAAAACTGGGATTAGTGTTTGATGAAACAGTTAGTTATTCAAATATTAGAATTGACGATGATGGAGACAAAGCTGTTTATAATGATTGTAATGATGCTATAGTATATATACAAAATGGTATTATTATAGATCAATCAGCTATAGAAAAACCATTAAATGCAATCGAAGGATATTATAAGAAAAATCAAATCATTAAAATACCACAAGATGATAATGGTTTTAGTTATAAATATTATAAATATGACTTCACTCAAGATGAACCAGAGGAAATAACAGACCAAAGCAAGATAGATCTTATTGAGTATATGATAGGTTATTATTCTACAAAAGGCTCTATACATTTATTAAGTAAAAATAAGATGTGGATGGGAGCAGCAGTAAGTTATTATGCATATAGTTATGCAAATATGATAGATGAACCTTTATCTTATGGTAAAAAGAATAATTATCCTATATATGTAAAAGGTTTTGAAGATGACAATGAGCAATATTTAGGCAAAGCTAGTAGGTTTGACGCTTGGAATATGAATTGTAATTCTTTAAGTGTTTATATTAATGGTTTATTTGTAGAAAGTCAAGAAATCGATAAAGACGATAAAGAGGAAGAAGAAGATGGAGTAGCAAGAAACTTTATAGTTCTTGATAAACCATCTATAGATTTACCTACCAATAAAGATTACTATGGCAAAAATATAGAACTTTATCATCTCCTTAAAGAAATGTATGATAAATATGTAGCATTAAAAGCACAAAAAGAAATGGAACAGAATAAAAATATGTCTTTAAGTTTCAATGCTGTTCTAGAAAATGAATACGTTACTGAATGGATTTTATCTAAAAAAACAGTTCGCACTTATTTTAAAACAGAATTGTTAGCAAGAGAAGCATTGCAATTAGCTATATATATACATGAAGACATGAAAAAAGAGACTATTAGTCATATAGTAGAGCGCTTAGAAAGAGACGAATTTATGTCTGCATATAGAGATTTTATATATTTAGAATCGGGTACAGAAAGAGACCATAGTCAAATATATAAACCTATTAATGATACTATAGAAGTAGATTGGGCATTAGCTCCTGCAATGATAAACGTATATCAAAATGGTGTGTTACTACAACCTTCTGATTATTGTAAATTCAATGGCAATAAAATAATGTTTAATATAGATATATGTGGACTTCAACAACTACCAGATATCGAAAACATGATGAAATCAATTCCAGATCATGTATCTGAAGAAATAAAATATGAGTTAGAGACATACTCTTACCATAAAAAGAATGTGCTTCGACTTATTGAAGATACAGCTTATTACATTCCAACAAGTGGTAGAGATACTATATTAATAGAGAAGAGAGACGATTTATCTATCAAAACAGTTTCATATGATGTATTAAAAATTTCATATGAAACAAAAGAATTCACTCAGGATTTCTATGACATACCAGATTCTCTAATGAATACAGCTGACTATGTAAAAATTTATATAAATGGCGTTAAATATGAAGGAGAATATATGTTAGTAAGAGATGGAGGAATAAAAGGGATAAGATTGACAAGCAGTGATGCTTTAATTAGAGATCCTTTATATGATTATTTTTCTATGCATCCTAAAGCATTAAAAGAATATGAAGATAAATATGGCGAATATATAATGAAACAAGATAGAATAACTTTTGAATGGAGGTAGATATTGTGGCTATAAGTATAGGACAATTAGATTTAGAAGCTCTTAAAAACTATTTAAAGATAGTTCAAGGGTTTAGAACTGTTAATGATCCATCTATTGATACTGAAAACGTAGACGGCGTAGCTGCTGGATTAATAGCTATTGCATCTTTAATAGATGGAGAATTAATAAAAGATGAAAATGGTAATGGTAGAAGAGACGTAGTTAATAATGCATTAAATCTACTAAGAGTAGATGAATTTGGAGGACAAACTATAATAACAGCAGATGATGTATTAACAGAAGAAGAAGGGCAATCTTTAAAAGATGTATCTATAAAAGCAGCAAAAAGTACTGCAGAAGATATGAGACAATTAAGAAATGAAATGTATCATTTAAAAACTAAAATGATTAAATCTGGAGCTATTACTTTTGACCAAGTTTATAATGGTTGGATAGATCCATTTGTAAATTATATAGAAGATATAGATCCAATGAGTGGAAGATTTACTAAGGATGCATATCCTTGCCAAGGTATAAATAATTTTGTTAGAGTTAATTGTCCTACTGATACATATAGAGTTGGACAAGGGGCTGTATTATTATCAAAAGATGGAGAAGCTATATTTGCAGACACTATAACATCTATTGATAAAGATGCAGAGTTTAAGTTAGGAGAAGGTTCTAGATTTGTAGATACAACTCCTGCAGTAATACAAAAATCATATGGGCTTTATCATAAAGGTCAATTCATATTTGCCAATAACGTATCTGATTTAACAAGTACTGATAAATCTGTAAATATGATATATAAAGATGGTCCAAGTAGAATGAAAGTATTTGAAATAAACAATCCAGAATATATAATAGGATTCTGTACTACAATAGAAGTTCCTGCAGAACTTGATGAAAACTTTTTAAATGCAATAGGTTTATCTTTAAGAGCTGTAGGTAAACCATATGGTCAAATTTGGTGTGAATTATATCATTATAATAGCGAAAATATATATAATCCATCAGAGGTTATAGCTAGTTCCGAGTTCTTAAATTCTGATACTATAACATCAGCATGGAAAACTCATAAGTTTTTCTTTAGAGATTCTGATATAAAATTAGAAAGTGGACACAAATATTTATTAATGATAAAAGGTACTGTATCTGATCCTAATAATGTTTGGTGCATAGGTGGATTTGAAGAAGATTGTAATATGGAAGTTCATAAAGATACATTTATATATAGACAAGGCGATGTTGTATTAGAACCAATAGCTCCTGTTACAAATACAAATAAAATATATGATGCTTTTATTAGTTTATATACAACTGAAACTCAACAAATCACTTTAAATTATTCTAGATACGGAGCATATACTGGTACATTCCAATTAGAACATGCAGAAGCAAGTCGTGTTAGAGTATCTTTTAATCCTAATACTAATAAAATACCAGTTGAAGACTTCTTTAATAATATAGATAATTATTATACTGTAAGTGTAAAAGGTCAAACTCTTGAAGGAGAATATGTTGACGGAGAATTTGAAGGAAAAAAAGAACTTTCTCATGTGGTTATTTCCAATGGAGAAGTTTCAGCTAATGAATTTGTATATGATTTTGCATTTAAAAAAGTAGGTATTGATGACATAGTTCGTCCAGTATCAGTAGTAAAAATAGAATTCCAAATAATGTATCATAGTCCAGACCCTGTAAGTAATGAAAGACATGGTTCATTATTCTCTGTTGTAGTATCTACTGATAATGCTTATTTAGGTGGTGAAGAATAATGGCTTTAGGTATTAAAAAAATCACTGAAAGTGTTATTGAAGAAGGCAGAGCTTTAACAACTATAGGTACTTTTTTCGATGCTAATGAAAACAATAAAGAAGGCAAAATAACTGTCAATGATAACTTAGCAATAGACCCAGGTGGATTATTTACTTATAATAGTTTAGAAGGCGGAATAATCCGTATGAAAGTAGCACAGGATGAACAAATAAGAATCAATGCAGACCAAACATTATATTTGCAATCTGTTACTACTAGAGTAATAAAAGATCAAAATATAACAACGGAGAAAATAAAAGATGCAGCTGTTACTACAGCTAAAATAAAAGATAGAAATGTAACTTCAAATAAAATAGCTTTAAATGCTATAAAAAATGAGCATTTAAATAAAGTAGATGCATCCGATGCAGACCGTACTGTTCATAATCATAATATAAAAAATGGTTCTATAACAACAGAAAAAATAGCTAATGGAGCAGTAACTTCAGACAAACTAGCTAAAGATTCTGTTCTTACTGAAAAAATAAAAGACAGTGCAGTAACTACAGATAAAATAAAAGACAATGCAGTTACTTTTGATAAGCTAGGAAAAGATGTTCAAAATCGTATAATTGCTCTTGAAGATAAAGTTGTTGAATTAGAACAATCAATTAAAGATCTTAGAAATTATGTAGATAAAGAATTTGCAGCTATAAGATTAGAAATGGCAGCAATGAAAGAAGAACTAAAGAAATATATAAACACTAAAATAGAAGAATTTAAAAATCAATATAAATTACAAAATGCCGTTGTTCATAATGGATCTAGAAGCGTAGGTAAAAAACATGGTGGCGGAAGTACAGAGCTAATTGATTTACATTGTACAGGAAATATAGAAGGTAACAGAGTTTATTACATGACATATCAAGATTTAGCTGAGGCTTATATGCCAGGTGAACATTTAGAGCCGGGTGATATAGTTGCTATGAGAGAAGACGGTTTAGTATATAAAGCCAACGCTTTTGACCAATGTATTGTTGGTGTTGTATCTGATGAATTTGCCAATTGTTTAGGAGCTACAATAGAAGAGATAGAAAAAGGTTGGAAAGTGGCCGTAGGTACTGTAGGTAAAGTACACGTTAATGTTAGAGGTCCTGTAAAATTAGGACAAAAAATACAAGTAGTAGGTGCCGATTTAGGAATAGGTAATGCTACATGGACTAGTACTAATAATATAGGTAAATCACTAGAAACTATAGAGTGTGGTCTTGATGAAGTAAATAAAGTATTGGTTCAAATAAGACCAATGTAAAGAAGCAAGGTTTTGAACCTTGCTTTTTTAGTAATATAATAAAAGTAGTAAAGGAGTGATATAATGTTAAAAAACAGTACAGATTTTAGCTATGCTATATCAAAAATAACTGAGCCTATTGATCTTAATATTATTCCTCAAGGGAAAATATTAGAAAGCGATAAATTTAATACTTCATTTGAAGAAATGGAAAAGACATTAAATACTCTGTATGAAAAGACAAGGTATTTAGAAGATAGCATTCAATATGCTAAAACATTTCTAGAAACAAAGAATATAGAATTCAATAATGAGATGCAAGCGATAATAAAAGAGCTAGAAAGTTTATTAGATATGAGTAAAAACTTAGCATACATATCTTATAATGTTCCTTTAATAGAAAATACTATTGCTATTAAAGATAGAGATACTGCGTTCTCTAATCTTAGTCCTTTAATACTAAAAGATAAAGTATTGACATTAGGATATGAAACATATGAGAATATGGAATATTCATCTATAGAAAAAGTAAGTAATTCTATTCCTTATGATGATAATCTTGCGACAATAAAACAAGATAAAAATAAATATAAAGTAATTTATTTAGAAGAAAAAGTAGTGCCAGGTGGTTTAACTGAATCATTTATAGTTTACTTTTCTAAACCATCTGTTATAAATATATTAGATTTTATTCCAGTAAATAGTACAGTAAAAAATATAAGATTCGGATTGATAAACGGAATAGAAGAAAGTGTTTCCGATTATGATTTATCTTTAAAAAATATATATAGATCTTGTATCTATATTAAATTTGATTTAGTATGTATTAATTATAATATGATAGAATATCAAGTACAAAAAGATAAAGTTACTGAAAATTTATGGAATGATATAAAAGAATTCGAAATGTCTACTATGTTATCAAAAAATATTAGCAAATTAAATACTGAATATATAATATCTAGAACCGTTACAGATAAAGCAACCGGAATATCTAAAACAACAAATTTTAAAGACAAGAACAAAGCAGGTAAACTTACAACATTAAAGTTATACAGTTACATATTTGGCTTTGACGATTTTAAATTTATAAATGCATCATTAGCAAAAACAGGTTATTTTATTTCTGATTATATAAATATAGGAAAATTATCTACTAAAGAATATATAAGTTTATATGTATCAGATGTAAAAAATGATACTACGTGTATCGAATATTCTATATTGGATGGAGAAAAAGAAATACCAATTATACCATTAGACCATGACATAATTGAAAATGAGCCTATATTTAATAGTGTTAAAACCAGATTCGATCGTGCTACTGATGTTACATCAAAATATTATATAAAAGATATTATTAAAAAAGATGGGCAATTGACTGACATTACTTTCGATGATGCTATAAATATGAATGATGGGCAATACTCGATAACATATAAACCTAATGCATCAAACCATAATATTTTACCTATAAATAAGGAAATAAGAATCAAAGCATATATAAGAACTTATGGTAGTATAAATACTAAAAGTATACCATACATAAATATGATTACAATAAGAAAGTTTGGTGAGGAAACTTTATGGACAAACAGTTATTAGATGAATATAGCGGACTGTTTTTGAATGAATATAGTCAAACATATGAAGGATTATTTTTGCATCCAGAAGACGGACGAGATAATAAAATAAATGAATCGTTTGAAAGTATAAATAATGATTTAAATAATTTAGATTATATGTTAACGTATGTAGGAACATCTGTAAACGATTTATTAACTAATACAGTTAACAGATTAAATGAAATCAAAAAAAGTATTATAGCAGAAAAGGAAAGATATCAAGATATTCAAATGCTATGTAATAAATATACTGATTTCGATAATGTAAAAGCTTTAACAGATGTTAAGTTTACTGGCAATGGAAAAATAAAAGATGGAATTTTTCAAGCAACAGAAAAATCTATTAAAAAAAATACATTAAATATTATTGATATTTTTGGGAATGGATACGAAGGAAATAAATATGTATATAACAACTATGAATATCAACAAGATGTATATGATACATCTATAAGAGCTAACATGATAGATAATAAAATTAGTACATACTATGAGTATTCTAGAATAACTGTACAGAATGTACAAACAGAAGAAGTACCATATTTCAATAAAGATAATGAGTATGCAAGATGTACAATTACTTTTAAAGCTAGTGATCGTGTTAATTATATTGATATAAGTACAGAAGATATAGGAATTATGGTCACAAATATTAGTTGTAGTTTAGATGGAGTTCAATATGAAGACATAAAATTGCCTGAAAAATTATCAATAAATAATAAATTAGATAGCTATAATAATTATGGTTATGTATATGGTTCAGGATTAATTGCAGTGCCAAATTGTCTTTATTTTAAATTGACATTACAAGCAACTTCTAATAAAGGAGACACTATTGCTTATGAAAAAACTCTTATAGAAAATGAAGAAGAAGTTGTTCAAGATAATAGTACTCCGATTACAACAACAAATACAGTAACGATAGACAGTGCTAGACGTTCTGCAATTAAACTTAATGATATTTCTGTTTATAATAAAAGATATAATACTAAAACAATTATGAAATCTGAAGAGCTAATAACTTCACCGAGTTACAGTATCGGTTTCTTTGCCAATGTTTATATCCCTGAATCATTGAGTCAAGATAAGTCTATTAGATTTGTACTTACTGTTAATGGTATAGATTATGATGTTGTTCCTATGAATAGTCATTCAAATGGTACGAAGATAATAAGATTTAGTGGCGGAAAATCTAATACAGCCTATACAGAATTGATAAACGAAAAAATAACCTCAGCATATTTGACTATAATTATGCAAGGAACATCAGAGTTAACTCCTTTTGTTAATAATATAAAAATATTAACAGGTGGTGAGATATAATGGAAATCTATAAAGATATGTTAGAGAAGTTAAAATATCATAAACAATTAATAATGAATGCTTTTATTAGAAATAATTACTATCCTTCTAATGATGAAGTAATGGCTGCCGTTCAACAAATAAATGCAAGACTGTCTTTATTTGAAGCTTATATTTCCAAGCCAGGCGATTATTTTAATCCAACAGAAATAAATTATTGTTTCGAAATGATGTATAAAGATATACAGATACTTTATCAAGTACTAGAATCTATTCTTACAAATGAGTATGCACAATTAAAATTATATATAGAAGCTACATTAACCGAATTAGAGGCCAAAGCAGATTATTTTTATAAAAGATGTGCTGAAGAAACTAATAGTACTACATTAGGAAAAACATTAGTGTTTGAAGCAAATAGCTGGAATATAACTACGGAAGACCAATTAACAATAATAGATTTAGGTAATCATGATTTCGTTGAAGGTTCAACTATAGCTTGTTTCGCCAACGTAAATAATATAGATAATAAATCGATAACATTCAAGTTTACTTCTGGTAAAATAGATGAAACCATTGTAGCATTGCCATATAATTTATATGATAATATAACATATAAAATTCCAGGGGAATTAAAAGTAATAGAAAAGGAAATAAAAATAGGTTCAAATAGTATAGTAAATGATAAAATAAAAATCAATTACGATCTTATCCAAGGAAACAATTATAAATTCTGTAGTGGTAAAAATTATATGGTAGTAACATATAAAACAACAGGCAGAACTGATTTAGTAGAATTTCCATTTATGTCTAGTTATAATTTTTTAGCTGTACAAGATTGCTTTGTTGAATTCTATATAGTAGACGGAAATATAAATGACAATTCTAATTTAGAATATAATTTTAATATGGCTCCAAGATATCAGAATTTCTCATTACAAGATGGTTTTATTAGATTAGATAAAGATATAAAACGTATTCATATAGATGCACAAAAAGGTTTAACTATGTCTTTTAGATACGATAATGGAACATCTTATGCTGAATGTTTGGATCCAATAATATTAGACAATCATACATTATTATATAATGGAAATATAGATGTTCGTGACATAACGATACGTGAATATGTAAGAGATGATCTTATAAATTACAATGTAAAAGTTTATATAGATTCTATTGAAAACGCAATTGATAGTATAGATTCTATATATATAAAGGAGTTAGATTAATAGATGATTTATTATAATATGAGATATAGAGGACCTTATGAATATGATAAGTTTACTTTGAATATATTAAACTATTCAAATTTTGTTGAAGACTACATTAATGATATGGAAAATTATGAATACAGCTGTCCTTCATCAGTGGATTCAGATCAGTATATGTCATTAAAAGAATTCAATGAAAAAGTAGACGAAGCTTTTAATAAAACTTTACAACATTCGGAAATGATATATAAGTATTTTATAATGAATAAAGGCGGTGAGTAAATGAAATATACATTAAGTTCGCAAGAGTACAATGAAATTTTTAGAACTGCGAATAAGAAATTTGACGAAGAGATGGCAAAAAGAGATGTAATAATGAATAATATTAGTAAAAAATTAATGATAATGAATTACGCAAATGAATTTATTGAAAATAAAATAACTAATTTTAATAATACAATTGACTATGACAGTAAGTTAACAACGTTTAACGCTGAAGCTTATGGTGTATTTAATCAATATGGTTTCACTGTCCATCCTAAATTTAAAAATGATCCAATCGATATATTTAATTTAAAATTAACTACTGGTAATACTATGTTTAAAAATTCTTTAACATGTAAAGTTTATAAAGATGTAGGCAATGAAGATGAAGGTGAAGACAATATAGATTATATAAATATATTAATGTCTGATAACAATATAGAAAAGAAAATAATATTTGAAGAACTAAATACTGAAAAAATAAAAATAGAATATGTTTTAAATAGTAAAGCTTCATTAGGAATGTCTAGATTTAATATGATAGAAATAGACCCTTATATATATGGTGCTTATACCGTAGATTATATAGAAATATTTACTTTAAATGAAGTTAATGGTATGGTTTCTGAAAAGCCAATCAAAACTATATATACTATTTCTAATATAGGAAAGCTAAGAGTTATTCTTGATGAAAAAGTTAAATTTAGTAAAGTAGTTTTTCATTTTGATTTAAAAAATGTAAAAACCCAAATAAATAATATAGATATATATCCTTTTGGATTGAAACATATTCATTTTTATGAAGCAGATTTTATAGAAAATAGTTCAGTTATAGTACCAATAAGAGCAAATGATTATATTGAATATATATATAATGATGTTGTATTATATCATGCAGGAGATCCTATAGAAACTACCTGTGAATATTACGGCATAGAAATTTATACAGATTATATTAATAATACATTAGCAGGAAGAGTTTATACATCTTCAGATGCACAAGCATATCGTATAGCTAAGAATACTAAAGTTTTATATGCTAAAGTACCATTAATATGGTCAAATAAAGCTAATGATGACAAAAAGTATTTGAGTTTATCAGGTATATTGTTTAACTATACAGTAGATGAAAATGTTTTTATATAGACAAAAAGATGGCAAAAATAAAAAAAAGAAAGGCCACCCGTAAGGGTGGCTTATTTAATAATAAGGAGTTTACAAAAACTACATATTGATTATACAATCTATTTGATTATTTAATATTTGTTTTTTAGTGTCAGACATATTTGAATCATTTATTAATTCTTTCAGTTGTTCTATGGAAACCATATTCGTAGATAGGTTATCCGTCCTATATATAATTACATTATCATTACATAATAATCTGATACTGTATAATATTACATCATTACCATTGTTATTAGACAATATAGTTTTGTTTGTAATACATCCAAATCTATCATTTCTTAATCTATTCATATTATTTATTGATTTTTTAAAATCAAATAGATATAAATAAACATAATCACCTATATTCATTATCAAACCTCACAATTATTTAATGGAGCTTCCAGCGGGAATTGCACCCAGCAGCTCGTCCTTACCAGGGACGTATTTTAACTCATTAAACTATGGAAGCATATATAAATCCATATAGCCAGCCGTAGCTCAGTCACTATATGGATAGTGCTTTAGTCCTCGAAGGTTTCTAAAGCAAGATCAATAATCATTAAATTTTTTAGTCCACATCCCTATGCGCAATCTTGGGTACCCGGCTATGCCAATTTAATGATTTAAAAATGTCTCAACCTGGTCCACAAGCTTTGTTATATAAATATAACACATTTGAGCTTTAAGTGTGTTGAGAACTATTACTATTAATATATGTTAGCTAACAAGGTTTTTTCTTTCCTCCACATTTTTTACCGCCTTTTTTCTTACCTTTCTTAGCTGCTCCTTTAGGCATACAAGCCATGATAATCACCTCTTATATATAAATTTCGTACATATATATTACTATAAATATAATCGATATATAATATCTTCGTTTCTTATTATCTAGATATGATGTCTTACCTTAAATTTAAAATCACCACGAGGATTTATGGCGTAATTATTATAGTTATAACGATTCGGGTTTGTGTAGAATCAATTAATGAATCAGCAGGCACTGACGCTTTCAAGCCGCCACTCTCAACATCATTAATATTTAGATTCTCTTGTATCACTTAACAATTTAACAGTGACCTATTCGTATAATTATATCAGGTCCTACGCTTTTAAATTTAAGGCTCATATACTAGTGTATGTTTCACTATATTTACGCAACAAAAAAGGACTAGTTAAGGGGGGTCTAGTCCTTTTTGCTTTATATATGTAACCGATCCATATATAAAATATAAAATTTGGAAGGAGTGTATATATGAAAAATAATTAAAAGGTTATAAAAAGAGAGAGTAATTAGTAGTTGTAAAGCTTTCGCCTTACACTACTAATATATGTACACACTCTATATAAAAGTTAATATCTTTTATGATTTTTTATATTAGCATCTTCTTGACTGAATTTTAAGAAGTTTATTAATTGTCCGTTCATTGATTTATATTTTGCCCAAGCTGTTTTTAATCCATTCCATTGAGAATCAGAATATAAATTTAATCCCCAAGTATAGCTTGGTGCTGTTTTTCCTGTTCCCCATGCTAAAATATAAACATCGGCATTAATTTTTCCTATACTCTTGTTTGTAAAAATATCAAAGTCAAATGTAGGACCTCCTGTATCTGTAACAACTAATACACCATCATTACCAAGTTTATCTTTTAAAGCTGGGATATAAATTTTAGTTCCATAAGGTAAATTGTGACTAGCACATGTTTTACCATTTTCTAATCCTAATCCAGATGCGCATGTTCCTGTTCCAAAATAAGAAGAACAAACAGCTTTAGGTACTTTGGCTATATAATCATGGCCGTCTATTGTTCCTAAAAAACTAGAAGGAGTACTATTAATATTAGTTTTATTAATAGAGTTAACAGATTTAACTCCTACTCCAGGAACATTTTCAACTTTATTAGAAGTTGAATTTTTATCTGCTGGGTCATCAGTAGTACTGATACTTTTTGATGCTTTAGCATCGGCGTCCATTAAATCTTTAGGTCTTACGAAGAAATGTTTTCCGTCTTTCCATCTAAAACTAGATTTTAAGTCCTCTGTTTTGATTCCTGATTTAGAACTTGAAGCATGTGATATTTTACCATTACCAACATAAACCATAGCATGACTTGTACTTATTTTAGATCCCATATCTGATTGAGATACTTTGCTATTTGCTTTAAGTACAACATCTCCAGGCTTAGCTTTTGATAATCCTTCGTCATTAAGTAGCCACATTTCTCCTCCGTTATTAACTATTTCAGCTATTAATGAACCACCGCTGCACGATTTATCATACATAGATTTTAAACCTGCATGGTGATAACAGCATGATGTAAAACTTGTACAGTCATAACAAACTTTACCTCCGCTACTTTTTGGTTTATCATATTGAACAGTTCTAGGAACTTGACAATATTTAGCTTTACCAGCATCATAGTCAGCTACTATTTTAGCAGCCATTTCTACTATTTTAGAACGACATTCTGCTCCAATACCACTGGATCCGCTGAATCCGCCGCCGCTACCGCTACCTGCAGCAGTTACCACTGTTTTTATTTCAGCAAAACCATCGAAGTAAAAGTTTTCACTTGAATATTTATTTGTTTGTATAGTTTCAGCTTCTTCTCTTGTGTCAACCCATTGACCACCTAATAAAGACATTTCTTTATGTACATCTTCTATTACGTCTTTATCTAATTCTGGATCTAATTCTTGTAAATAAGTTTCATAGTCTACATCTGGATCTATTTTTTTGTATCTGGCTATGATACCTTCAGCAGGATATGTTTTAACATCTGCCTCTTGTTGATTAAAATAAGTTTGATTCCAATCCATTCTAAATATATAATCTGTTTCTTTTATATTTGAAACATTTTTAATTTGTTTTACTTTAACATTTCCATTATCATCTACAGATACTGTTTTGTCTCCAACTGACATATCATTTGTAGGAGTTTTTGAAAGCATATCTCTTAACTCATCTTCTGTTAAAGTTTCATCTTGAGTATTAAGAATTTTTCTTAATTCTTCTTCTGTTAATTCTACATTTGTAGCTGGAGTATCTCCTTCTATAATAGTTTCCGTAGTTTCTTCTTTTAATTTCGATACGTCTTCTTTCTTTTTCAAGAAAGCTTCTTTGTTAGCTTCTTTCCATATATCTATTCTAGTTTTTTCTGGTTTTTTACAATTCTTATCTCCGCTTACTTCAACATAATCATATTGAGGACTTCTTAATGTCCCCATATTTAATTGTTGCATAGCATATAAGTCTGAATAACTCATCTGCATATCATCTAATATAATAGACGCATTCAATCCAGTTTCGTCTAGTATTTGATATACTTGACCTAGAATAGGTTCATATCTTGTACAGTTTAAGCATTGATCCAATGTCACTATGGCTCCATCATGTATTCTATCATCATGTAAACATCTAATACATTTGTACTTACCGTACACAGATTGTCCACCATAGTATACACAATTTATATTTATTCTAGATCCTAAACGACTTTGATTTCTCATAACAGTAGACAATATGTTTTCTAATTTACATAATCTTTGTTCTACACGTTTTGATTGATTCATTATAGCATCTTGTAGCATAGCAAAATTCTTTGCCATAGGTTGCGCTATTGGACAACCAGGATGATTGCAACTATACATTTGCGATTCTATTTCGTCTATAAATACTTTAGGATAATGGTTTTCTAATTCTTGTATTTTATCATCAGTAGGATATGGGTCTAAGAAGTTAATAGGTCCACTACATGGATTTGTTTCTTTCTTCTTTCCGCTTAATAAGTTATAGTCAAAAGCAACTTGTTTCATAGCCGTATCTGTTTTTTCTGTTTCTTCATCAGATGATGCAGTTAACATAGATAAAGGTACAGTATTAGGGCTAGCTTCGTCATAATCAGTTGTACTATAATGTGGAGGTATTACTAAGTCTGGGTATATAGGCTCTATTTTTAAATCTTTTGGTACAACTACTATATTTAATTCATCAGCGGATTTAACACAGTGGTCTGCAGATCCTGGTCCAGAATCTACTACATTAAAATGGAATGTGTTTTCATTATTAGATGTAAAATTAACTGTTAGTGCATTTAATCTGTCGTTAGGAGTAATTATTGAAGCTTCATTATCAACTAGTCCTTTATCATAAGGTTCGAAATCAGCAACATATATATCTATAAGTTCCCAATATTTTTTAAAGTTAACAGCTGTAGAAAAAGAACCATCTTCATTAAATTCTTCTCCCATAATAAATCTTTCACAGAATTCTTTATATTCTTCTGATGTTAATACATTTTCTATGACTGGCTTTTCTAAATTTTCATCTTCTGGTTCTCCTACCTTATAGATAGTTTTACCTCCCCAGTCATCATGATCTAATCCACCCATACTATTTCCACTGTATGGTAAACTAGCTGCAGGTCCTGGATTAACTATGTCTCCATGAGGAGAATTGACTAATGGACCTTGTATATCGTATTGAGCACCGCCAGTTGATTCATTATTTCCTGTTCCTGCATTTCCTCCACTACCATTTCCTGATATAGATCCCGTAGCTGTTCCTGGTGATACATAATTCTCTGGATTGACAGGTGTTCCTTTAGTACCACTGAATCCCTCATGTACTTCAAAATGTAAATGAGGTCCTACACCTACACCAGTTGCTCCAGATTTAGCTATTGTTTGTCCATTTGTAACTGTAGCTCCAACACTGACTGTTGCACGACTTAAATGTTGATATAATGTTCCCAATCCATCTCCATGGTCGATTACTACATAATTACCACGAGCTGATTGAGAACTAACTACGGCAACTTTACCTGCTGCAGCAGCTACAACATCAGAACCAGAAGGACATGGTATATCTATACCTTTATGATTAGAAGAAGCCCCCGGACATGGAGGTTTTCTATATCCAAATCTAGATGATATACTTTTAGTTGAAGGACAAGGCCAAGACAAAGTGCCTTTTGCTTTTGCACTAAACATAATTTCAGCTGGTGCAATAGAAGCAGTTGAACCTCCTGAGAATTTTGTATAAAATCCTTCCGCATATTTATAACGGTTTGCCATCATTGGTTTTCCGGCTCTTTCAAAAGCCTGTTCAAATACGTCGCAAGCTCTTTTTACATCTGATATTTTTTTGAATTGATTAAATCCTCCAACTAATGATTTTAATTTAGATAAAGTAGTTGAATCTTTACCTTGTAATTCTAAATCTATCCATTCAAGTTGTGATTGTAAATCATTCCATTCTTTACCTTTGCTTTTTGCATGAGCGACTAATCCATTGTATCTTCCACTACCTACTGTCCATTGAGCAATACCACGACCAGGACCTCCTCCAGATTGCTTTCTGTTAGGATCCATAGTGGATTCTTGTTGTAAATTCCCCATTATACCAGCCGCGCATTGAGGAGAATAACCTGCACCAGTAAAAAATGTCCATACAGCTTTTGCAGTTTCGCCAATATTTCCTATATCAGGAGTAGTGCCAGAACCTGGAGAACCTGTTTCTCCTCCTGAGCTACTGCCATGTATATATTCGCTAATAACAGCTACATATTTTGCATATTCAGTTGATACAACTCCGAATTTTTTATTTCTCCATTCAAGTTGTTTGTCTATTTCAGTCAATAGATCTTTCCACTTGTCTCTATCAAGATATGTAACAGGAGACGGAGCTCTATTCATATCAAATTCACGCCATAAATCTTTAGTATTTAATCCATTGGCCCATAATATTTTAGATACAGAGTTTACTATATTTTTTTCTACTTGTTCATATGTTATTTTATCTTTTTCTAAATCTTCATATGCTGGTATAAAACATGCTATCATTATATTATGTTTCTCTGGATGATTTGAGAATAAACTTCTATTTATATATGTAGCTTTATTATTATCCTCTAATCCATAACATTGAAGTAATCTATTTTCTACTTTTTCAAATCCACCTTTAATTGTTATACAATTATCTTCTACAGCATCTGGACCACTTACTTCCGGAGTAGTCCATCCTAAATTAGAATTTGAAGATGGTGTATCTGTAGGTTTTGATGTATCTTCAGGCTTTGATGTATCTTCAGGTTTAGATGTATCTGTAGGAGATTTAACATAGAATGACGCTGGAGTAGCAGGTGGATTTTCCTCTCCAGTACCAGGCTTATTTTCATTTTCTTTTCCATCTTCTGGTGTAGTGGTTCCAAGTGTTGCTGTACATTCTGTTATTTCAGGTATATCGTCATCAGGGTTAGCATCTACATCATATGTATGATCTATAATATAATGATATTTTCTATCCCATTTCCATTCTTCGAAATGTTTTTCTCTATCTGCCATAGAACAAGAGTTATAAGGAGGATAAAAAACAAGACAAGCTCCTTTTACTTCATCCATATTGGCAATATTATATCTATGGTCAACGTTAGGAAGTATATCTACTACATTTGTAGTACCAGTACCACCAGTGCTACCTCCTCCACCACCTTCTCCGGTACCTCCACCATTAGAAGATATTTTAGTAGTATCTAGTTCTATAGATTTATTTTCTTCATTACGTTTTTTTATCTGTTCTTTTATATATCCCCACTTATTTAATTTCATTATAGTAGCGGGACAATTTTTATCAGAACAATCTCCATGACGAACTACATGATTCGTATCTATATTTAATTCTTTCATTAAATAACGAATTAATTCTATACAAACTTCTATAGCTTTATTATGATCAACTGTGTCTCCATCTGCTACTTCTATACCTATAGAGTTGCTATTTCCACAACTTGATGTATCTATAGGATTATCTTTCCACATTTGGCCAGCAGTTCCGCCTGCATGTGTACCTTTCCAATTGAGTTCAAGTAATTGATATATTTCTTTATCATCTATAACGAAATGAGTACATGTATATCTACCATCTGAACCATTGTGAAAATAATTTGTATTAGTTGATGCAGTTCCTCCTGCTGTGTTATGTACAACAATCCATGTATTGGTTTGACCAGTCTTCCAATAAGATTTACCTGCCAAAGAGTCCGGCATTAATTTTTTAATAATATTTGTTCTTGCAGAGCTCTGAGTATTACCAGCTCCACCGCCAACTGTATTAGCCATTATCTTTTCCCTCCTTTAGGTATAATTGGAGGTTCTCCAAATTGTTCTTTAGCTAAATATTCTAATAAATTCCCATGCTTAGCTGGGTCATATATTTCTCTATCATATAAAGTCTTTTCAAGAAAATCTCTTTCTGCATTCAACATCTGTTGTTTATATGCAAGTCCACTAGTGGCTTGATTAATTTTCCACATAGCTTCTTCTCTCTTCATAGCTAATTTTCTATCATAATAATACTCAAAATCAACAATAAAGTTATCAATTGGGTCCCAATAATATTCTTCTCCATATGTTATAAGCTTTTTTGTAACACAGCATCTAACACATTCGTATGGGTTAGTTATACGTTTTAATATCATTGCCATTCAAATCACACTCCTAAATGTTAATTCATAATATATTATATTACTAAAAAAAGAAATAAAATGAGCCCCTGGGTACCAAACCAGGAGCTCTAAAATTATAGGAGGTATTATATATGATAATTTATTGTATGAATAATTTTATAGGGTTATTTGCATATTCATTACTAATATATGCTTTCTTTTTAGAAGAAGTCATACATTTTTTAATAGAAGGTAAAATTATTTTTTGTCCTCTATCGTCTAATTCAAATTTAATTTGAGTTATTGATTTACTATGAGCTCTTTCATTGTTAGATGTTTGTTTAACATGTCGTGCAGATTTAAATGCATCAAGGTCAACAACAGTTTTAATGTCGTTAACAACATTGTTAGCTATTTGAGTTAACATGTCATCATTTTGACTCATAGCTTTTAATCCTTCTTCACTGAAGTTTCCTTCAAGAGTTTGTGCAGCTTGTAATTTAGTAGCCATTAAAGATATAGCTTGTTCTTGTATAGTTCCATTATAATATAAGAAATATACTTCTATATCTTTTGTTTGAGAAAGTCTCCAGCTTCTTCTACTTGCTTGACGCATAGTAGATAAGTTATAGCCAACTTGGAAGAATACTATTGTAGTAAAGTCTAATAAATCTAGGCCAGTTTCTACTAGAGTAGGATTAGTTATCATAACTTGGGCGCCTTTATCTACTTCTTTTTGTATATACTCCATACGTTTTTCTGCTTTAACAGAAGCTCTTAATTCAAAAGCTTTTATGTCTTCAGCACAGAACATAGATTGTAAATGTTCACCTAAGTCTGTTGTATTAACAGTGTTATAATATACTAATACTTTTTCTCCAAGTGCTAATTTTTCTTCAACTATTTCTAATAGTTTTTGTTCTTTATTTCTTATCATTTTATCTAATACTATAGATTCATATTCATTATCTCCAGTATCAGGATTTTGTACACGACGTAAACAATGTGGAGCATCTGGATATTGAGTCATTAATTTAATCATTGACCCCATTATCTTTCTAGAACCAGATTGGAATTGAGTACATCTTGAAGTGAAGAAGTTTTGTATATCAGAATAGGCAGTAGCTGTTTCTCTATCCATATCAACACCTATTGGTATCTCTTGATAAGATGGAAGACCTTCTGCCATATCATCTAATGCTATAAAGCTAGTTAAATTTAATAAGAATTTAGTAAATACCAATGGAGAAACACCAGGTAATCTTTTCTCTTTAACATTGCCGATTCTTCTTCTTCCATATCCTCTTTCTAAAGCATAACTAGTTTCTCTGGATACAACGCCGAATAATCTAGCAAATTCGGGTTCATCTTCATAAGAGAATCCTTCTTGTACCATTATATTAGGACATACTCTAAATAAAGTATAGAATAAGTTAGCAGCAAATCCGTTTAATAAAGTACCAGTTAGCAATAAAGTATGGTTACAAGCTTTCATAAGATGATGTGCAGCTATACCTTGTAATGAATTGTTCATTAATAAATGAGCTTCATCTAAAGCTAGATAATCAAAAACACCGCTCATACGTTGTTTGATATATTTAGCAACAGGGTATTTCTTGCTGCCTTTATAAGAATTTTTAAATGGTAATCCATTTTGATATAAATCATACTGTTCGAATAATTTATCAAAGAAGGCAGTTTCTTTTTTGTTTATAACTTCTTTAGCCATAAACTCTTCAGTTACAGGAACAATATGCTCTTCACGTATCCAACCTTGATCTCCAAGCTTTAACCAGCCATGGTCATCATCTCTATTTAATGCTGTCCATAGTTTAGTATGACAAGTTTTTTCTTCATAAGCATGTTTTTCTTCGTTCCATACTTTAACTTTATTAGGACAATAAACATTATAAGCAAATTGTTTTGTGAAATCTAGTTCAGTTAGTTTTATTTTTGCTTTAACTTTTCTTCTAGAATATGGTTGTTGAACACTTATTTCTTTATATAATGGTTGGCCGCATTCAGGACATACAAAACAACCTTTAGATTTAGACCATACAGCGGCAGGTCTTTCATCATATCCTAGCTTAGCTATTTCTTTAGACATAATTACAAACATATTTTCTGCTCTGTTTCTATTTTTAAGTTTAGATTCTATTTCTAATAATTCATCTAGATTATGCACTATATATCCTTTAGAATTAGGAACATAAGTTTCCATTTCTTGTTTCCATTTTTCAACTAAATGAGATGGAGACATTATTAATGCATTGAATCCTTTAGTGTTGCTAGCATTATGAGTATAGAAAGTAGAACCAGTCATAATAGTTTTACCTGATCCCATTTCACCAACTATAAATCCATGTTTGTTTACGTTAAAGTTATTTGCATTGGCTTGTATAACAGCCATTTGTGCAGTATATAATTCAACACCTTTGCAATGTATATAATCATCAATAGTTAATAAATAATTGCTATAAGAATCTTCGCCTGGTACAAATTTAGGTTTAAATTTTTGTTGTATTTTATTTGCTAACATGGAACCAAATAAACTTAAATAATCATTTAATCCAGACGATTCATCTAGCATTACAGATGGTTCATTAGAACCATTTATATTAATGGAGCCATTAGATAATCCTTCAGTTATTAAACGTTTAACATAATCTTGATTGCCATGAAGTCTACAACAATATACTTCTCGTGTTCCTTCTAAACAAAGATGATAACATTGTACGAAGTCATCTTCCATTACAGTATATAAATAGTCAATCCATTCAGGAAGAACAGGAACACTACTATATTTAACAAGTTTATCTAGCAATAGTTCTTTTATTCTACTATCAGTATCTTCTTCTTTATCTAAATAGAAATACATAGTCCATTCTTCACCATGGTTTTGGACTTTGTAATAATCTTTTAAACATATAACTGCATTAACTATATCTGAGTTACTATTTTTACTAGATTCAATAGTATATCTAGCACCTTTTCTTTTATACATTGAAGAGCCTTTACATCTTATGTTAAAGGCTTCGTTCGGGTTATTAAATAATCTAACTATTTCATCTATCATAGATTTGTATCCTACTACAGATACAAATAATAAATCTTGAGTATATCTATCATATGCAACTTCTAATGCATAAGCAGAACCTACTAAGTCTCCTACTGATAGATTCATAACATCTGAATAATGATACTTATAATCATTTATTTTCATAGTGTCCTCCTTCCTATCCTAATTCTATAAATTTACCATCAGCAGTAAATACATTTATTTTAACTCTATTGCTGATAGTTTCAGTGGATTTTATTTTATCTTCTTCTGAGTCATCTGTTTCAGTTGTAGCTAACTTAGTAGTCATACCTTTTATAACATGATAGACTCCATCTACTTCTTCAACTACACCATCTAGACAACCAGAAGTTAAAACTAAACCAACTTGACCAATGTTAAATGGAAGTAATGGTGATTGATCTTTAACTACTAATGGTTGAGTTTGGCTTTCTAAAATATGATTTAATATTCCTGGATTGGCTGCTTCAAGTAAATCATCAACATCTAATTGAGAACCTCTGAAGTATTCTAATTCAAGAACTTCTTGTGGTATAGTAAATATAGGAGCTACTATATCAGAAGCAGTTAATAAAGAATCATAGTTTATATAAGTTAATCTATCAAGTAAAGATTGTTTTGATTTATTAGTAATTTCTTTTTTACCCATGATAGTTATTCTTTCTAATTGATCTCCAGGTATTTTAACTATTATAGTATCTTCACTTAATACTTTTGATAACCATAAAGCTAAACTAGCATCTATTCTAGTTGCAGGTACAGTTATCATATATACTCCGCCTTGTCTTACATATTTAATGCAATTTCTTATTTCAATTGATTCATTAGCTGGAGACATTTTACCAAATGCATCTGTTTTATTTGGATATGTTACGCAAGGAGTTATCATAACTATATCAAAATAATTATTAGATATATAACTACCTTTAAGATCACCTTTAATAACTCTAGTTAATCTTGATTTAGCTGTGGCATAATAATTTTTTGTATTTGCATATGTTTTATCATCGCCGTCTGCAAAATTATATATATTATCTCCAGCATTACAATAAATTTCAAATATGTTTAATGGATTAGTCTTAACGATTGCTCTATATAAACCTCTCATATGATCGCCTGGTAATTTATATACATCTGTATAATTTCCATAATAATCATATGCAATGCCTGCTAATTGATATGTCATTAAATTATTTAGCTCATTTATATCATCAAATAGATACATCATATCTTTAATCATAAATAAATCTTCTAATGTTTTAGCATTATTAGTAACTGTTTTTACTGTATTTATACCTCTATCTATTCTAGAAAAATAATTTCTAGTTTCAAATGATAATTTAATATCTTTGAATTGAAATTCCATTTTATTAAGTGTATCTAATACTTTCTCTTTCATTTTATTTAAGTCATTATATTTATTATTAATATTAAATTTGTTAACATAAATTTTTAAAGCGTCTGCAGTTTTTATTAACTGCGCAGCCATATATATACTAGCCATGTGTTTTTCAACTCCTTTTATTAAATAAATAAAAAAAGGGTTGCTATTATTCTGCAACCCTAATCAATTGATAACCTTTATTTGTTTTCTTTATTGTTATATCTATTATGCTTCCTTTTTTGAGTTGTTTTTTATTCGCTTTATAAACATCGCCAAAAGCAACCACTTCAATTTCACCATCTCCTGTATCAAAAGTTAAGAACGCCATAGTTTCTTTAGTCTTAGTTTTATGTTGTTTTACTCTAGTGACATAGGATTTAATAGTTACAGTTTTATTGTTTTTAATCTTTTCTAATCCAATAGATTTAAAATTATTAGTAGGATTAGTGATATATGGTATTTCTAATAAAGCAGATTCTACATCTGTATCTGAACTATATAAATCAATAGATAATTTATTATGAATATATATTTCAGATTGAGGTTCTTCTTTACGTATTTCACAAAATCTATTATAATTTTCTATTCTATCACCTAATGCTCCAGATAATATTAATGGTATCATTGCACGTTTCCCACACTTACGTTTTTCTACTTTGTTTAGTATTTGTTCAAGCAATGATTCTTCTTCATTCCATTCAGTACATTTAGTTTTAATTTCTTCATAAGCTATATCACTAAAAGAACTTATAGCACATAGACCTACTCGAATAGCATCATCTTCTATAGTAAATTTCCAAGATGATTTTTGTATGTCTGGAGGTAAAAATTTTATTCCTTCACGTCTTGCATCTTTATATATTTCAGATAATTTATCACGACGCTTGTTTGCATCGCCTCCATTAATATAAATATATGATAATGTAGACGCAATAAATTCCTTAGTATAATAAGTTTTATAAAATGCTGTTGCATATCCTACCATAGCATAAGCCACGGCATGTGATTGATTAAATAAATATTTACCAGCATCAACTATAATTTTAAATATAGCTTCAAATGCTTCATCAGATATAGTTCCTTTGACGTTATTATATAATGTTTCTTTTGCTTCTTTAAGTTTATCAAACTTTTTCTTAGCGGCAAATTTCATAGTTTTAAATCCATCTTCTATAGACATACCCATATTGATACATACTTGCATCAGCTGTTCTTGGAATATTAAAGCCCCATTAGTATCTTTAGTGGCTTCATCATAATAAGGATGTATTAAATGTATGTCTTCTAATCCTTCTTGTATTCTCATATATACTTCATCAGTACCTGCAGATATACAAGGTCCACGAACTAATGCTAAACAAGCAGCCAATTCAGATATAGTTTTTGGCGCTAGTCTTGGCATACGTTTCTTATATGTGTCAGTACCAATTTGAAATAAACCAGTTGTTTTATTAGAAGATATGAGATTCCATATATTTTCATCATCACATGGGTCAAATTCCATATCAAAATCTACACCGGTAAGCTCTTTACAATATATAAGAATATCAAGTGTATTTAAACCTAAGAAGTCATATTTGATACCTTTAACTGATTCACATGCTTTTAATTCTAATGCAGTAGCTTGAAGTTCTTTTTTATCTTGTCTTATCATAGGCATAGTTTCAAGCACAGCGTCTTTTGTTATTAAAGTTCCAGCAGCATGAATAGATGCAGCAGATTCTAATCCTTCTAATTTCATAGCTATATTAAACATCTCTGGATATATTTCTTGATATTGTCTTAATTCTTCAACATGTTCTAGTGCTTCTTCTATAGATAAATCAACAAGTTTATCTTCTTCTGAATCATCATCTAAATAATATACTGTAGGAATTAATTTAGCTATTTTATCTGCAGTCTCTAAATCTATTTCTAATAATCTACATACATCTCGAATTGCGCTTTTAGCTTTACGCATAGTAAAAGTACTAACAGCAGCACAATGGTCTATACCATACTTATCTATAACATATTTAAACATCTGTTCACGGTATTGTGATGGCACATCCATATCTATATCAGGTACAGATCCTTTACGATGAACTGAAGTAAATCTTTCAAACAATAAGTTATATTTAAGTGGGTCTATAGTAACTAATTGTAATAGATAAGCAACAACAGAACCAGACACTGATCCTCTGCCTGGTCCCATCATTATATTTTGTTCTCTTGCATATCTATATATATCCCACATGATTAACATGTATGAAGTAAAGCCTAATTCTTCAAGTGTATCAAGTTCATAATGCATTCTATCAATGTATTGACTGGGGTCTTTTATTAGAAACATAATTTCTTCTAATCGTTTATAACATAAATGCTCTATAAAAGTACGTGGAGTATACCCTTCAGGACATTTAAACTCTGGTAGATTTAATTCTTCTACCTTTACTTCTATAGAGCATTGTTCAGCTATAATATTTGTATTTTCTATCGCTTGTTTTATAATGTTAGAATCATAAGCAACTAATGAATTTACAAGTTCATCATAAGACATTAAATAATAACATGTATCAGGATATAATAAATCATCTGATATAGTAGTTTTACGTCCAAGTCTTACATGATAGTCATGTATCTTATAGTCTTCAGCATTAAGATAATGTATATCATTAGTAACAACTAAAGGTACATTATATTGTTCTGATAATTCTATTAGTTTATTGTTGACGACTATTTGATCTATAAAATCACCAGGTTGAATTTCAAAGTATAAATCAGAGCCGAAGATGTTCTTTAGTTCTTCTATATGTTCAACTATTTGATCTTCTTTTTTATCTAATATAAGTTGAGGTAACATACCACCAACACATGCAGTAGTACATATTAAGCCTTCACTATGTTGATTTATATAATTTAAATCAACTCTAGGTTTCTTATAGAATCCTTCAAGTGATGCAATAGATACTATATTTATTAGATTCTTTAGACCTATATTATCTTTAGCTAATAATATCATATGATATGTTTCAGAATCTTTTGTTTTATTTTCCATATCAGGTGTTAAATATATTTCACAACCTATAATTGGTTTTATATTATTTTCTATACATTTAAAATAAAAATCATACATATCAGCTAGAGAACCATGACCGGTGACACTTAATGACTTTAGTCCTAGTTCTTTAGCTTTATTTATATATTCATCTATTTTTAAAATAGCATCTCCAATACTATTTCTTGAAGTATGGACATGCAATGGTACATAACTCATTAGTCTCACCTCATCCTCTAGCTTTAGTATTTAAAATATATCATCTAAGTCGTCAACTTCTACAAAAACAGGATCGGGCACAATTTCTATCTCACCATGTTTTTCTAATTGACAATCGATACATTCATAAGGTTTGGTATAGTCATATTCATATTGTTTACAATCGAATAGACCATTTTCTTCATCAATAATTAAATCAATTTTGTGCAATGTGCAATAGCATTCTTTACATGCCGGATTTGCACAACATGCACTATTATACTTACAACCAGTTAATGAACAATTAACTGTTGTGCATTTCTTATTCATATTAAATCTCCTACTTTCTATACTAGACATATTCCAGTGGAACCAAATCCACCTTCACCACGGTCAGTTTCTTCAAGTTCATCTACTTCAATAAAATTATCTTGATAGTATTTTTCAAGAACAAGTTGAGCCAGTTTAGTATGCTTAGGTATAATAATATTCATATCACTTTCATTTTTAACCATTATACCTAAATCTCCTCTATATTCATTATCTATTAATCCTAGATAAACTGTGATATCTACTCTCTCTTGTATAGTCACATAATGAATACCAGATTCATCAAGTACTTTATGTTGTACTTCACAAGGAACGCCTTTAACAGTCATACCTGATTTAGGTCTAATAGAAGCACAAAAACCTGGTTTTAATTGTATTGCTAAACCTGTTTTTGCTATACCTTTTTCTCCTGGTCTTAATTCTAAATCCTCACAAGTAAATAAATCTGCTCCAGCATCTGTACTATGAGCAAATTTAGGTAGAACTGCATCTGGATTTAATTTTTTTACTTTAATCAAAATATCACTCCTCTAATTTTCTTCTAATTCAATTCCTAAGAAGGAATCAAAAGTACCATTATCGAATACTATTAAATAGATAGTATTATTTCCTTCTATTGTAACATCAGAATCTATTATCTTACCAACCATATCTAATCTTGGTACTTTAACTATATCATTTACATTAAATATTTTATTCATTTTTATCTCCTATTATGACTGACCATAACTGACATAGTTATTTTTCTTAGTCTGAAACCATTGAGATAAACGTTTTCTTTCTATACTGACATAAAATATATACTTTTATGATTTTGATATAGAAAACGTTTGTTCCAAGGTGTCTAAGTTTTCTATGTCAGTATTCATGTCAGTTTTATTAAAAATTTTTCATAATAAAAAATTCGCGGCAAACGAAAAAATCGCTCCGCGAAAAAATAAATTTTTGATCCTAGTTTGCGAAATTTGTCGAACGATTACCTATTGACATTTTGTATATCCGCAGTTAGTACATGAATTACAACCGCCAGAATACATTAAAGATTTTTCGCCGCACTCTGGACAAATAGCATAATCTGGACCTTTAACTTCTTTAGTTATTCTTTCTTTATCTAATTTAACAGGTTCTTTTTTAGTAAGTTCGTGTGGCTCATCTTCATCGTCTATAAACATCTTTTGAAATTTAGCTTGCATTTCTAATAATGCTTTCGCTATAGATGCTGCACATGATGAACCTGGAGAAACTTCTTTACCAGCTGCTCTTGCTGCTGCATAGCTAGGACATACAACAACAGAATTTAATTGGTCTACTATTTCTTCTAATGGGGCTCCTTTTCTTGCAAGTAAACTTATTAATCTTGATACAGCATTAGTAAATGCCAAACATCCGCCTTTGCTACCTTTTGATAAAAAGACTTCTCTTAGCTCTCCTGTCTCTTCATCAAAAAAGGCATTTACGTGCATTGTGCCACATCCTGATTTTATTGTCTTTTTAAGACCTATTAAAGAATCAGAAGGCATGATAGTATCGCCAAATTTAAGATTATTGTCCATTTGAGGTAAAAGGTTATTTAGCTCTTTTTTCTCATTTTCGGCTTTTTCAGGTTTTTCCTCTTTTTCGTCTTTTTTGTTATCTAACGTTAAAACGCCTAATCTAGCACATCCGTCTCTAAAGATAGTCATACCCTTTAGACCATTTTCCCATGCAGAGATGTATAATTGCTCAACTTCTTCAATTGTTGCAGAATTAGGTAAATTAACTGTTGATGAAATACTCGCATCTATGTGTTTTTGCCAAATTCCTTGCATTTCTACTCTTTTGAATGGATTTATAGTTTGAGCAGTTACAAAGAAATCTGGTAAATCTTCTTCTTCCTCTAAATGATGTTTATTCATGTATTCTTGAGCTATCGGAGTAAACACTTTATAATATACTTCTTCTCCGTGTAATGATTCTGTTTTTCTTGTATAAGATAAACTAAATATAGGCTCAATTCCGCCGCTTATACCTAACATAGTAGAAAGTGTTCCAGTTGGAGCTATAGTCAATAATTGACTATTTCTTAATCCATACTCTGCTATTAAATCATATGTTTCACCTGTAGTATTGTTAAATATAAAATCTGATTTTAATATGGCTTCTCTATCGCAAACTGGAAAAGCACCGTGTCTTTTTGCTAATAAAGCAGAAGCACATAATGATTCATTTGCTAAAACGAACCCTATTTCATCACATAATTCTAAAGCTTCTTTTGAATCATATTTTATATCCATTTTTATTAGCATATCTGCTACACCCATTATACCTATACCTATTTGTCTTAATTTTTCAACAGTATCTCTTTGTATTTGTAATGGATGTAATGGTAATCCTTCATCTAATACATCATTCATAGCTTCTACTACAATATGAATATCATTAGAGAATTCATCAAAATCAAATTTTCCACCGCAAACATAAGCAGATAAATTAAATGATCCTAATAAACAACTTCCACCAGCTGGCAATGGTTCCTCAGCACAGGGATTAACTCCTGCATATTTAAATTTAGGATCTTCGCTCATTATGTTATAGTTTTCTATATCGTCCCAGAACAATATACCTGGCTCTGCAAAGTCCCAATTGTTTTTAGCAAGTAAGTGAAATATTTCTTTAGCACTTACTACTTTTTCTAGAACGTCTCCAGATTCAGTTGTAAAAGATAAAGTCCATGGTAAATCATTTACAACGGCTTGCATAAAATCATTTGTAATTCTAACTGATATATTTGCTTTTGTTACTTTATCTAAATCTGTTTTGATATTTATAAATTCTTCTAAGTCTGGATGATGACAATCTATAGAAATCATAGTTGCACCACGTCTACCGTTTTGACCTATAACTTCAGATACATTAGAGAAAGTATCCATAAAGCTAACAGCACCAGTAGTTGTTTTTGCTGCATTATTTACAGACATTCCTTTTGCTCTTAATTTTGATATATCTATTCCAACTCCGCCTCCATAGCTAAATGTTCTAGCTAATTCAGCACAAGTTTGATATATTGCTTCTATAGAGTCATCTTTTATTTCTAACACATAGCAATTTGAATAAGTTACTTTTTTATCAAATTTTTGTAATCCTCTATTTGCTAGAATTCTTCCACCAAATAAGAATTTTTGTTCTATTATTAATCTTCTAACTTCTTCATCTCCATTTGAAACTCTATCTAACCATTGTTCAAATGTTTCATCTTCGTATTTATATTTTTTATTCCATATATCTATAGCTAATTGATTTTCAGTACCAAGCCAATCTCTTTCGTTCATTCAACTGGAACTCCTTTCTTTTATATTAATTCTTCAACTATATTATCTATCATAATTTTTGACCATGATGTAGCTTTATTATATTTATCTATTAATTCTTGTTTGCTATACCATTTATTTTCATATAATTCATGTTTTGTTTTTAAAATAAAATCATCTTTATTTATTTCAGTTATATATACATTCCCCAATATAGATTTTACATTATCATTTGCCAAGTCTCTAATTGTACCAAGATATTTAAAGTTTAAATCAACATCAAAGTAATTTCTTGTTGAAGCTATTAATTGATTATATATAGCTTGATAATTACCACTTTGAGACTTCACATAAGAATGAATACCTAGTTCAAGACATGGACGTTTTTGTTTGTCATATAATTCTTTTACTAGGTATTCATTATATTGATTCTTAATTATTAACATTGTTGATATTCTAATAAAGCAAATATTATTTTCTATTTCATATAGTGGTCTATATACACCTAAAGAATCATAATGGCAATAGCTTTGTTGTAATGTTAAAGTTTCATTAAGTTTAAATTTATTTCCAACATTAGATACATAGTTAACAGGAACAACCATTACTTGTTCTTTATTTTTAAACATAACATTCCCTCTATTTTAAAGTCATATCTCCAGACTCTAGTTTTTGTAATGCACATTTGTAACATTCTTTACAAGAATCACATTTTCCAGTACATTTTTCTTTTATATCATTACAATCTGTTAATCCATTTGTATCAAAATAATTACAGATACAATCTAGTTTTTCAAATTTATTTTCTTCTTTGTTTTTAAGAATTATTTTGTTTTTACCAATCATAGTGATTATATAAGTATCACTATGATTGTTTACAAAAATATCATTTAATTCTTCTATAGATATACCATTTATAGCATGACTGCTATGCATTATTGAAAATATTTCTATCATATTACATCTCTCCATTTTTATTTAATTAAATTTATTAATCTATTAATTGCTTGATCTATATCATCAGTTACCCCAAATTCAGGATTATAATAAATCAAATCATCTCTATTTAATTTGTCTGTTACGATAACAGTAAAATGTTCTCCATCTTTTAGTGCATCATAAGAGTCAATCAATTCAGAAATTAATGAATCTGTAAAATCTACTCCTATAAATATAAGCGTATGCGTATTCAATTTTGGTTTGCCATTCTCTTCTACAAATATAGCGTCTTTGACTGCTTTATATATATTCATATTATATCTTTCACCATGATATAAAACAGTTGGTTTAATATTTCCACCGCATTCACATTTTAATGTTTTATCAACTTGTTTTAAGTCATCTATCATAGTATGAGCTTCAAACATTTTATGGCATTTCACACATTCAAGTCTATCATTTTTGCCATTAGGACTAATTAAATCATTTCTTGTATCCGTATTTATAATAGTCTTAACTATGTTTGTATCGATTATATTAGAATGAATATTCATGCCTAATAATCTATTAAGCTGAGCTGTTATTTTATTAGTAATAGCTAACGGATTCATTATTTCATCTACATAGAAATTCCAAAATTTATTAGGTTCTTTTATCATAAGTTTTCTATTGTATAAATCAAATGTTTCTTCATTTATTTCACATTGTTTATACTCTCCTAAGATATCTGGACCTAATACAATAACAGCATCTTTGTGCTCTTGTAAATGTTTAGTTAGAACGTCTATTGGTAGTTTTTGTTTTTTTTGTTTCGACATTTTCATTTTCTCCTTCCAATAATAAATCCATCATACTTACTTCTTTTTCTTCTGCTTGTTGTGATAAATCAACAAATACTTTTTCTTCATCTTCTATTGTTTCATCTTCTTCTTGTGGTATATTAAATTGAGAATAGTCTATTGGTTGTTTAAAATTTAATAAAGCTATATTATCATTAGGATTTTTAAATGTAGGCTGTTCTACTGACATTATTGCTTTTTCACATGATTCTATATTTATAATCATTGGTGCATCTGCAAAGAATGCATAATATTTACATATTGTTCGATTGAGACATTTGTCGCATAACATGTTCTATATTCAGCTCCTTACCACTTACAGTATTATTAATATATGAAGTAGCAATTTCTTTTTCTGATTCTGGTGCTTGGTCGATTATGTTTTTAAACATAGACATGTATTTCATATATATACAAAAATATTCTTGATTAAAATCTTCTATTAAGTCTTTCATTAAATAATAACTATATGGTATAGATTTAGTTAATACATAATCTTTTATTCCATGTTTTAAAGACATTGACATATCTGCTAAATCTTTACCTTCTGGCAAAGGAATTAATTTAGTTGTTAAACCTTGTTCTTGTAACATAGGAATAACTTTTTTCATAGTAGTTATACCTTTTTCATCTGAATCATAAGCTATAATGATTTCTTTTTTATGTTTTGCTATTTGTTGTATTTGATTTTCGCTTAAAGCTGTACCTAATGCACAAATAACGTTTTTAAGCCCATATTTTCTAGCTAAGATAACATCAAATACGCCTTCTGTTAAAATAATATAATCAAAAGACTTATCTATGTCATTCATACCATATAAATAATTAGATTTTTTAAATATTTCAGAATCAGCGGAATGAACATATTTTTTAGTAATGCCTTTTGTTTCTTTTATTAGAAGACGGCGATTAAAACCAATTACATTTTGATAATTATCTATTAATGGAAAAACTATTCTCTTTTCAAATCTGTCATATCCTATATTCCATTTATCTATTTCATTTTTAGATATATCTCTATATTTAAGATAATCTAAAGCATCTTCAGTTAATTCATTTTCGTATTTTTTCATTAATTTATAATTAATATTATATTGTTTTTCATGTTTCTCTACTGGCAATGGTAAATTTATTTTATCGGCCAAAAACTTAACAGCATCTATCCAAGACATTTGTCCATCTGTAACCCATTCCATAAATGCTATACAATCAGAACCATAATTACCTTGTTCTTTATTCTTTTTGTCTGAATGACAGCCATAACAACACCAAGTATTGGTTTTAGTGTTTAATCTAAAAGAAGCATCAGAATCATTATGTTTAGGATGTGGGCAATGGCCCATATACATATATGGGCCTGCCTTGTATAATTCAGTATATTCACTTATTAAGTCTAGTAAATTTACATTGTTTTTGAGTTGATCTAAGAACTCTCTACTAAACTTCATTATTTCACCTCAAATTTATCATCGCGCTCCTCTACGCTTACGCCTTGTACTTCAAGACCATCAATAAACAACATACCATCATCTATAAAAGATCTTTTTTTAAGTTCTTTTTTATCTATAGTTTTCTTTGGTTCTGGAATTGTAACCTTAACCAATTCAGGAAAATAAGATTCAGCCCATGTTATAAATTGTTCATCTGAATATTCATAATGAGGCTGTTGTTTTTTAATAGCTAGAGTACCGTTAGGAAGCTTGATAGATTTTTTACTTGAACCTTCCAATTCTCTACGTGTAAAATCTTCAAGTGCTCTTGTATAATATTGTTGTCTGCTTTTTACTTTTTCAATCTCTTTCATTTCAAATTGTTCAAGATGATGTATTAGTCTATCTTTTTCTTCTTTTATATATTGTTGTATTTGCTCTATTTCTTCTTCACATTCTTTACTTAATTTGATAAAGTAATCGGCTTGATGTTTATCATTTATAAGATAATTATTATTTTCATCTTGTTCTATATTTAATGATTTTCGCTCCTCTTCATTAAGGAATTCATTTAATTCGTCTATAAAATCTCTCTCATTAATTATAACAATCACGCCCTTATTTTAATTATTTAACTATTGCATAATATTTAGCAAGTATTTCAAAAACGACTCTTATTTTATCGTGTAATTCGTCTTCTGCTCCTCCGCCATATACTTCAGCAGATAGTGTTCCAGCTAATACTCCTATGAATACTAACATATTCATAACTGCAGCTTCCCAATCGGGAGCACATTTAGCTTCAATTTCATCTAATTCGTGTAAAGCTAAATCAATTCTTTTTACGCTTACTTCTTCAGTAACGTCCATATCTATAAAGGCTTCTCTTACTTCAGCAAATAATTGTTCATGATTTCTCATAATTATTTCTCCTTTTTATAGATTTTTAATAATATCATTATCATATTGTTGTTTCTTATTGATTATTTTAAGCGCTATTTCATCAAAGCTTTCTTCTAATATAATTTGATATATATTAGATACTCTGCTAACAGAATCAGCTCTTTTAACACGACCATGTCTTTGTGTCATACCAGCATAAGAATCTGCTAAATCATATTCTATAAGATTTTTACATTTAGATAATGATACGCCGGCCTGTCCAGCTTCTGTCATAATTAATACTTTATAATTTTTATCATTTTGAAATTTAGTGTATGCTTGTTCATAGCGTTCTTCACTATTCATTGAACCATTTAAATAAGCAATACCTATATCTTTAAAATGTTTTTGTATTTCAGTAGTTAATATACGTTGCATTCTTTCATATTTAGTAAATATACATACTGTTTCATCTGCGTCTATTATTTGTTCTATTAATTCTAATAAAACAGTTAGTTTAGGACTATCTAAATCATCTACATCATAATTTTTAGTCATAGTGGATTCAGACATACCCAACAATCTAGGATCATCGGCTAGTTCTTGTGCAAATGTTTGATATGCAAGTATTTGTGCTTTAGCTCTTATATAATCAGAATTAGTTTCAAGCAATTTAAGATTAGTTATTTTCTTTTCTATAGCCTCAGCAGTGTCTTTTGCTAATTTTAAATCAACCATTATCTTATCATTTATCTTTTTAGTTTTTGTACTCATTGTACAATAAATTGGAGTTATTATAAGCTCTGGTAATTGACTAGCTATTTCTTCTTCTGATTTCATAAATACATATGGTTTAATTTGTGCTTTTAAATGATCTACATTTTTAACACCGCTTACTTGTCCATATGATCTATATATAAGATAATTTGAAGCAAATTTACCATGTGATTTAAATACATCAGGACTTATAAAGTTAAATATACCAAATAAGTTTGATGGATCTCTAGTAATAGGAGTAGCTGTCATACCATATTTATACTGTAAATCATTAAATTGATATATAGCTTTACTTCTAGCCGACTTATAGTTTCCTAAAGCTTGTACTTCATCTATTAACATAAATTCTAATTCCATATTTAATAGTTTTTCAGATACTTGTTTATTCTTTAGCGTTTCATAATTACATATTAATAAATCACAATCTTCGAATTGAGCATCGAATTTCTTTTTCATTTTACTAGGAGTATCTATAGAATGAGCAACTAAATCAGAAAATTTAGATACTTCTTTAGTCCATTGATATTTAAGTGAAGCAGGCACACATATAACACCAGGTTTAGTTACTTTGCCTGCTAGTTTTAATTCATTATAAAGAGTGATAGCAATAAATGTTTTACCAGCTCCAGTACCAGCTAAGAATAAAGCACTATCATTATTAGAACCAAAATGAACATACTCTTTTTGATAATCATAAGGTGTATATTTTAAACCAGTACCAACATTTTCCCATGGTACTGTTATATATTCTATGCTATAATTAGATTCTAATATGTTTTTTGTTTGGTTATCGATAATCCAATTATCGGTATCTACTCTCCTATTATTGCAGGAAGACGCTAAAACACGTAAAATATTGTGTTTAGCGTCTAACTCACCTGTATATTCTAGATAGAAAGAATCGTTATCTTTTTTTCTTAATTGAATCATTGTTATCACCTTATTATAAATAAGTGTTATTTAAATACTCTATACCATATTTTAAATGAATTGGTCTTAATACATTCAATTTTGAAGTTTGTGGATTGGGTTTGTTTATTGTTATATGGAAACGTTTTTCTATATTTCTATAAACTTCTCCATATACATGTTCAATTTTTATATTTTTAGTTTTGCTTATATGAAGAACAATTGTTTTAAAATCATTTCTTAATTCAGATATTGAAAAATCTTTTTTACTATAGTCTTTTTCTTTTATAGGGCTTGGAACAGGTACACCTAATTTTTCTTTGCATATAGGTTGTCTAGTTGCAATAGGTGGTGCATAATCATTAATTTCTGTTTCAACAACTTCTACAACAACTGTTTCATTATTATCAATTTCTATTTTAGGTGTAACTTCTTCTTTATGTGATTGTTCAAACTCATGTTTCACTACAATTATTTCATGAGTATTGTAGTTATCACCTCCAAATAAGATTTTAAATGCCTTTTTTATTCTGTCACGTAATTTCATTTTTCCTTTATCTTCTACTGTATAATTTTTCAATACAGTTTCTTTTTGAATTATATTGGATTCACGTTGATTTAATAACTTTTCTCTTTCGTTTAGTATATCTTCTTTTTCATATAATCTATCCATTATCATTTTGACTTCTATTTGTAATTGATGAATAGCTTTTATATCTTTTTCGTTTGTTATTTGATTAATTTGTTGCAAATCAATCAATTGATTATTTAGTAAATATTCTCTGTATTTATTTGCTACTTCGGATCCTTTAATTGTTAATGCTAAATATATTAATGCCTGATCCGATAATACTTTTATTTTGCCTTTTGTAACCACTACATCACTTATACATATTTTATTAGGTATACTTCTATAAGTTATAGAATTAGATTCTAATAAATCAATAAACTCTTGAGTAGACAAAGTATTAATTCCATAATTTTTTATATCTTTAGAAGTGGCTATTTTTTCTAAATGTTTGATGTCTGTTGTATCAAAATATTGCTTTACGAATCCGGCATAAGGATAAATTCCTATATCTTTAAAAATTCTTAAATCTTTAATAGCATTTAAATCATCAATAGATGCGTATTCTAAATAACTTACTATCTCTTTAAAATTGAATCCGTTGATTAATCTATCTTCTGCCATTTCATTATAAGGAACTTCTAATACAGAATTTCTAAATTCCAATTCTTCTATATATACTTGTGTTTTATATCTAACATATGCAGATTCTTTGTTCAATATTAACATAGATCCAAACTTTGTTAAAGCATAACAAGGCTTAGATCTATTCATAGAATCAGTATATGAGATAAGGGAAAAATTTCCCTCATCTTTTATACCTGTATTTTTAAGTGCTTCAATTTCTTTTCTTATCACTTTTAATAAATCATTATGTTCCAATTTAGAAGACTTACCTTCTTCTTGTCTATATTTATTAATAGTTTCACATAATTGTAAAGAGTCCATTACAAACTCTTCAGATAATTCATTAAATTCTCTATTCTCAACCTCACTCAATTTCTCTTTCGCCCCTTTTATTAGAAATTAATTTTTATATACGTATTTTGAATTTATTTCATTTAAAAATCTAGAAGGTTTTGCATAAGTATCAACACCCTGTACTTTTGTATAACTTGGATATAACATAAATAAATAATCTTCTGCTCTTGTAGCTGCGACATACATAAGTCTTCTTTCTTCTTCCAATTGTTTTGGATCTTCAAATGATTTATGATGCGGAGCTATTCCTTCAGCACATCCTATAACTATAACAGCTTTAGCTTCTAATCCTTTAGATTTATGCATAGTTAATAGTTGAACAGCATCTGTTTTATCATCTATATCTTCTCTATATAGAGAAGCTTGAACAAGTAAGTCTTCTATAGATTCATATTCACTAGCAACATTAACTAATTCCATTAAGTTTTCTACTCTAGTTTGTACTTCTGAATCTTCTTTATAATGTTCTTTTAAATAATCAACATAATTTAATTCAGTAACTAACCAAGTTATTAATTCTGCTGGTGATAATTCAAGATATTTAGTTTCTAATAAATCCAAGAAGGCTACATATTCTTTTAATGATTTATCAGCTTTTCCTCTAAGTTTTAAATCTTTATGACTTATTGCTTCTCTTATAGATAATGGTTTTCCTGGGAAGTTCATAGCAAATTGGTCTATAGTTTCTATAGATTTTTCACCTATGCCTCTTTTAGGTATAGCTATACTTCTTTTGAACGCCATTAAGTCATTTTCATTAACTATTAATTTAAGATAAGATAATATGTCTAGTATTTCTGCTCTACAGAAGAATGGAGTTCCTCCTATTAAAGTATAAGGTATTCTTTCTTTCATAAGAGCTTGTTCCATATTTCTAGAAAGATAAGTCATTCTGTATAGAACCATTATATCTTTATAAGGTAGACCTTTTTTCTCATGAACCATTTTTATATAAGCTACAGCTTTTTTAGCTTCATCTTCTTGATTCTTGCATTTAGTTTGTATTATAGGTGAACCTTTAACACCTCTAGCTGCTTCTACTTTCTTTTGTAATTGGTTTTTATTTTTATCTATAAGAGTTTTTGCCCCATAAACTATAGTATCTGTGCTTCTATAGTTTTTAGATAAATTAAACCATTGTAAATTAGGATATCTTTCTTTTAATGAAAGCATTATTCCTACATCTGCATTTCTGAATCCATATATAGATTGAAAGTCATCTCCAACGAAGAATACATTTTGGTCTTCTCCTGCTAATAATTCCATAAGTCTAGCATCTGTAGCCGAACTGTCTTGTATTTCATCGCCTTCAATGAATTTCCATTTATTATTTAATGTTTTTTTTACATCTGAATGCTGTTCTAATAATATAACAGTATTCAATAATAAATCATCAAAATCCATAGATTGAGTTCTTTTTAATTCAGATTGATATACATCATAAGCATTAGCTAAATCTTTTTCACTTGTTTTAGCTTGAGACATAGCTTTTGCTGGAGTTAACATATTTGCTTTACAATTAGCTATATAGTTTTTTAAATCTTTATTTTCTAAGGCATATTGTTTAGCGGCTTTTTTTATTACTTTATCTGAATCATCTTCAGATAGTATACTGAAAGTTTTACAATATCCTAATTTTTCTCCATACTGGCGAAGTATTCTATTACAGATACTATGAAAAGTACCAACAGTTATTTTCTTAGCTTCATCGCCTATAACATTTATTATTCTTTCTTTTATTTCGCCTGCGGCTTTATTAGTAAAAGTAGTTAATAATATTTGACTTGGGTCGATTCCTTTTATAATCATATGCTGAGCTCTTACAGTTAGTACTTTAGTTTTTCCTGCTCCAGCACCTGCCGAAACAAGAACTGGTCCATATATAGTTTTAACAGCTTGAACTTGTTCAGGATTTAATCCTTCAAATATATTTATAGCCTTTTCCATAATATTTACCTCCCATTATAGTATTGAAGCACCCTATAATGGGTGCCTATATTATTTAATTTCTTCGCCTTTTCTTGCTGCTTTTATAAAACCACATAAAGTATAGAAACTATATGCACCTAAATGTTTACCTTGTACTTTTCTTATTCCAAATTCTTCTCTTAATATTTTCATAGCCATTGATTTCATAGTATACAATCTCCTTAGTTTATTTTAAATTTTTTACCACATTTTCTACATACACCTTGTGCGTGATTAGTATTTAATGGTGGTAGAATATATAGCATTACATTTCTTTGTAAAATTTCATAATCTGTACTTTTACAATGTGGGCAACAGATAACTTTTTCTTTCTTTTGTCCAAACAATCCTTTTTCTCCAGTTTTGATTTTTGTTTTTTTCGCTTTTTTCAAATTATCTACCTCCGTTAGTTAATTCGTTTAAATTATCTCCATCTGGATCAAAGTATTCTGGTTTATATTTAGTTTGTTTTTCAACTCCGCCTAATATAGCTACTAAATTAGCTGTTTTTTGGTCGCAAGATTGACCTACGAATCCTTCCATTGCATTTATAGTGTAATTTCCATCTTCTTTTATAGTTAATTCTACTCTTTTCATTTTTATATCCTCCTAATTATATAGTTTTTAATTCAATTTTTAAATTTATTTCGCTTTCATAATCTTTAAATTCAAATACAAAATGTCCTCTTTTTTCATCTCCGAAATCATCGATATTGAATTCTTCGAAATGCATAATTTTGCTATCGTGTATTAATCTTGAATAAAAATTATCTATCATAGAAAAGAATTCTACTTCAGCTTCTAATTTTTTATATTTTAATACTACTTCTGTATTTATATTTTCTTCTTTATCAACTTCTGTTTTAATAACTAAATAATGGTTCATATCAAACAATCTCCTTTTTATAAATTTTAAAGACGGCCGAAGCCGTCTTGTTTATTATGCTTGAACAAATACTAATTTGATTTCTCCATTTTCAGTAACTTGTTCTTCTACCATCCAGTTATTTAAAGCCATTTGTTGTTTTACATGTCTTACTTGATAAGCTTGTGCTATTTTATTCATTAAAGTTTCTTGTCCTTTGTCATATATTCCATGTCCAAAATTACAGTTGAAAGTATCTCCAACTAATTCTATTCCTTTTTTAGCTGTCCATCTTATACCAACTGAAGTTACTCTTCCATTGCTATTAACTAAAGCTGCGTCACAAGTATCAGATCCCCAGCTATTTCTTATTTGTTTAACAGATTTGTCTAATGTTATTCCTAAATCAGCTAATGCATTTGTTAACATTTTTTCGTTTACATTTTTTCCTAATACATCACTTGTTATTTGTTTCCATACGCTCATTTTATTCTCTCTTTCTTGCCTATTTAAAGGCTACCCATTCTTACCAGTAGCGGGCCACTACTTTATTTTATATTAATTATTATATTTTTCTAATAAATTTGAAATTATATCTTTTCTTCTTCTATTTAAAGCTAATCTTGCTATGGCTTGGTCATCTTTGTCTAATCCTTCTAATGCTTCACTATAGTCTCCTATTAATATATTCGGGATTATCTCACTATATAATATTATTAATTCGTCAATTGTATCAGAATCACCAAAAGGTTCCATTAATTGAGACAATTGACCTAGTTTTTCTACTATCATTTCTAAATCTTTAAAACCCTGCTTGACTACTGTTTTTAATTCAGAATCGGAAGATGTTTCTTTTTCTTCTTCAACTGGATCAAAATCATCGTCTATCATTATCCCACTCATTCTTATCACCTCTTAATCTAATATATAAATATCTATATTTCTAATACCCCATTTCATACAAGTATCGTAATCTTTCATATAAATATCAATTCTGTTTCCTTTTATTTTGCTTCCTGTGTCTTCAGCTATAAATACTTTATTGAATTGTGGTATATATACTCTAGAACCTAATGGTATAACAGATGGATCTACTGCTATAGTATAATCAACTTTAGGCACTGTTCCCATATAAGTTATAGGATCATTACAATAAGCAGTTGCTTTAACAGTCATATGTCTACCTTGTTGTGTATAATTTTTTTTAATTCCTATTGTTTTCTTTACCAAAAGCATTTCTTGATGGATAGGAATATTATTTATTAACTCTTTCTTAAACATGTCTTTCCTCCTGATGTCTGAATTAAAAATTTATGATTTATTTTAGTTGGGTCATATTTTATTAGTCTATATATGAATTGTAATAAATATCCTAGTCCAAATGACAATGCTATTGTGAACCAAGTTACATATTGTCTTGCGCCAAGAAATCCTATTAACATAAATAAACATTCTTGTACACCACGTACAAAGCCAATACTTTTATTAGTTTGTTTTAATATAGAATTCATTAAAACATTACAGCCTGTATCTCCAAGTCCTGCTTTACCCATTAAAGCCCATCCAAATGGTATTATTAATAAACCGAATACCATTAATATATGCGATGGTAACAACATTCTAAAAAAATCTATTGCATATGAACCATAAAATGCATTACATACCGCTGTTAATCCTATACCTTCTCCTCTGTAAGTTGCAATTAATAATATAACTAATTCTACTAACATACCTGCAGTTCCTAATGATATGCCAAAAAAATTAGATATAGCAAGATTTGCTGATGTAACTGAAAAACAGCCTAAACCAGAATTAATAACCATTGCTATACCTAATGATGCCAATGTATTGCCTAAAACTAAAGTTGTCATTTTTTTTATCAATTAAATCGCCCTCTATTTGTTATTCTCCTTTTATAAATTTTTCTAAATATTGTATCATATGCTCTTCACAACAAAACATTTCATATCCAGAATCTGTTTCTAAGTTATAATATTCTATATAACCATCATATGAATCTAATCTTTCATCACAAAAAGTACAATAAGGCAGCTCTTCTGTTGTATGAACGCTATTTTCTTCTATATAATCAATCATTTCATCTCTATTTTTAAATTTCATACTAATCACTTTCCTTATATAATATCATCAAAATCTATTTCATCTATTTTATCTAATAAATCTTTATTCTTTTTACTGTTTGATTTATTAGAATATAAAGCTCTACCTTTAGCCCAGTCTTCTAATTCATTTATTGTTTCTTTAGAAGAAACAGCTACTGGTATTACATTATCTCTTGCAGATTTTAAATCTTCAAAATCTATTTTATATTTGTTAGAACCAGCTTTCTTCATTCTAACATATGCTTTTCTTATTGCAGATATAACTATTTGTTCTATTTCTGCACCAGTATATTTTTCTGTTTCTTTTGCTATTTTCTTTAAATTGGCTTTAGAAACACTATGACCTCTTTTAGTTAAGTGTAAATTAAATATTTCTTCACGTTCTTTTTCTGTTGGTAATCCAAAATACCATATTGCATCTAGTCTTCCTGCTCTAGTTAATTCAGGTGGTAAATCTTTAACATTATTTGAAGTCATTACAGTGTATATACCGTTATCGTTGTCTGCTAATAAGTTTAATACTTTACCAAATACTCTGGCTAAAGTACCTGAATCTGATGCATTTGATGATTTATAACCTCCAAGTGCTTTTTCTACTTCATCTATTAATAATACACAAGGAGCTATTTGTTTTATAATTTGTATTGCTTGGTCTATATTTCTTTCTGATTCACCTACGAATTTACTTAATAATCTAGACATATCAAGGAATACTAATGGTACATTTAAATCTGCAGCTATTGCTTCAGCAAACATTGATTTTGCTACACCAGGTGCTCCTAAAGATAAATATCCTTTAGGCATTGGTACTCCATATTGTTTAGCTTCTGGGTCAAATGCAAATTTAGTTTCATCATACCATTCTTTGAAATATTGATTTCCACCTATTTGTTCCATAGTCATTTTAGGTTCTCTATAATCTAGAACACTAGATTTTTTAATTACTTCCACTCTTTTTTCTTTAATATAAGAGTCATTGATTTCATTGTATTTATAATAAGAATAATCAAGACATTCTATAATTTCAGTTCTATTGAATCCTATAAATTTATGAGCTAAATTTTCTTTGTCTTTTACTTCTACTTTCTTAACTATTTCATAATCTCTTAATAATTGATTTATTTCTCGTTCAGTAGGAGCGTCATAATATACTACACTGAATAAATGCTTTAAATCTTCTGGTATATTTGGTTCAGAAGATACAAATATAAATGGAGCATAAGATTCATTTCTAAATTCAAACACATCTTTTATCCATCTTCTAAAAGTTGGTCTATCAAAATTAGAATCATAATCCATAAATATAAAAGCGTTGTTCTCTACTTTTTCTGTATCATTTATTATACCTCTCACCCAAGGTAAGAGAATCATCGGGTTAAATTGAACTTGACCATATTCATCATGTTCTACTACTTCTTTTATCATTTGACCCTTTGCATTTATATTTATCTTTTCAACTTTATCTAGTTCATCTATTCTATAAATATTATCTACTTGATTAGAAAATAATAAGTTTAACAATGTAGGTATCATTTCTTTTTCTAAACTAGTTCTTATTTGAATACATGGTTTTTTTATTGCCATTAAATCTAATATTTGTTCATTAAAGCTCATAGCGCTTTACCTCCTTATAATTAAATAGAGGCTTCACGCCTCTTTACCCTATTAAATATTTATTCACATTAATTGTCGGTGTCATATTTGGTTTATTCATTTTATAGAAATTAAGAATTTCTGTGCGTGTATTCATACTTGTAAATTTATCACAATAATCAAGTATTTGACTTGATGGATGATAATTTGGCAATGCTATATTATTAGACATAGTCATAGTAGTTGACATATATGTCTCTTCTATTTGTTTTATTTTTGTATTTGCAGTGTTTATCATTACATATGATACATTAGTACTAGTACATCCTTCTACACGAACATTTACTAATTGTAATACTAAATTATCTCCCACACACATGTGTATGATTATTTTATCGTTACTATTTGCTATCTTTTCTAAAGTTTTACCTATATACTCTCCAATAATAAAAAAACCTTGGCTTTTATACAATAGTCTATTAGCCACACCTAATAATTCCATATTATCGCTATAAATATAACATTTATATTTCATCTCATTTTCTCTAATTAAATAGTTATTAGATAATGCTTCTTCTTTTATATTGTCTATAACTTCTTGAACAGCTAATTCATAACATGGTAAATTTTTAATGTTTTTCTTGTTTTCTAAACAAGTATCTATTATATCTTGTGCAAAATCATTATCAGCTATTTCTTTTTTTACTGTATAATAATCGTCAGGAGAAGTAACATTTACAACAGCTTGGATTTTTTCTGATTCATATTTTAAATTTGCACTTAAACTTATTTCGTTTTCAGCAAAGTTAAAACTTTGTGATTCGTCTGATATTAGTACACTAGGGATGCTATAAACTTTATTAGATTTTTCTTCATTTAATAATTCTAAATCTATTCCAACATTATCATCATTGTACATATAATCAGTAATTAAATGTTGCTTTTTATTAACTTTTTCTCTTTTAACAAGCATTTATATTACTCCTTTCTTTACATAGAAAACTAAATCATTTTTAATTTTTCCCACTCTAAGAGATTCTAGTTCTTCCATATAGAATCCTCTCATTGTATGATGTTCTCTATAATATTTTATATCCCATATTTTTTGATTCCCACTTCCTATAGAAGATAAGAATCCGTCTTTTGCATCTTCTTGATATAGTTTATGTTCCATCATAAATTGTCCGTCTACTATGATATCTACATAATTAAATAAATCATACCATTTATCTTTTGGTATTTTATCTAATGGATAATCCATAGCTCTTGGAAGAGTATGTTCTGATAATTCATAATTTAATTCTCTCCAAGTATAAATCATTATATGAAATTTATATTCTTTTAATAACTTACAAAATGGAATTAATTTATCCATTTGCATAGTTGGTTCTGCTCCGCCTATTGTTATATATCTTTCATTTTCAGGTGTTCTATCTACAATCCATCTTGCAAGTGATAATAAGTCACATGAGTGAGTTGCTAAACTAGCGTCCCATAATCTTCTATTAAAACAGCCAGGACAAGCATGACCACACATTGCCTTATCACAGCCTAATAAGAATAGTTCTATACGTCTATTATTATCAAGTGGAGAAGGTCCAGCTGTTGTTATATCAAATTTTATATCAAATACTTTTAATCCTTCATCAGGTCCTACATATTCCATTTATAATACTCCTTCCTCTAAACATCTTTCAACGATATAAGCGTCATTTCCGGCATCTATTAAACTTTTTAATTCATTTGCAACTTCTTGTGTTAATTCTTCTTCTTTTACCATATCTTCAATATGTTCTACTAGCCAATCATATGTTTCATATTCTTCTGAAAACATATGAGTCCAATATCCATATGGATCATTTTCTACTAAAATTTCATCTTGTTCGTCGTCATCAGGGTCTTCATCTATGATATGATATCTCCAACCCAAGAAAGCACATCCAGGTTCGTAATATTTATAATCAACTTCTAATCCTGGACATAATCTAATTAGTTTATCTACAATTGGACTACATGGTCCCCATGCTGTAGCAACATCTATATATACTTCATCATCGTATACTTCAACATAAGCATCTGTTCCGTCCCATTTATTTCCCCAATTCTCTATTCTAAAATTATAATCATCGCAATTATCAGGGATTGGAGTTATATGATTAAAGTTAAGTTCATAATATTCAACATTCTCATTATAAACTAAGTAGCTTTCTTTAAATGATTGTATTAGAATGGGATCTCCTGTAAATCTTATATAATTCATACATTCATTAGCCATGATATCCTCCTTAAAATAAAAGCAGGGAATTGTTTATCCCTGCTTATTTTTATGGTCTCTTATTTCTTTCATATTGAATTCTTTTCCACATCTAGTACATTTAAATCTTTCCTCTTCAATAAATGGTCTTACTATTATATCTCCGAACTCATCTTTCATAGTTCTAATAGTATAAATAGAAACGTCTTTAAAAGTTTTATTTCCACAATGTGGACATCCGCAATAAGGGTCATTATGTGTTAACAATATTATTCCTCCTCAATAGCTTTTAATAATGGTTCTAAGAACTCAGTTGGCATTTTTCTAAAACTATTAAATTGTCCATCAGTAACTGCAGATACATAATATTCGATATCTTCAAAAGACCAACTATATGATTCTAATATTTTTAATAATTTATTATAATCTTTTGAGAATTTAGCTTGGTTTTCTTCTGTCCAAACATCAGGTAAATAATCTTCTCTTATAGATTGGAAATAAGCTTCTTCTGTTTCATCTCTATACAACTCTAAAGCTATTCCAAATAATGATGCACATTTTTTAAGACAATCTGATTGACTTCCTTTAAATGCATTAGTTGATTGGACAGCTTGATTTCCTATCATTGCTTGAGCTCCACAAGCTGATTTTTCAATCCATACAATTTCGCCATTTTCTTGAGTAAATGGTACTCTTAATCTACCTCTAGTCCAAGCTACTGGCGCAACAGGTATTTCTATATATCTGTTTCCATATGCATCTATTTTAACTTTAGACATATCTGTATTCTTTTCAGTGAATGGATATTGTTTATTTTCTTTTTTTATTTCTGGAACGCCTGGTTCCATCCATTGTTCATCTATTATAAATGACCACATATAATTAAATGCTTTATTTAATAAATCAACAACAGTGTTTTGGGAAACATAAGTTAATTCTTGTTTCCCCATTGTTCTTGTTTTTAATAAACTAGGATCAATTGATTCTGATAAATCCAATTTAGTTTTTACATCTAAATTTAATGGTTTCATATAATATCACTCCTTAAAAAGTAGATTCTATTTTCATCATTCCTTGGAAAGTTATTAATAACTGTTTTCTATCTTTTAATATTTCTATTGCTTCATTGAAAAATGCTAGTTTTGATTCATAGAATAATTTATATTCTACTAAATTTATAGTTTCAGTACTAGAAGGATCTGGTTTATGATTCATTAATGCTTTATAGCCACTAGCTTTTCTTTCTTCTGAATTTGTTCCTACTGCATTACTTAATCTTATATATTCAACCATTTCAGTTATCGCTTTAACTTCTGCTTCTTGATCTACTTTATAAACTCTTAATTCACATAATAAAGCATCTATTTCACCAATTAATAATCTACCACTAGCTGGATCTATATCTGGGTCTATTGCAGTTGCTCTTAATTTATCTTCTATTTCTAATTTTGCTTCTTCCCATTCTGGTAATGTAGGACACATTTTACCCATAACTGTTACAGCATCGTTTAATTCCATATTAGGAAGATTTTCTTCAACAACTTCTTCTTTAGGTTCTTCTTTTTTCTTAGTTAATTTTCTAGAAGATTTTTTAGCTTTTGGTTTTTCTTCTACAACAGGTTCTGGCTCTGGTTCTTGAACAGGTTCTTCATTAACTTCTTCTGCTATTTGTTGTTCTTCTTGTTCTTGATGTTTTTCATCTTGAGCCAATATTTCTTCTAATTCTGGAGCTATTTCTTCTACTTGGTCAACTATAACTGGTATTTCTACTACTTTTTCTTCTACAACTTCTTCTTTTATAACTGGTGCTTTAGGTTTAACAACTGGTTTTTTAATTCCATTCACTGGTTTTTTTATACTAGGTTTTTTTATTCCACTCATTATACAATACACTCCTTCTATTTTTTAATTTAATCCATATATAATATTATCCATAGTTATTTTAAATTCTGTAAATACTGTATCTATATCGTTATTTGCATTAATAGGGTAAACTATCATGTTTAAGTCTTTTGTATATTCATTAAATATTTCTGGCTTAGAATAGAAATCAAGAACGTCTTTATGGATATCTTTTTGTTCTATTTTATCCAGAATGTTACGTTGTTCTCTTCTTTTTAACCAATTTTCTTCTGATATTTCAAATTTAACGCAGTGTATAGGAATATCTTTTAATAATTCCAAACTTAATTTGTTCATTTTATAAATCAAACTTTCTCCTAATCCTTGTGCATAACCTTGATAAGCCATAGATGATATTATATATCTATCTGATACAACTACAGCTTTATCATATTTATTTAATATTCTAGAAATATCTTGAGTATGATAAAATCTTGATTCAGCAAACAATAAAGCCTCATCAAATGGACGATTATCTTGAAATAAGATTTTATCTCTTATTTCTTCGCACTTATCACAACTTTCTGGTAAGAAACTACCAGGTTCTCGTGTAAAAAATACGTTATGATCTTTAAAATAGCCATTAATGTCTAACAGATTTATTTGTGTAGATTTACCACAAAAATCTGGTCCTTCAATTATAATAAATTTTCCCATAGCTTACTCCGAAATTATTTGACGTAATAATTCTGCAAGTTTGGCTTTGTTTAAAGAATTAAAGAAATTAACTTTTTCTGCTATAGTTTCTATAACTTCTTCTTCATCTAATATTTTAAATGGTATTCCATTTCTTCTTAATAATGTTTCCATAGCTTGATATTCATCAGGTATTCTAATTAACATAATCATCTCTCCTTTATGCTTTCTATATATCGTGCTGCTTCATTAAATGTATCAAGTATAGAGCAGCTTATGTTTTCTATTTCTTGTTCTGATTTATATGCTGTTAAATCAAATAAGTCTTTAACAGAATAATTAATCAAAGTAGGGATTCCATTAAAGACTTGTTTTGTATTTATATATTCTAATAAGTTAGTTCCTGGTATAAATTGATTAAGTGCCACAGCACCTAAACTAATTATAATTCTAGGATTAACTATTTTTATTGCTTGATTTAAAAAGCATTTACACCCATTACATTCTTTTCGTGAAGGTATTCTTTGTATTATATCATCACGGTCTTTTCTTGTTGTGACACAAGATACTGCATTTACAATAAATATATCATTTAAATCTAATTCACTCATCTTTAGTAAATCATTAAAATAATCTATTATATCTTGATTGTTAGTAGCAGTATCATTTATTATTAGAATATTAGCGTTACTATTTCCATAATAAGTTCTTTTTTCAAAACTTGTTTTACAGTCATTACAATCTATTATAAGATTATTTAATTTATCAATTAAAATATCGCTGTGTAATATTCTAAAAGTTTCTAAAGGATTATCAGTGTTTAATATATCATTTAAGTCGTACATTGGTGCAACCTCCTTTCATATAGGAATATTGCACCATATACTCCTATTTATCATTTTTTAAATATTCTTCATATAAATAATCTATTAATTCAGTATCAAACATTTCATCAGTATAAGTGAAAAAGCCTTCTTCTTTAATACGATAGCCTGCACTGCTTTTTATTATTGTTACTAAACTGCCAGGTTCGGCCATTTTGCCATATATATAACAATTATTATAATTATAAGTTTTCATACTGTAATAAACATTTTCTCTTATATCTTCTCTTATTCGAACTTTATCACCTACTTGTAGTAAAGTTTGTTTCATTTATTTCACCTCTTTTGTTCTCCTTCCAAGTTCAATTAATTCTTCTAATTCTGATTTAACAGGTCTTCTTCCACAACTTCTTTTCTTATCTTCTGGACACCATAATTGTCTTTCGCATATAGGAACTAGATATGGTTCATATATTGGTGCTACTTTTAAAACTTCTTCTTTCATAAGTTTTGCAACATATCTTATATGCTCTTGAGCACATGTGCATAATCTTTTGTTCATATAGTTCATTAAAGCTTCTAGAGTAAATCCTTGAACAAATGTAGATTCAACATTCATTGGTAATAATCCTCTAGCTATTTCACTAGCTTTCTCTCCTGAATAACCATATTTTAAAGCTAATAAATCTACAGTCATTTTATAAGCTTCTTGAGTATCTCTTTGATGTTTTTCCCAAATAGCTTTTAATTGTTCATCCATTGTTATTTCAACTGGATAATACATATCAAATTCTGCTTGGTTAACATATCTTTGAGATTGTACGTTTTTAAATGTTCCAACATCATGTCTTACAGATTGATCAACTAAAGCTCTTGGTACATTAGTAAATTTAAATTTAAAATAATCCCCTCTAGAACCACTGAAATGTCCAGTTTGTAGTACATTTTCGCCTACTTTTTGTGCAAATTTAGGATTAGTAGCATAACATATACAAGCTACTTCACCATGTTGTTTAACAAAGTTTTTAACTTCTTCAGCATTGATTAATTCAACTTTGAAATCTTGTTTAGTTAACATATTACTAATCTCCTTTGTTTTCAAATTTAATCATTTCTATATTAGCGATTTTAGCTAATTCATCTGATAATGGTGCGTTGTAATCTTCTATATATACGATTTTCTTTATACCTGCATTTATTGCGGCTTTTAAACACCAAATACAGCATTTAGTTGTGACATACATAGTAGCTCCATTACAACTTATTCCTAGTAAAGCGCATTGTGTTATTGCATTTATTTCTGCATGTACTACAGTACATTCTTCTAATCCTATTCCGCCTTTATGATGTTGACGCATGCAATAACCTTTTGAACAGCATTCTGGCACACCAACTGGTTGTGCATTATAGCCTGTAGCTATAACTCTATTATCTTTAACTATAACAGCTCCGACTTGTCTTCTTAAACAGCCACTTCTTTTGGCTGTAAGTTTAGCTATTTCACAAAAATAAGTGTCCCAATCAATCCTTTCTATTTGGTATCAATCCTTTCTCTAATAAGTCTTGATGTGCTTCTTTAAACACTTTATGATTTGTTGTAGGCCATATATCATTATATCCTTTATACATAACTATAGAATCGTATAAATATATAGCAACTTTTTCATATGCTGTTAATTTTTCTTTAGGTATATCAATAAATACGACTCTAAATTCAAAGAACTCAGAGCCGTATTTGTCATAATCATGTTGCAATCTTCTATTATTATGAGAACCTTCATTAAGTTCTCTTTCATGTGTTTTAAGTCTTCTCATTATATTATCTGAACTACCAATATAATTTTTATTATTGGCAAGACATGTTATTCTATAAACACCAGATAATATTTTAGGCTTTGTTGGTTTATTCGTAGCTTGGGTCATCTTTATCATCTCTTACTTGTACAAATACAGGGAAACGTAAAGATAAATTCCCGTCTTTATCTGATGATTCTTCAAAATATTTTATCTCTACAATTCTGTTTACTATTTTACTTTTATTCTTCCAATAAAAATCTCTTTGTTCTTCAGTAAGACCTGAACCAACTTTTAATTTGTATCCTTTGTAATCACAAATAATAGCTCCTAATGTTCCTGCATATTTGCCTTCCCCTTCCTCGACTCCTGTGCAGAATATATCGCAAGTATTAAATGTTTTTACTTTTAATAAATCATTAGAACGTTTACCGAATTTATATAATCCTGTAAGTGTATTTAGCATTAAGCCTTCTTGTCCTTCTGATTCTACTTGTGCTAATATTTCATAAACATCATCAATAGTTTTTGTGGTTTTATAAGTTGGTACTTTTTTGATAAAGTCATTTTCTATTATTAATTGATTAATTAATTTCTTTCTTTTAGCAAATATTAAATTACATTCACGTTTTTTATAGCCTTCTAATGGCACAATATCAAATATAACATATTCTAAATCTGTTTTGTCTTCATCTTTACTAGATACAATACTAGTTGTTAATTTAAAGTTTTCATCAGATGGTAAATTATCATTATTGATTCTAATAAGTTCACCATCTAACATATATCCTTTTAAATTCATACTTTCTAATGCAGATTTAATTTGATTTAAACCTGTAATTTCTTTTCCTTGTCTTGATAAAAATTTAATATCATCATCTATTAATGCAGAACATCTTATTCCATCTAATTTAAGAGATATTTGTACAGGCTCTTTAAGTTCCCCTTTAAACTTATTGGCCAACATTACTTGATGTTCTTTTTTAATTATATCAGGAATTATTTCTGACGCTACTTTAGCAGTTACGCCACATTTATATTTCTTAGTTATGATTTCTGAAATAAAAGTCTGTAATGTCAGATTAGGCAATTGTTCTATAAAATGTTGTACAGTGCGTACAACGTCATCTGTTCCTGTATTATGCATTAGTACATAATTTATTAACATTTTGAAATCATTTATCTTAACAAAACTAACTTTATTAGAAATTGTTTTAGATAATTTAGCAGTAGAAATCCCTGTTTTCTTATCAGTATTTAATAAAAATTCTAATGTGAAGCAGAATAATTCATCGTTTTTGTTATCTGTTAATTGTTTTATCTTTTCATTTTTCTTAGTAGAGTGTTTTAATAGTTCAAATTTTTGATATAAATCCAATAATTGAATTTCGTTTATTCTAATCACCTACTTTAATATTTATCTTTATGAAAGAATTTACTTTTGCCATAATTATTTTTTTTTAATTTGTTATCATGTCTTCTTGCTTTTTTTGCATTATTCCTTTCAAGGAGTAACATTCTCTTTAATTCTTTGTCTATATAGTTTAAATTAATTATAAGACGATTTTCTATAAAAAGATCGTTTTCGCTTTCTATAACTTTAACCAATAAACGATTATTGTCTATGATTTTTAATATCTTGACATATATTCCGTTAAGGCAATCTTTAGGATAATTTTTTAAATTAATCATTTGAGTTAAATTAATCATCTGAGTAAAGTCAAAACAAATCATATCAATATAATCAATGAAATTTAAATTATCTTTTAGACAAACAATATCTCCTACTTCAAAAATTTGATAACTATTCAATTTTATCACCTTTTTTATTGTTTAATAAGGCTTTTAAATAATCTATTTCTGCTTGCATTCTATCTATTGTTGCTTGTAACTCAGTATTTTTTGTATCGACTAATTTACGATGTTTATTGGCCAAATCTATTTTAGATTGTGCCTCTTTGGCAGTTTTTCTATCTGCAACTAAATTGGCAATCATATCTTGAAATACTTTATTATCTGCAACTACATATAATTGTTCATCGTTTTCTTTAAAACTAAATACTAGCCACCAAAATTCTTTATTGGCTTCTATAGATTCTCTATCTAATTTTTCTAACCATTCTCTTTGTATCGTAAAACTTTTACAGCCTTTAGTTCTATTAGGTAATTGTGTTTTAACCTCTTGAGCTATTTCTACTAATCCAGTAATCCAAGCATCCCCTTTTTCGCTACCAGCTCCTGAGTTAGTTGTTAGTCTTGAACTAACCACATTATCTATAGTTGCTTGATTTGCTTTTTGAGTAATGGTTTCTGATACAGCACCCATTCTTTTAGTGGTTTTATTATAGTTTTTAGAAAGCCCCGAAGATTTTTTCTTCGGAGCCTTATATTTATTTCCTGTTAGACATAGATGACATTGTTCGGTATTGCAACAATCATTATGACCAAATGGACATTCCATATTATTCACCTTCATTAGAAGCTAGAACATCTTCTACTTCTTCTAAGAATTCTTCTTCATTAAATGTTTCGTTATTTGCTTCTTCTAATACATCTATAGTTTCTTGGTCTATCATTTCAACTTTGCTAGATATATTATATTGTTTAACTCTGTTCGCTATATAATCAAAGTATTCTGGATTTGCGTCTAAATATGCTTGGAAGTTTGCAGCACCTCTCCATTCACATTTTGTTCCGTCTTCCATAATTCTGATATTCTTTTTATCATGTGGTTCACAATCAGTATATTCTCTGAAATATCCTCCAGGACATTTAGTTATAATATCTCTATTATAAGCTTCGTCTAGGATTTCTCCCATAGTGTCTGTACCATATCCTAATCTTACAGTATAATCAGTTACTGTGTATGGATTTTTAGAAGCGCCACATATATGGTTTTTAAGAACTCTACATCTGATTCTTCTATAATCATCACGTACTTCATAATATGGGTCTCCTGATTTAATAGAAACTCTATTAAAATCTAAAGTTAATACAGCTGAATATAATATAGCTCTACCTCCAGTTATTTGTGCTGGTGCTCCATAACTATTGATATCTATAGATTTTTGTTGAACTAAACATAAAGCTGTACCTGATTTAGAGATTATACTTAATATTTTTCTCATAAGTTTAGCATTTAATCTTGCACTTAAAGCTATATTTTGTTGTTCCATAGAATCTTCAATTTCTTTCTTAGGAACCATAGCTTTTAAACTATTAACAACAACCATATCAGTACCTGCCTGTGCCATAGCTATAACAATATCCATACTAGCTTCTGCTGAACCATGTTCAGGGTCAACTTCATGAACAATAAATCTATCTGGGTCTATATTAAACATATTTAATAGCTCTTGAGATAAAGAGTTTTCTGATTCACACCAGAAGCAAGTAAATGATTCGTCTTCTTGCATTGCATGACCTATAGTTTCAAGTAAGAATGAAGTTTTACCAGTATCAGGGTCTCCAGTAATTAAAGTGATTTTTCCTTTTGGAATTCCTCCAAAAGCTGAATTTAATGCATAAGAAACAGTTGGAATTAATTCAATCTTTAATTGTTCAGCCATCTCTTCTTCAGAAGCAAAATTTACAATATTTTCGCCTGCTTTTTTATTGATGCCTGCTATTAAACCTTTAATAGTTTTCATTTTTTCTGCTTTAGATTTTTTATTAGCTCTTGCCATACAAACACTCTCCCTATAATTGTTTTATATAACTATCTAACATCTCTATTAATTTCTTATCTGAATCTAGTTTTGCTTTTACTGCTAATGGTATATTATCTTGGAATGTCTTTTGTGAATCTTCTAATAGATTATTATATTCTTGTGTTATTATATATTGAACTGATTTTATAATTGGTTTTATAAGTTTTTTATCGAAATGTTTTATATCATTATCTGTGCTAACTAATTTAGTTATTTCTTCTATTATTAAAGCTATACCTGCTTCTGAATCTGCAGAAGAAGTTAATGCTGCACCAAAAAATTGGTGCAGACTAATTCTTAGCATATCTTCATTCAACTAATTCACCCTCTTCAACTTGTTCTTCTTGATTTGGAACAATTTTAGCAACATTAGATACTTTGTCGCCTTCTGATAAATTAATTAATTTGACACCCATAGCTGATTTAGATAATAAGCTTATAGATGTACTATCTAATCTTATAACTAATCCATTAGAAGTAGTTATTAATAAGTTTTCATCATTTACAGTTAGAAGTCCTGCAACTTTTCCTGTTCTTTCATTTGCTTTATATATAGAACTTCCTTTACCTCCTTTATTTTTGGAAGCTTTATATTCTTCTGCAGAAGTTCTTTTTCCTATACCTAATTCAGAGACAATTATTAAATCATCTTTATCTTTTATAGTAGTCATAGTTAATAGATTATCGTCTATTGTTTTAAATTTCATACCTATAACACCTATTGCAGATTTACCTGTAGGTCTTACATTATCTAATGAGAATCTTATAAACATACCTTTTTCAGATACTAATAATACTTCTTCATCATCTGTAGCTATAATAGCTTTGACAAATTCATCGCCTTCTTTTAATTTAGCTATTTTAGTTACATTCATTTTCTTAGATAACATATTTAATTTTAATCGTTTTATCATACCTTGTTTTGTAGCTATAACTAAAGTAGATTCTTGATTATCTGCTATATTAGTAGCTATTGTAGATACAGGATGTTCTCCTTCATCAAGTTTTAGATAATTAACTATATTTTTACCTTTAGCATTTCTAGCCACTTTAGGTATTTTATATGCTTTAATAGTATGACATCTTCCTGTATTAGTTATAAATAATAAATCATCTTTACTTCTAACACTGAACATATCAACAACTATTTCATCGTCTTTTACATTAGCTCCTTTATTTCCTTTTCCGCCTCTGTTTTGAACGTTATAAGCATTTGCTGATACAGATTTTATATTTCCTTCAGAAGTTATAGTTACAACTAAATCTTCTTCTTCTATTAAATCTTCTTCATTGATAGATACTGTTTCTTCTATATTAAATTCAGTTCTTCTATCGTCTCCGAATTTATCTTTGATATCAGATAATTCTTTTTGAAGAGTTTCCATAGTTACTTTATCATTATTGATGATTTCTAATAGTTTAGGTAATTGTCCATATAAATCAGATAATTCATTATTTACTTTTTCTTCATCTTGATTGCTAATACGTCTTAATTTCATATCAAGTACATATTGTGCTTGTTCTTCTTCTAATTCGAATTCTTCCATTAATGTAGCTAATGGATTGTCTTCTTCTCTAACTATTTCTATAGTTCTTTCTAAATCTTCAAGTACTTTAGATACGCCTTCTAATAAAAGAACTCTTCTATTTAGTTTATCTACATCATATTGAGTTCTTCTTTTTATAACGTCTAATCCATGTTCTATAAATGCATATAAAGCATCTACTATATTAGATTGACTTAATTGCTTATCTAATAGAGTCACCATATTATAGTTAAAGTTCGTTTGTAAATCTGTTTTAACTAATAAATTATTTAATACTAGATTTACATTAGCGCTTTTCTTTAATATGATTTGTATATTAATGTTTCCTTCTGATGAAGCATCTATAACTTCTTTGATATCAGTTAAAATGCCTTTTTGCATTTTATCTTCTATAGAGTTAACTAATTTAAGTTTATTAACTCCATATGGTAATTCAGTTATTTTAATATATGTTTTCTTTTTGTCTTCTATAACTTCATATTTAGCTCTTATAGATACTTTTCCTTTACCTTCAGTAAATATTTTATACCATTCACTGTTATTAACAATGATTCCTCCAGTAGGAAAATCTGGTCCTTTAATCGTATTTGCTAAATGAGCTATATCTACATCTTCATCTTTAATAGATTTATCTAAGATATAATCTAAAGCATTATATACTTCAGTAAGATTATGAAAACCAGTAGTCGTACTGAATCCACAAGCTATACCTGTGCAACCATTTAATAAAGCATTAGCTATTAATCCAGGTGCAACTATTGGTTCTTCACTTGTATCATCATAAGTAGGTCTGTAATCAACAACATTCTTATTTATGTCGGCCATCATAGCTTCGCCATATTTAGTAAGTCTACATTCAGTATATCTTGAAGCTGCTGCTGGGTCTCCATCTATGTTACCAAGATTTCCTTGTATCTCTACAATTGGATATCTCATATTCCATGGCTGAGCTAAACCTACCATAGTAGGATAAGAGTCCCCGTGTGGATGGTAGCTACCCATTACCGCTCCTGACACTTTAGCAGACTTGATTGTTTTATGAGAATGTGTTAAATTTAAATCGTTGTACATGCAGTACAATATTCTAAGATGGACTGGTTTTAATCCATCTCTGATATCGGGGATGGCCCTTTCAGCCAATGTCTCTAATGCATACATTTTATATCTAGGCGCAATAGCGTCGCCTAGATTCTTTTCTATAATAGTTTCACTCATAATTAACCTCCTAAACTAAATCATATATATCATCTGAAGTTATGAATTCTTTACGTGCGGCTATTGCTTTATCATTCATACAAATATCTAGTTGTTGTTCGCACCAATCTATGTTTTCATTTGTAATTCTGATTAATCTTCTATTGTCTTCTGACATAGTAGACTCACGTAATTCTTGCCAATTCATTTCTCCAAGTCCTTTAAATCTTAATAATTCAGCTTTACCATTTGCTTGTTCTAATAAAGAATCTCTTTCTTCATCTGAATATGCATAAGTGATTTGTTTTCCTTGTTTGATACCATATAAAGGTGGTACCGCTAAATAGAACATACCTTGTTCAATTATTTCAGGCATATGCTTCCAGAAGAATGTAGCCCATAAACATTGAATATGAAGCCCATCGACGTCTGCGTCTGCTAATGATATTATCTTATGATATCTTAATTTTTCTATATCAAAGTCTTCACCTATACCACATTCTAATATCTTAACAACATCAAGTATTTTAGATGATGTAAGTATTTTATCTAATGTATAATCATAAGTGTTATTTATTTTACCGAATGCAGGGAATATCGCGTCACATTGTTCATTTCTAGCTTGTTTAGCTGAACCTGCAGCTGAATCACCTTCAACTAGCCATATAACACTATCTTCTGGTACTTTAGAAACACATTTAACTAATTTTTCAGGTTTAGTAGTAGCAACTAATCCTTTAGTTTTTCTAGCTGTTTCTTTTGCTTTTTTAACTGTTTCTCTAACTCTTTGTGCTTCTAATGCTTTTTCTAATATTAATTTCGCATTGTTAGGGTTTTTATCTATATAATCTTCCATACATTCTTTAATAACTTCAGAAGTAGCTTTTCTAACAGAAGGCATATTTAAATAATCTTTACCTTGTCCTATATAGTTAGGTGATACAACTTTTATAGAAACAACTGCGACAATACCTTCTCTTGTGTCTTCTGCAGTAATAGGGTTCTTTAATTTAGATGTAACTTCTACTTGATAATCTTTTATAACATCTGCTAAGCCGGCTTTAAATCCTACTAAATGAGATGATTTATTATCAGTGTTAGGTACATTATTAGTAAATGCTAATACAGTATGATCTACTGCTTCTGTGTATGCTAATGCTATAGATACTTCTATATCATCAACTTCTTTAGATACATATATAGGGTCTAATATTAAATCTTTATTAGCTGTTAATTCTTCAACATAAGATTTAACACCGTCTTCGAAATAATAGCTTTCTTCTATGTTATGTCCGCAATAATCTTCAACTTGGAAGTTTATAGTTAAACCAGGGTTTAAATAAGCAAGTTGTTTTAATCTTCTACTTATGGCTTGAATGTTAAACACATTTCCTATTTCGGCCCATATTTCATCATCAGGTCTTAACATAATTAAAGTACCATTGTCTGGATACTCATCATCTTCATCTTCTAATTCATATAATTGATTAACAACTATCCCTTGTTCAAAATCTAAACCATATAATTTGCCTTGTTTAGATATTCTTACATAAAAATATTCCGATAAGAAGTTAATACATGATGCACCTACACCATTTAATCCTGCAGATTTAATACCATTATTATCAAATTTACCTCCTGCTTGTAATCTTGATAAGGCTAATTCTGCTTGGCTCATTTCTGGTATATCTTTAGAAGGACCTATCGGTAATCCTGCACCAAAATCTTGAACCATTAAACTTCCATCAGAGTCTATAATAACATTGATAGTGTCGCCGTTTCCAATCATGTATTGGTCAACAGCATTATCTACTAATTCATATACACTATAATTTATATCTGGAATATACATACCAGGTCTTAATCTACAGTGGTCTCTGTCTTCTAATAATCTAATTATTTGTTCATTCTGACTCATATATTCACTCTCCTTAAATCCAATATTAACATAAAAGAATAGTGGCAATCAATACCACTATTCATTATCTTTTAATTCTTCAACGATGAATTTATCGAATTGTTTAGCAACAAAAGCTGTAACTACAGCTTCTAAAGCTTCTTCAGGTCCATAATCTTCATCTATTTCTCCTTGTATAACAAGAGGTCTATAATTTTCTGCTAAATCCATTCTTGCTTCGTTATAACAGAATAGAACAACTTGATTTTGCATTATATTAAATATGAGTGTCCAATTGCCATTTAAGTCTGTAATATGTGTTTCAATACCTTTAGATGCATTTCTAATAAGTTCATCTTTAATAAGTCTAGATATTTCTCTTATGTCTTCATCTGTTTGAGTTTCCTCATCAATAGCTTTTAAGCCTTCTTCTATATAATCATTAACGGCTTTATCGTCGAACAAAATATCATCTCCTTATATAAGATAAGGGGAATAAATCCCCTTTATTATTTAGCAACAGCTGGTTTTGGTGGAGCTGGTTTTCTGCTTGCTGGTTTAGCTGGTTTTCCTGGTTTAGCAGGTGCAGCTTTAGCTGGTGCAGTAGTTGCTTGTGCATCACTATTAGCAGCCCAGTTATCTATCATATCAGCTCTAACTATTAATCCACCTCTTACTAATTCACCTTCAGCATTAGTATAATCAGAGTCTTTTTCTAATTTACCAGTTAAATAAACCATTTCTCCAGATGCAAAACTATTTAATCTTTCTGCCCAATATCCATTAGCTATAACTTTTACTGGTACTGTAGCTGTATATCCTGTTTCTTCATCTTTTCTATCTAATGACATATTTAAGAATACTACACAGAATGCTCCTTTATCTCCTTCAGCAGCTTTGAATACTTTTCCAAAATTAGCAACTCTTCCACTTAATTGTACATTTCTCATATTAATCTCTCTTTCTACCCTATGGGCATTTGTAGGCTCGACGACCTACTACCTTTTAATATTTTTATAATCATAATAATTAATATATGTTTTACTGCAATAAAAAATGCCCCTTTATTTATAGAGGCGGGCCATTTTTCCTCTTCTAATAATTAATTACTCACTTAATACATTTATATAATCTACAAATCCAGCTATATTATTTTCATTTAAGAAATCTAAGTGTAATTCTTCTCCTATATACATAGGATCTCCATTTTCATCTTCTTCTATATTAGAAGCAAAATAGTTTATATATAATTCAACTGTTTCTGCGTCATCTTCATGTATCCAGTTAGCTATAAATATTTTGTGTTCTACTACTTCAGCATTTACATTTGCTATAGACTCTAAAGAATCAAATTCAGCTTGTATATCTTCTGGTACTTCTGGAAGTTCTTCTTCATCAGGGTTTATTTCTTCTTCTTCTATTTCTGATGCAGCTTGTGCAGCAACTTCTGGGTCAAGATTATCTCCAGCGTTTAATATTTCATCCATAGATACTTCTTCAAGTTCTTCTACTTCTGGTAATTCAGGTTCAGGCTCTACTTCATTAACCATTTCTTCTGGTATTTCAGGTATTTCTTCTTCCTCTTCCTCAACTACAACAGGTTCTTTTGCTTTATCTTCTCTTATAGAGTCTTTTCCTTGAGGCATTTCAATGTTATTATCTCCACTGACTTTATATATCATTTCTATTGCTTCTATTCTTAATTCTACTCTATCTGCAACGTCTTCTACTTGTTCTAATTCAGCTAATACTTTCTTAATTTGTTCATTTATTAATTTTTTAGTACTTTCTTTCATTGCTTTACCCTCCTATAAATTTAAATTAAAAGCACCCACAAGGGGTGCTGTTTTATTCATTAGTGGCTTCAGCCATATCTGCGTCTATTGCATTTTCTTTGTCAAAGACTTCTTTTATTATATATTCATGACTTAAATCGTCATTGATTATTATTTTAGTAAGTCCTTTTATACTAGGATATTCAAATCCTACGTCATCTAGAACTTCTTCTAATACAGATCTTAATCCTCTAGCTCCTATTTTCTTTTCTTTAGCTTTTTCTGCTATTAATTTAAGTGCTGGTTCTGTAAATTCTAAATCTATATCAGATTCAAATTTATACATTTCTTTAAATTGTTTTATTATTGCATGCTTAGGTTCTGTCAATATATCTATAAGTGTTTCTATAGATAATTCTTTAAATGGTACTAAAACTGGGAATCTACCTAACACTTCTGGTATCATACCATATTCCATTAAGTCTTCTGGTTTAACTTGCATTATTAGTTCATTATATTGTTGTTCTTGTTCTTTAGCTAATACAGCACCAAATCCAACATTAGATTTACCAGAATTCTTATTAACTCTATTTGCTATTATTTTGTCTAGACCAACAAATGCTCCACCTGCTATAAATAATACATTGTCTGTATTAAAGTCCATAGTTGCACCTGTCATTTTATCTTTCTTAACTTTATGAGTACCACCTTCAACAAGTCTTAATAAAGCTTGTTGTACTGCTTCACCTGATACGTCTTTACCACCTTTACCGCCTGTAGTTTTCTTGATTTTATCAAATTCATCTAAGAACACTATTCCTTTTTGTGCTCTTTCTAAATCACCATCGGCAGCATCTAATAAATCTTTTAGTATTTCATCACAGTCTCTACCTACATATCCTGCGCTAGTAAATGAACTACTATCTTCTATGACAAATGGTAAATCCATTAATGTAGCGATAGCTCTTATTGTTTCAGTTTTCAGTATTGTTATCGTATGGCTTTTTATCCATACTTCTACACCATTACAGTGCAGCTCAGCATATCTTTTCACGTAATTGCTTATCGTAACGTGGTGCGGCCTCGTGGGAGTATTATACACTTTAATCAGCTGTTAAAGTATCAACTCCTATGCGTTGCCCCTGACTTATATCACTATAAGCCTTCGGTTCGGATTACCTGCTTTCGCTTTACGGCTTCCCCGCTTAATTCCGCACTAATAATCTCAAGAATCTTTACGATTTGTTCCTGAGACGGCAAAGCCTAAATATTTTTCATGCTTTCTATTTAAATAGATAGTAGCACTATCATATAACCAATCAAGAAAATCTTTTACAGATTGTTTTGACGATATATTTAATTCTGGTATTCTGTTATCATAGTTATAAATTCTTATATGTTCTTCTACACTAGGAACTTGTTCTTTAATTATTTCTATTAGGTTCTCTAATAAATTCATATCATAAGCAACTAATCTACACACTGGTCTATACTTTCTATTATTAAAATTTCCATCTCCATCGAACAATCCTCTTATGAAATGATTCATATATTCAATAGGAACTTCTGGAATAATCCAACCATATGTTTTATTAGAAGAAACACCTAATTCTTTTAGTTTATTTCCTAAATGAGAATCTTGAATACTTATTCTATAATAACTATTTCCTTTTACAGTTTTAACTGATATAGAGTGTTCGCTATTTATATTTGCTTTAAATTTCTCAATATGTTCTTTATCTTTTATACATATATCTAATCTATTGTCATCAGTCAAATGTCCATCTGCAAATATAAACCCTAACCAATAAGCACTTTTTTCATTCCATTCATCGAAGAATCCACTATTAACTTGCTTTTTATTGCAATGTTGAGTTATATTAAGACCTTCTTCTTTTAATCTTTTTGAAAGAGTGCCTCTATCTCTATTTAATTCTTTTGCTATTTTTGTAATACTCATACCATTATTAAACATATCTATTGCTTTTTGAATTTCTTGTTTTGTGATTGCAGCCATATTAACACATCCTTTTATAATTTGTTATTAATATATTACCGCAACCAGTAGGTTATCTGAGGATATTTATGCTATTTTACCGCAACCAGTTGGTCCCATATATATCATATTAGTTTTATCTATTCTAAGTTTATTATTACAATCATTATCCATGTCATATCTTTTTAATCTTTTAAGATGATTATAATATTCTCTAGCTATTTTCTTCATAGCTGGGTCTTGGTCAAGAACCCATTCATTTAGTTTATTGAATATTTCTTTTGGCGTTAAATCTAAAGCTTTGCCCTGAATCTCTTTTTGTTTCATTTTAGACATTTTTTCATTATAGATTTCAGAACATTTTTTAATACAATCAGAACATATTCTTATATCAGAATCTTCAGCGGAAGATTTAAATAATACTACAGATTTATCATCAGATTTGTATTCATTGCCACAAAAACTACATACTTTTTTCTTAGCCATTATTTATCCTCCTATCTTTCTTTTATTATTTCATCTATTAGACCCATTTCTAATGCGTCTTCTGGTTCTAACCATATATCTTCTTCACAAAGTTTAGCTAATCTCTCTGTATCCCAATCGTCATTACATCTCGCAGCCATCTTAGTCATTAATTTATCATTTAATCTTTCAGTATGGTCAAAACTACGTTTCATATCATGTCTTTTACCTTGAGTTCCTGCGCTAACTTCATGTATCATTATTTGAGCGTCTTCTAATGCACAACGTTTGCCTGGAGTTCCTTGAGATAATAAGAATGCACCCATAGATGCTGACATTCCCATTGAAACAGTTCTTACGTCGCATTTTATATAGTTCATAGTATTAGCTATTGCTAATCCAGCCATAACTTCTCCACCTGGAGAGTTTATATATAATGTTATATCTTTATTTGGATCTTCAGCTTCTAATAATAACATTTGACCTACTATAGTATCTGCCATTCCAGTTTCAACTGGTCCGTGTAAGAATATTATTCTATCACGCATTAATCTAGAATATAAATCAAAACTTCTTTCACCTTCAGTTGTTTTTTCTACAACAGTAGGTATTAATCCGTTAGTATTCCATCCATCTACTATACATAATGGTCCATTTAATTTATCCATAATCATAATCTCCTTTTATTTTTTATCATAGACTTTTCTAAGTCTTGATTGTTCGTATTCTTTCATAACACTATCTTCTTTAAGCCAATTATAACCTTTTTTTATTTCTTTTGAAACAGTATGTTTAGATACATTGTATTCCGTAGCTATTTGCATTTGTGTTTTATTATTATATATTGTTTCTATTATATACTGATAAGACAGAGGAAGTACTTCTTTTAAAGCATTTAACATATTGTTAATATAATCCTTTTTTTCAATTTCTTCAAATGCGTCTTCACTTTCTGTATCTTCAAGTATATTAGTTATACAAAAGTCTACGGTATTATTTGTATCAGCAAAAGACATCGGTAATTTTATATCATTTAAAAATTCGGCTCTAACACTTTTGCCTATTCTTTCAGGTTTCATCTTACGTAAAAATTGACGATATTGTTGATCTATTATAAATGTGGCATAACAATGGAATGGTCCTGTTGCTTTATTTCTATTATAAGTTTTAACAGCATTGAACCAACCTAAATTTAATATAGCCATAATATCATCGTTCATATTTTCTTTATAATATCTATGAACTTTCTTATGATATACATAGTAAATAGTATCTTTTGTTTTCTCCCAAAGAATATCCCAACATTCTTGGTTTTTCATATCGTCTTGTACTAAGAATACCAACTCTTCATTGGTGAGTTCTTTTAAATTGCAAGATTTAGCTGAAATAATAGCCACCTCCCAATATTTTATATGCAATAAAGCCATGTAAAATACATGGCTTTATTTGTTTTTATTTTGTTTATCTTTTATTCTTTCAAATGATTCCATTAAAAAGTTCATTTTATCTAAATTTAATTTTATTTCAAAATCATCATCTTCTATAAGATATTCATCATCATTGAATTTTGTTATCATTATTATACTTTTTCCATCATCAAAATAACATTGAATAGGAATTAATAAATCTTGTGACTCAATAGGTTTTTCACACATATTTGCATCTTTTTCTTCTTCTTGTGATGATTCAGTAGGTAATGGAATATGAATTATTTTATTATCATCTTTTTCTTCTTTCTTATTTGAAGAAGGTACTTTCTTTCTTTTTTCTTCTATCTTTCTATCAAATTCATCTAAGTCACCAGACATAAGGTAAGGCAATAGTTCCATCATATCTTCTTCTGATAAATCATCATATGATAACCATTCTTTTATATACTCATTCATATCTTCTTCTATTGATTTTTTATCATCTTCCCATTCTTCATCAGAACATTGGTCTAGATCATTTCTAAGATAAAATGTAAGATTTTCTTTAAAGCCTAATCCTTCATAATCTAATTCTTGTATAACATTTATACATACATCGGCTTCATTTTTTCTAGATAAAGAGCAATAGATATCTCTTACTTCATCTAATGATATATCGAAACCGTGCAATATTAGACATCTAAAATAATCAGTTGTTTCTTGTTTTTTTATTAATGTAGCAAGCCCGTCCTTATCTGTATAAAATACATATTTTTCTATCTCTTGTTCCATATCTAAAGGTATATCTAAATCACTATTATAAATTATCAATGGTGCTACAAGAGTTTTATCTTCTAAGGCTTTTGCAAATTCGCGTAAACTTAGTTTAAAATTTTGACTATAATCATCGTCTTCATTCTTTGGCATTATAGTGTATTTTATTACTTTTTCATTTCCGGCCATAGTAAAAATCTCCAATCTTTATTTTTACTATTAATATATGCAAATAAAAAGAGTGGGATTATACCCACTCTTATATCAATGATGCCAATTCTATATGATGTCTTTCCATTATCATCATAGCTAATTCATCAGCATGCATTTCATTATCTATTTGTCTATATTTAGTAAATCTAGTTTTTAAATCGGTTATCTTACTTACTTCCCAGTATTTAGATAGTTCATCCATTTCAGCACGATTAACTAAATCGCCACCATTATTTATTCTATTAATATAATCTATTATGTGTCCAAATTCATGTAGTATACTAAACAAGACACATGTTTCTAATAAAGGTATATCATTCTCTTTACTCCAATTATCTAATTCAAAATCATATTGTTCAAATAGATAATCCATAAGCATATTATAAAATTGTTTATTCTTATTTTGTTCTGAATATTTGATTATAAATTCTCTTTTAGAATAAGTTGGTCGTTTAATTTTACAACTAAACTTTCCTACTTCTTCAAAATTAATACTAATATCATAATCAGGACATTCAAAATAGCCTTTATCAGATAATAATGATAGTATATCGGTTAATAATGATTTTTTAATTATCATTTTAAATCAGCGAATATCTTAGACATCGCACTTCTAACATCTTCTGGTAGATAAATAACACCAACTAATGGTTCATCTTTTGATTGTTCTATAAATGCAGCTAGTCCATTATCATATTTATATTTGTCTTCAGTTTGATTTTTAATATCACCCATCATAACAAACATAGATCCTTTACCTATTCTAGTTCCTGCAACTTTAATAAGTTTTAATGATAAGTCTTCTGCTTCATCAAGTATAACTATAGTTCTATCAACAGATACACCTTTTAAATTTTGAACCATATCCATATCTAATTGATATCCTCTACGTTTAGCGCATTCTTCATTATGTGGATCAAATGCTTCTCTAGTATCAAACATACTATTATTAGTTAGATATTGTATCATAGGTGTATAGAAATGACCTATTTTATCATAAGCAGATCCAGGTAATGCACCTATATCTATTCCATCAACTGCTATAGGATTTCTTAATAATAACATTTTATCATATAATCCAGAATAGATTTTTTCTTCCATGACTTTCATTGACATTAAAGTTTTACCTGAACCATAAGTTCCTGATATAACTTTAACTGGTATATGGTCATTATATAATAAATCTAATGCACATTCTTGATATATATTTAAAGGATTTACTTTATTGTTTCTATATTTTAAACTAACTACATCTTGTAGTTCTGCATCCCATCTCATAGCTGATTCTTGTTCAGTATCAGTATCATGTAGAATTATATATTGATTAGCGTGAAGTTGTCCAGAATCCATTAATTCTAATAAAGCATTATCATTCTCTGCTTCTGTACCATATAATTCTATATAACCTCTATATATCTCATCGTCTTGGGCTTTTGTCATTTTCATACTTGGTAAATCAAGTATATTGCATTTTACTATTAATCCATTATCATTAGTTGTTAATACAACTTCCATATTAGGATGATTTTCTATAAAATTATAGCAGTTGTATAATATTTTATTATCTGGCTTATTCATATCAAATCCATTAAATAATGTATTGGTTACAAATTTATCTGGAACTTCATCGATTATATACATAACAGATTTTGGATTTTTATTTAATAAAGCTAATGCCTTTCTTGCTTTAAATTTGCGTTCTCCGCTTTCTCCATCTTTATGATTGTCTAGTTCTTCTAATACAGTAGAACATACAGCAAGTTTAATTCCTTCTTCTTTTATCATCACTTCTAGCTCTGTATAAGCATGCATTAAAGCTGAAGTATCCATAAATAAAACTTTATCCATTGAATCGCGCTCCATTCCTTTTTGTTTTTAATATATTACTTATACTCTATGGATTTTATAAGAAACCACTGGTTCTATTAATACTGGTCTAAATTCATAAAATGACCATTCATCTATATTTTTAATTAAATTTAAATCTTGTGAATCTATAAATCTTCTTTCATCTGTTTTTTTATGAACCATATATAAAACATTATTTAAATCGACTGGTTCTTTTTCTTTAACTTCTTCATCTATTTCATAATGTTCTTCTATAGTTTTATTTTCACAATTTCTCATACAGGATTCACAATCTCCATTACAAGTAATTTCACTGATAGCACATTGTTTTTCTAAAAGTTCTTTTATCTCTACTAATACATCTTCATCTTCTTTAAATTTGTCTAAATCATATAGAAGTTCTCTAGTAGTATTATAAACCATAACTAATCCACAATGTTTACACATAACATAAACATTATGACCTTTAAATATCTTAGATTCTTCTGTTACTACTACATTATTAGTGTCATTTAAATCACAACAGCAAGTTGGACAATTTCCTTTGACCATTTTAACATTCTCCTTCAATATTTAAATATTTATTTAATTCACTTTCTGTTATATTATATAATGAATATTCTATGTCAATAGAACCATCTTGATTCCAATTATAGTTGTCATATCCACTTATTAGTCTTCTGAATAATGTTTGAGTATTTATTATTCTTCTAAATTCGAATATGCTTTTTCCAAAATGATGTTTGAATTCATCTATTAAGAAAATTAATTCGGCTTTATCATTTTCTTCTAATTCATCTGTATTTAATACAAATTTTTTTCCTTTTGTATCTAATATTATAAACACATTTAACATATCTAAATCTATATCTAAATTAATTCTTATATAATTTTTAAATAAAGAAATTAATTCAGTTGACTCTAAGTGTATATTAATTGTAAAATCTTCAAAATTATTTTTAAAACTTTCTAATGTAGGGATTCCTTGTCTTAAATCTATTTCTGAGTGCATATTTGCAAACATAACCATTCCTCCTATATATTTATATAATAAAAAACCCAGTGCGGGGACACTGGGAAAAAGGGAGATTTAATATGATAAGTAATCTTTTCGATTACATTACTATTATATGCAGTTTCTATAATAAATCTGCAATATTATCAAATAAATTTTTCTCCTTATTTTTTTCTAGATATATATGGGCTCTATTAATTAAGTCTTTAGTAAATTCCATTTGTTTAACATTATATTTAACATTTTTCATTGCATAATAACTCAATGGTTTAAAATCTACATCATTGAATAATTCTTTATATAATGATGCAAATATAATCCATTGACATAATTCTTCTTTGTCTAATTGTTTTCCTGAAGCAGTTTTGCCTGTTTTAATCCAGCTTTTATAAGTTCCTGCTTTTATAGATTTACTAATGTTATTTGGTATAGCAAAGTAGTGATTACCACTTTCGTTTGTTTCTTTCTTATGATTATATATCTCTGCCATATATCTATTTATAATAGATAATCCATTTATAGTATTAGTGTTATTTTGTCCAGCAGATTTTAAATTAGAATATTTAGCCCATTTTACAGGAGAATAAATGTTTTTAAAAGTCATACTTACAAAATTAGTTTTTTCACCTACTATAATTATATTTCTGTAATTTTCCATTTTTATAAACTCCTTATACTTTATATTTATTTATTCGAAATTAAGGCTTATCATATATTTTTTTATAGCGTCTATTAAAAAGTCATCCATTTCCTCATGGAAAGTTTGCCAGAAGAAATCATTGTTCGCCATTCTTTCTACAGCCATTGGGATGATTTTCTTGAACATATTCATTTCTAATTTCTCTCTCATATCATCTGATATATTATCAAATCCATCTAATAGAATTTCCATATTTTCGCAGTTCTCATAAATGAATTCATATTCATCTCTTACAAAGTCTTCAAATCTTTTCATATTATCACTCCTATTCATTTTATCATTCTTATTCATTTAAAAAATCAGCCAAGTCCTGCCTGGTGCAGTCAACTTGTTTTAATACTGACATTAAAGTGCCAATAGGCACTGTTCCTCTATCATCGGGGACAACAGTCGTCCTATTGGCTTTATTTTTATATATAACGTGATCAGAACGATTACGTCTTTCTTCTTCATAACCTAGTGATTTAATAAATTTAACCAATTGTTTATAACTAATCCTTATTCTATTGTTTGTTTTTCTCATATCATTTTTTCTTCTTCATATTTTTTATATTTCTCTTGAAGTTAGCTAAACCTTTTCTAAGACCTTCTTGTAATTTGTTTTTATCTACAATTGGTTTTTGTTGTATAGGTTTCTTTATAGGCTGTTTCACTGGTTCTTTTAATGATACTTGTGGTCTTTTTATAGACTCAACTGGTTTAACTGGTTCTTGTTTAGGTTCTTCTATATGTGGAGGAACTTCAATAGCATAAACTTCGTTTACCATTCTAACTATATCTGTACCATAAGATGCAGATGGTGCCCAATTGCATCCTAATGATTCAACTGTAGGACATTTACCAAAAAGATAAGTAAAATGTCTTGGGTCTTTAGTAGTTCCGTTTGCTTTACAATCTTTATTTTGATGTGTTCCACATTCAGGACTATATTTAGGAACTGTAGGTCCTCCTGCATATAAAGCCAAATGGTCTGATTGAGCCATAATTCCATCTTCCCATGATTTAAATCTCATATGAGCTCCTACTTCATAGTCTCCTCCACCTTTTGTTATTTTTAATCCACATGGATTATGAAAAGATGTAGGAACTACTCCTCCGAAATTATACCAACCTGTTTCTTTCATAGATTGTGCTATTAATACTACAGGGTCGATTCCGTTTTTAATGGCGCAATCCCACATTATTGGTAGATTATCTAAAGCTAATTTATTAGCTGTTCTTTTACTTTTAATCCAAAGTTCACATTGTTTATAAGTTGCTGTAGGTTTGTTTATAATTTTCATTTATACACCTCTTGTATTTATTTTCAATAAAAACGCAGTTGTGCGAAGCAAAAAAATCACGGATATTATTCCGTGATTATCTTTTACTATGACATAATATTTTTAATAATCCATAAATTATACCAATTAGTAGTCCTTGGAATCCAAAGAAGAATCCTAAACATGCCCATAATTTAGGTACAAAATTTGCTCCTACTTTATTGTTATCGAACATACATCCTATTGCATATCCTATAAATGCAGCTAATGCTGCTCCAACTAATATTAAAAATACTTCCATTTTGTATTCCTCCTTTAATTTATATTGGGAAAATTGTAAATATTATAGCCACTATAATTAGTACTACTACCATACCTAGTCCAGCTATTACTAAAGCTTCTCCTAAATGCTTAAAGAATTCTTTATTACTCATATTCTCATCTCCTAATTATTATCATTTTTATAAGTTCTCATTCCGCCTCTTTTAATAAGAGTGCAATTTTTAGCTTTTGTTGTGTGTACTGCAATTCCTTTGTATCCATTAGCTATTATTTTATAAGCAACTTCATCTGTAATATGATTGTGTCCAATCACTTCTCCTTGTAAATCAAATATGTGTTCTTTTTCATCTGTAATCATAATTATATCTTTATTAAAAAACATATAACCCATCTCCTTTTTTATATGAACTAATCTACTATAAATGCTACTGCTAATAAAACTAATAATGCACCTATATTTATTAATGTTAATGTCATTATACATCACTCCTTTCATTCACTTAGTTTTTTGATAATCCAATAAACTAATGCAATAATCAAGTAAGATATATATAAGACGCTGAATATTCCTAAAATAAGTTGAATTAACAAAATCATTGTATTCATTATTTTCTGCAATTATTCATGTACTTTATTTTCTTCTAAATATAATATTAACAATACTAATATTATGTCAACCATAAATGCTGCTAACATTTTCTGTCTCCTTTCTTGTTATCATCAATGATGTCTTTTATTAAACTTGTTATGATACTTGGATCTATCATGTTATCTGTATCATTTTCATCATATGCTTCGATATTAATACCTAGAGAAGATAAATATCTGTTTCTAGCTTCGTTATTACCTTTAGCATTAGGCTTATCTTCTTTACGCCAATCTTTGTTATTATCTAATTTACTTTTAATTGATTTAAGAATATCATCTAATTCTCTTAATTTTGGACCTATTCCTCTAGCATCTTCTAATAAATGTTTTTGGCCTCTTCTTACAGATTGAGACATTTGAATGTTGTCTACTATTATATCTTCTATATGCTTTGGTGCTTTTATTGTGTCTAATAATTCAATGCCATGGAACATGTTAGTTTCTAATTTACTTAATTCATCTATACGTCGTTGTAATGCTTTTGTATTGTATATATCATTTACTATATGTTTTAACTCTCTAGTCATGTTTTCAATGATTAAACTAACATTCATATCTTTACCTGTTCTATATGAACATAAATATTGTTCTTTATAAGTTTGAGTTTGTGGTTGCCATATAAATTCTTTGACATATAATCTGCCTGGTCTAGTTCCTATTGTATCTTTAAGTCTATGGTATAATTCATAAGCCATTGCTTTAGTTTGAGCTCTATAAGTTATAATTCCGTATACTTCTGGTTCAAATACTATATTATAATAATTTTTCATCATTTTAAATCTTCCTCCCAATAATTTTAAATTTTTTAATTTCCCCTGTCATATAACATACATATATTAGTAATAAATATATTTTAAGGGGATGTTAATATGAATAATATGATAAGTGTTTTCGAAAATTGTGAAATACAAATTGTAGTTGAAAATGATGCTCCATTATTTGAAGTTTATTCAACTGGTATGGCTCTTGGTTATATAACAACTACAAGAGGCAAAAGTTATCCTCATAAAGTAAGAATTGAAAAAGTTATATCTAATGCTGATATTGCACCTGTTGTACAAGGTGAACAACGTTTTTTAACTGAAACACAATTATATGATTTTATGTTAGAAGCAAGAACTGATAAATGTAAACCATTTAGAAAATGGTTAGTTGAAGAAGTTTTACCTTCTATACGTCAAAATGGTTGTTATATATCTGAAACTGCTACTAAAGAAGATATTGATTTTGAATCTTTATATGGTATTCGTAGAATCTATGATACTTTCTTTAATTCAACTGATGTTGTTGCTGAGTATGAAAGATTCTTTGAATTATCTAAACAAAAACGTGCAAATAATCATCATGCATTTAATAATCAAGACAGAATTAAATTATCTAAAAAGATAATTGAAGCACTTGAAAATAAAGCTAGATTTGGTATAGCATCTAAAGAACCTATATATAAGATAATGTCATATCAAGAATTACAAACTAGAGTTCATTCTGATATAACTACTCTTTATAATAGATATAATGGTGGTATTAAAACTAGTCAAAAGAAACAAATAAAATTACTTGAAGCTGAAAAAGAATCACTTATAATAGAACTTGAAAATGTTAAATCTGAATTAGAATCAATACAACAACAAGGCGAAGATGTACCATTCTTAGAAATACCTTATTATGGTTTCAGTACAAATAAAATGTATGAGCCTAAATTTGGTAAATTTAAAGCTACCAAACAATATAATTTCTGGAGAAATAACTTTCCCAAATATCTTATTAGGAATCACAGTTTTACAGACCATGTGGATTTTACTAAACCTATTTGTGTAGAAATGTATTTCTTAACTAATGGCAAGTTTGATGTAGATAACTTTAGTAAGCCTTTATTAGATGTTATAGCAAATGCTTTAAATATAAATGATAAAGTATTCACTAAAACTATCTGTTGTGAATGTGCTGAAAAAGTTGATGACCATTACAAAGATGGAAAAATATTTGTAAGAATGTATAACTATAATGATAATACATTAGCAACTAATGAATAATAAAAGCACCCGAAAGGGTGCTTATTTTATACATGAACTAATTTCATAGCTAATATAATTTTTCTTGTTTCCATTTGTTCTTCTTCTGTTAACTGATGAAATTCGTGTGAGTATTCTACAAAAACTTTATGCTCTAAAGTTAACACTGCATCTCTTGGAGACATATAATTTATTAAATTTAAAAACCCATCAACTAATTTCTGTTCTATTTCACTATATTTTGCACCCATATTAAATCCTCCTTAAAACAATTAAAATTTAGCACCATAATTGAGTTCTAATATTTTATTGACAAGTCTTTGGATAGCTATTGCTTCACCTACTTCTGGAATGAATTCATCTTCTGGGTCTGCTTTAGCAGATGTAACCAAACCTCCAAATATTGCAAATGTTGCGGTTCCATGATGTGCAACTAAAATATCTATTCTAACATTATTAATGATTTCTATTGTTCTTACTTGTAATGATGAATTATGCTCTATAAAATAGTCTTCTATTTGATATACTTTTTCTTTTAATTCAGTTTCTAACTCTTCAGCTTCTTTTAATGCAGCTAATAATTCTTCTTTCTTGCTTTGTAAAGATCCAAGTTGGTCTCTTAGTACTTCAACTTTCTTAGCTTTTTCTTTTATTCTCTTTTCTATTGACATGATTTAATCTCCTTTATTTGTTAATTTCATATTGAAATTTATTATAATTTTCTAATAAGTTATCAGCTTCATCTTGTTTTACTTTTATAAAATCGATACTGTCATAATTTATATAAGACACTTGTGTGTTATCAGCATTTTTCATTGTTACTTTTATATAATCATCATGATATTCCACACCAAGAAGTTCTATTTCTATAACCATTTTGACTCCATCAAATTCTATAGTATGATCTATATCATATCTACTGTAATGTTCAGCTATATCTGGAGTTACCATATCCACTAATGAATAACTGCTTCTATACATATATGCTTGCGATTCTAATCGTTTAACACTTATAGCTATAGGAAATTCAGCGTCTTCTCTACATAATGTCCAATAATCGTGACGTATAGATACTGCTATAAGTTGATATGGTTCTATATTTTTTAGTACATCTTGTAATACATTTTTCATAATTAAACCACCCTTATATATAATCTTATTTTTAATATATGCAGGGTGGTTTAATATAATATTATTCAGCTAATGCTTCTTCTATTACGTTAAATGTTAATTTATTATTTTCCTCATCTAAATTTATTATAACATTGTCTCCTGGTTTTATTTTATCTTCTAATAATAATAAAGACATAGGTTCTTCTATTTCACGTACTAGTCCTCTTTCTAATGGTCTAGCACCCATAGATTTATCGTAGTATTTATCAGTTATAAAATCTAAAGCAGCATCTGTACAAGTAGCAACTATATCTTGTTCTGCTAATCTAGCGTCTATGTCGCGTCCCATTAATCTAACTATTTCTCTTTGTTGTTCTTTACTTAGATAATGGAATACAACAGTTGCTGATAATCTATTTATAAATTCAGGAGGTAAGTTTTTCTTAACTGCCTCTAAAGTCTTTTCTTTTAATAATTCATATTCATTAGTTACTTGTTGCTCTTCATTTAAATTAGTTGAGCCAAATCCAACTGCTCTTGTTTGTTGTTCTATTAGACTAGAACCTATATTAGTAGTTAAAACTATTATACAATTTTTGAATGATACTGTTACACCTTGAGAATCTGTAAGTCTACCGTCATCAAGTATTTGTAATAGTATATTAGTTAAATTTCCTCTAGCTTTTTCAAACTCATCAAATAATACAACAGAATATGGTTTATGTCTTATTGCTTCAGTTAATTGTCCTCCTTTATCAGAACCAACATAACCAGGTGCTGAACCTATTAATTTAGATATAGAATAAGCTTCACTATATTCTGAACAGTCTATTCTGATTATATTATCTTTAGAACCATATCTTAATTCTGCTAATGCTTTACATACTTGAGTCTTACCAGTACCAGTTGGTCCAGCAAATAAGAATGAAGCTATAGGTTTATTAGGATTAGATAATCCAGAACTATTTCTTCTTATTGCATTAGCTATTTCTTTCACAGCCATGTCTTGACCTATTATATGATTGTGTAAGTCATCTTCTAATGAAAGTAATTTAACTTTATCAGAAGCCATTAATTTAGCTACTGGTATATTAGTTCTAACTTCTATTTCAGTTGCTATATCTTCTGGAGTTAAAACGGCTCTTTTCTCTAATTCTGTAATATCTTTTTCTGGAGCTTCCTCTAATTCTTTTTCTAAAACTTTTAAATTATTATATAGTTTTATACATTCTTTTATATCTTTTTCATCAAGCAATTGTCTGTTTAATTTATCTATTTCTATTTCTAATTGTTTGCGTTTAGATATTTCAGTAGCAGATATTTTTAGTTTTAATTTAGCTCCTGCACTATCTATAACATCTATAGCACTATCTGGTAAGAATCTTTCTGCAACATATCTTTTGGCCATTTTTATAGCCACTTTTAATGTTTCATCTGGTATTCTTATATTATGGAAATCTTCATATCTATAATTAAGACCTTTCATTATTTCAAATGCTTCTTCTTCATTAGGTTCTTGTAATGTGATAAGATTCATTCTTCTCATAAATGCAGGGTCTTCTTGTATTTGTCTTATTTCTTTAGTAGTCGTACAGCCTATTAATTGTAATTTTCTCATACCTAATTCTTGTTTTAATAAACTAGATACGTCTACATTTGAATCTTTACTTCCACCTGATTTCATTATTAAGTGTAATTCATCTATAAATAATATTGCATTACCCATTTTACTTAATGCGGCCATTAATTCTGTTACTCTTTGTTCTAATTGTCCTCTATACATAGAATTTGACATAAGAGAACCAATAGATAAACTATATATTCTTTTATTAGCTAGAGAAGGTACTTCATTGGCAGCTAATTTTAATGCTAATCCTTTTATTATTGCAGTCTTTCCTATACCTGGCTCACCACATAATAATACGTTATTTTTACTTCTTCTAGCCATAGTATTTATTATAGCTTCAAGTTCTCTTTCACGACCTATTATAGGATCTATTTCTCCATCTAGAGCCATTTGTGTCAAATCTGTACAAGTTTCTTCTACTATTTTATCTGGTTTTATTGATTTCTTTTTCTTACCATCATCTTCTTTATTTGATTTAGAAGCTAATGCAGCTATAGTTCCTGTACATAATAATTCTATACAATCTTTTCTTATTGCATCTACATCCACTTCATAATCCATTACAAAATTCATTATAACTGGATTTTCACTTTCTAATAAAGCAAGTGCTAAACATACAGCATCTATCTTATCTTTATTAGCCAATATCATAAAATCTTCTGCTCTTTGTAAAGTGTCTATTGATTCATCAGAAAGTCCTACATCAAATGTTTCTGTGAAATCTGATTCAAGGTCTTCTTCATTTCTTAATATACTGTCTCTATTATCTATATAGTATTTTAATGTAAATATATTAAAATGATTTGCTGATAAGCATTTACCTAATAATTGATATTGTACTTCTTTAAATAAATTAAATAATAAAAATTCGTCTGTTACTAGTAAGCATTTTATTGATTTAACATCTTCTCTACTATTTTCTAATACTCTTTCTACTAGATCAGAACAATTAAACATAGTACCACTCCCTTTATTTATTAGTTCCTATCATTCTTCCATCTGCTCCTGGTTGTAAACAGTCTCTAGACGAAGTACCTTGACTCATTTTTCTTCTTTGTTTCTTCGTTGGTGAAGTATTTTTCTTTGTCATTGCTGGTTTTTTCTTTTTACTTTTCTTTTTTGCCATAAATGCAGCTCCGTTCTATATAATCTTTAGTTTTAATATATGATTATGCTATGGCTCCTACAAAAACAGAGCCAATTTTCGGGATAGCTGTAAAACATGTTGTTGCAAATGTTAATGTGCATTCAATAATTGCATCTACAACTTCTCCTATTAAAAAATCTAAAAAAATTGAACCTAATAACCCTATAAATGTTGACATATATAACTTACCTCCTATTTATTATTTCTTATAGCTCTAGCTATACTTCTCATAACATGACTTAACCAATGGAATACCCATCCTGGCATAATATCACTCCTTTACATTAATGCTCTTTTAGCACAATAATCAGCTAAATCATTATAATGATCTTTACTATGTGATTTAACTTTAATAAATTCTACTTCTATATATGGTTTTATATTTGATTCATAATAATCTTTGTACAGTTTAGTATATTTGTTTTTAGGTGTCCATTCTCCTGTTAACCAATTAGATATACCTGTATAATCATGATGTATTTGTATTCTTTTATATCCTTTATCTCTAGCTACTTTCATTGCATGCATAGATGCAGCAAGTTCTCCTGCTACATTATTTAATTCTATTCCGTCTGTTCCTTTAAGACTAATAGTTTCTTGCTCATTTGGATGTATTAATACTACACCAGCTCCATAATATTCAGTTGTAATCTGTTTACAATAACTACCGTCAACATATGCTATAAGTGTGTCTGTGTTATTAGAAGTAGACAATTCCTCTGGTAAGTATTCTATTACATCTACTCTATCTATAGTATTTATCCCTAGATATTCTTCGGCTTCTTTTCTAGTTGCAAATCCTTTGTATTCTGCTCCACTAAAATTTTTTACAGAGTCTTGTACTCTATCATAATCTGTAAATATTCCTGTTACTCTTCCTTTTTTTACGCTAAAAAATCTTTTCATCTTTCGTATCCTCCTTAATTCATATGTGCTTCATATAAAATTTCTATTATTGTATTAAAATCAATATCACAATATATTGATTCTACACGTTCACATTCGTTTATATAATCGCAAAAATCATCTGCTGTATATTGATAAAGCCCATCATCATTTTCATCTAAATTTCCTTCAAACAGAAAAGGTACTAAACATTTAGTTACAAGTAATTCATCAACATATTCTTCATTATTTAATTCATAACGTGGACAATCGTCTACATGATTATAATCATCACATGCAGATAGATAATAATATAAGTTTTCTCTTTTTAATTTTGGTATTTTATTCGCATTATATGCACAATCATCTGTTATGATATCTGTTATATCCCATGCATTTTCAAATACTTCAATAAATTCTAACATTATATCCATCCAAAGTAATTCTGAATCAGTTGGATATTTATCATGATAATCATAAAATCTTTCTATTGCATGATAACAAACAAAATATTTATTAATTATATCATCATATCCTACAACTAAACTAGTTTCTAATTCTCCATCACTATTGTAAACATCGTACACCCTGCTGTGCTCAGCAAAACTATGTTTATCATTTCTAATAAAAGAGTACATTTATTCTTCATCCTCCTTATAGAATGATTTTCCATTATATTTAACATCTATATAGTCATCTATAGTTATTTCTCTATTTAAATATTCATCTAATGATTCTAGTTCCCAATCTTCAAATGATTCATAATCTCCTACCTCATTATATTTATGTTTACTATTATTAATCATATATAATATTTCAGTAGTTATTAACCAATAAGGTTCTTCATCAAATTCTGGATCCCATAAAGGATTAGAACAATCCATATATTCTACTTCAATAACTTTGCATACTTTTACTGAATTAAAATAATCTGCACCTCTTTCTACTACTAATTCATCTATTCCATATTTGCATTTTGTTTTCATGAGATTTACCTCCTAAAATAAATCTTTATATTTTGATTTATATTCCATATAATCATCCCAATCTGCATTTTGTTTTAGATATTCATCTAATGTTAATGCCTCATCTTCGATTATATATAAAGTCAATCCAGTTTTCCATTTATCATTGCTAGAGTAAATAAGTTCTGTTTTTATTAGATTGCAATCTTTTGTATAATCAAAAATGGCACCAGAATACTGGTACCATCTTTCACTATATCTTTCTAATAATTCAATTTCTTCTACTCTGCAAATAACAAAGTCATCTAAAAAATCTGCCCATTTATTAACTATCAAATCTCCTTTATTTAGCATTATATTCACATCCTATATTTTTAAGATATTCTAATATTTCATCTCTAGAAACAGCTTTTATCATTTGAGCTAACTCTAAATAAGCTAATTGTGGAGTCTCGAATCTACTCATTAATTCAACTATTAATTTATTCTTTAATTTATTTATTTTAAGTTGATCAACTATATCTATAATAAGTTTAGTTGCAAAAGATACTCCAAATACGGCAAATATTACTTTACATGCCGCAGTATTTATTGCTATTCCTGATATTGTTGATACAGTAGTTATAAATATATCTGTTCCAAGATTAAAAGCTGTTTCGTTGTGTAAATGTTGTAAAGCTACTATAGCCATAACTAATTCTTTTTCATCTAATAGTAATAAATCTTCTTTCATTTTTAGTTCTATATTTTTTAACGGTTTCATTTGAACACTCCTTTTATAGTTTATAATTTCCATGTTTATCTTTTTCATAATGTGCATCTATATCATAATTATCAAAAGCTAAAAATCCTATTATAAATGCTATACCTACAAATAACCCTATTAAAAACATATTAAATCCTCCTTATAAAAAATAATATCCACTAAATCTTGGTATTCTTTGTAAACAGTTGACTATAGCATATCTTGATGCTATTTTCTCATCTGCCAATAAATAAACAGGTTTATTTAAATCTAAACCAAATAATCCTGCTTCTATAGCAGAACCTACTTCTTTAAAAAATATTTCTAATCTATCATCTAATTTATCATAGCAATATTCATTAAAGTCTTTATTGGCTCTACAACCTATAGTATAGTGTCCAGGAAATTCCATTATTTCAAATGTTCCCACTACTTTTTCAGTTCTTTTATCTAATATAACAAAATCTATATACTCTTCACATTTTTCAACTAATCTTAATATCATATTATCACCCTATCTTTTTTCTGTTAATCTCATATATTCGTCTTTACTAACATTTATAGTTGTTCCACAATGTGGACATTTAACTTTATAATCGCCTTTTACATATCTATCAAATGCTTTTTTACCAGCTGTACAAAGTCCAGCACCACATACTATTGGATTACTAAATGCTGCGAAAGCTGCTATTCCTCCAACTATTTTCCATCCATCATGATTATCTACTTTGCTTCCTGTTCCTATTTCTTTACCACATTTATTACATTTCATATTAAATCACCATTCCTTTTTTATTTTTTATAATAAGTGTTTCCATGAGACATTAAACCAGTATACTGGTATTTTTTCTGTTACTAATTCTTGAAACTCAATAACAAAACCTAATTGAGTAAAGAAATTTATTATTATATCTTTTTCTTGCATGCATATTTTATTGCAGATTCTTTTTATCTCACAGTCTCCTTTAGACATTTCTTTTTTTATATCTTCTTCAAGTTCTTTTATAAATTCATTTACTTTTTCTTTTCTTTCTTGTTTACATATTTTTAATAATTCTTCATAAGATTTTTCTTGTATTTCTTTATCATTAAAAAACATAATCATTTCTTCTCCTTAATATCATTTGGATATACAACTTTAATATGTTGATTGAATCCATTGATTTCTATTTTGTACATATCAATGACCTCATGATTATCTTTTTCATAGAATATATCAGTTACAATTGCATCGTATACTCCAAGGTATTTTACTTTGTCTCCGATATTAATCATTGCTAATCTCTCCTATCACACAATAATGGCTTTTATTAGAAAATTCTATTGTCAATTCTGTATTATGGTCATGTTCTTTTACAAAATCTCCAATTACTTTTTCATATACAGATTTAGGCCAAACTCTCATAAGTCCAGTCTTAGCTTGATAATATAATTTAGGGTCATTATATTTCTTATTATATTCTGATAATAATCTTGCTGCTAATCTATTATGAGGTTTACCTGTTAATGTTTTTAAGTTATATAATTTAGCTATTTCATAAGCATTTAACATATGTTCATAAGAATGAACTTCCATATAGTATTTATATTCCATATCGTTGATCTCCTTTATTTTTTATAATAAAAGCCCAGATTTCTCTGAGCTTATGTTTATAATCTACTTTGTAATTCTTCTATTATTGCACGAAGTTCTTCTATTTGTTTTTCTAAATTTTTTACTTCTGAATATGATGCATATTGTGTTGTAACATATTCACCGTTTTCATCTTGTATATAATCACCATTTTCGTCTTGTATATATACAATATTTTCTAAAGATGATATTCTATTATTAGATTTGTTTATTTCATCAGAGAGTAAATCTTTAGTTACATAATCTTCAAGATTAGGAACATCACCTGTTTCTCCTTTAGGTCCAATAGGTCCTTGTTCACCTTGTGGACCACGTAATGCTTCAAGTTGTTCTTCAGTGAACATATCATAAGTAAATGCAGCACCATCTTTACCATCAGCACCAGCAGGTCCAGGCTCACCTTGATCTCCTTTTTCTCCTTGAATACCTTGTGGTCCAATAGGCCCCTGCTCTCCTTGTGGTCCCTGTGGTCCTTGTGCAAATTCTATTTCGTTTTTAATTTCTTCTATTTCTGACTTTAATGCTAGATGACTTATATTTTGATGTTCTGTTAAATAATTTTTATTTTCTAATTCTTCTTCTGTTATATATTCTTCTGGTATTTCTATTAAATAATCCATATCATTTTCTAATTCAGATAATTTAACTGGTATATCTTCTATTAAAGCATAATTAGATAAATCTATATCCGCATTACTATTATTGTTGTTGTTATTCATGTTTTCAAGTAATTCATATATATTATCAAATACTTCTTTTTGGCTAGGATTAAATGGTCCTACTATTTTTCCTTGTGTAAACATCATTTCTGATACTCTAATTGTCTTACTAGTATCACGAACATAGAAGTCACATTCGAAATGCTCAACTGCTTTAGTAAGTTCTATAGTTAAATGAAGTTTATTCCAAGTTCCATCTGTTATTTCTACTTCAGAAATAAATTCATCCATAGTTTTATCTGGATAATGTACTTCTATTTTTAATCCACATAAAGGCATATCAAAACCATCTTGTGCATCATCTGATTGAACCATACAAGATAATGTATATACAGATTCTTCCGTATTTGTTATTGGATAAGTAGGCTGTTCTATATATTGAACATGAGAAAATTCTCCTTGAATTACAAAAGCATTACCATGTGGATATTCAGGTTTACTTTGTAATCTAGGTATATTCATACCTGTTCCATATATCATCCAGTGTTTTGTTCCATAATAAAAATCACCATTTTTTAATAAGTTAGAATTATCATAGTCAATCACTTCTTGTAGTTCTTCTTTAGTTGCACGAAGTTCTAATTCTTCTTTTATTGTAGTGTCTTCTTCTTTTAAAAGTTCTATCTCTTCATTTATAGCTACAATGTCTTCTTCATTTTTAACTACTCTTGATTGTAATTCTTTTACTTTTTCAAAAACTTGGTCTTTAATTTCTGTAGTATATGTTGTATCATTTGGATTTTCCCAAACTAATTCATTTCTTATCCATAGTTCATCATATTCACTAGGAATAGTCATTTCATCTGTCCAATTTCCGTCATTATTTAAACACCATTGAGGTTTTATACTTACTAATGATTGGCCTTTTTCACCTATATCTCCTTTTGCTCCAGATATACATATAGGACCTGTATATTCAATTGTTCCATCTCTTTCTACTTTTATCATTTGCCATATGAATTTATTGCTGTCCCATACAGGAATAGATGTATTCCAGTCAACATTATTCTTATCAGGAACATCAATGTTGCTATCTGTCTGTAAATATAATATTTCAAAATTTAAAACATAGTCTTTTAATGTATCAAGTAATTGATCACTTGTTATAAAACCAGATAATCCTTCTATTCCTTCTAAAAGATTATCTATTTGTTCTTTTGTATAAAAGTTTTCACCATCTTTTAAATCTTTTACTTCTACATCTGCTTTTGTGTAAATTTTTAATTTATTTATTAAAGCATAGTCATCTATGTTCATAACTGTAGAGCCATTACTAACTTTTATATACATATTCCGCGCCTCCTTTATTAATATCACTTAATATATTACTTAAAAGGCGCGCGAACCTATCCTATTTTTGGTTGCTTTTTTGTGCCATTATATCAGCAGCTAATGCCTGTCTATCATCTTCAAATTTATATCTACTCTTTTCTTTGTCTCTTTTTAATTGTGCAGCTATTGTTAAATCATATGGAGCAAATTTTAATTCACAACTTCTACATCTTTGAGAACTACTATTACATACATTTTTATAAACACATTGATTTCTATATTTCATATTAAATACACTCCCTATAATTATATTTAAATAAAAAAAATAGGCCCATATGGGCTTTATCTTGTGTTTATTGTGATTTTAAAAATAGTAAGCACTGTTTTTTATAAAATCAATTAATTCTTCGTCTGTTATTTGACTCATAAGTTTTTCTAATTCTGTTCTGTTATAACCTAATACTTTTAACCATGCGCTTAAAGTTTTCATTAATTTTTTCAATACATGTCTTTCTCTTAAACATATTCCGATGTTTAATAATCCTAATCCTATTGCTGTATATCCAACAGCAGGATGAAGATGTATCACATTGGTTAATATAGATACTCCATGTACAGTTAAAGTTGCGTTTGCCCATGCATACATATTAGTTGTGCTTGATGCTATATCTAATACCATTAAATGCATAGCTAATTCTTTTTCATCTAAATGTTGAATATATGGTATAACATTTGCAAATACATTATCTTTAACAGTTTTATAATCTAATCTTAACATAATTATCCCCTTCCAATAATAAAAGGGCTGCCTATCTAGCAGCCCAATCTTTTAAGTTGTCTAATGCTTTTACAAAGAAATCTTTTACTTTATCCATGAAGCTATATTCCAATTCTAAAGTAGATTCAGCTTCTGCTGTACAACTATAACAACAAGCTTCATCGTAACCATAGGATTCTATTATATCTTCTTTTGCACCATTATAAGAACAATTCATATTTGCACATACATGAGTGTAATCGTATTGATGTTTAAATGGTTCTTCGAATTCTAATAACAAATGCCCACATACGGGACAGAATTTAGTATCTTCTTTTATTAGAAAAACTTCATTAACATATATAGGTTCAAGGAATGTAACTCTTATTCCTTCGTCACAAACACCTTCAACGAATAAACCTTGACGAACTGCCATTTCTCTTAATTCATGTATTCTTTCTTTATTCATTATAATCATTCTCCTTTTTATATAAATTCAATTAACATTCATAACTATCATCTATATAAACTACTTTACTAATCATATCATTATATTTAATGTCCTCTACACCATATGCTTCTAATAAAGCGCCTATTCTCTCTTCTAAATCAAACAATAATGCATATTGTTCTTCCATAGTTAAATTAGCTGGTAATTTTCCTATCATATTTAATTTTAATTCATTATACATATTGACATTCTCCTCTATATATATTATTATTTAATAGTAGTAAATCTACCTGGTTCTATATTAAACATAATTTAAGGGACGCTTTCGCGTCCCTCTTTTCTTATTCTTGTGGTTTATCTTCTTCTTTTTCAACAGGTTCTTCTTTGTGACATTTACAATCTTTGCAATGTTCACATCTGCATTCTCCGTCTGTTAGTTCTTCAACTATTTTATCTCTGACTTCGTCTACTTTATCTTCAAGTTTATCTTCCATTTCATCTATATTTTTATCCATTTTGTTAAACACTTCTTTAGCTTTTTGTTCTGCCCTATCAGCAAGTTCTCTTACTTTGTCCATCATTTTGTTTATAAATTCTTTTACTTGTTCCATTTACACCATTCTCCTTAATTATTTCATAGATTCTACTAATTCAAGATAGTCTTTAACTATCATGTAGTCTTTATATATTATTTCATCATAATCATTTGTTTCATCAACGTACCATTCAAGTACGTCATATAATTTTTGTATCATATCAATAGCAAATACTTCATAGAATTCATATTCTGATTCTATTAAATATGTGTCTGGATAATCTTCATCTGAAGTTGCTTGTATAATATCTAATTCTAATGCATATTTATTAATCATATTTATCATATTAATCTATCTCCTTTATATTATATTATTCAATAACTAAATTAGAATCAATTTCACTTAAATTTAATAAAGCAATTGTATGCATATCATCTATATCAAACATAAATCTAGCTTTTGTTTCATGATTAATAACTCTATATAGTAAATCTTCTAACATTTTTCTAGATGTTCCACTAGCAGTATAAGTATCTAAATAATTTACTCTTAATCTAGCTACTACTTCATTTTCTTTTTCGTTATGACTTAATCTAATATGCCCAATTCTATTATTGTTCATGTGAATATCATATTGATATAATCTAGTTGTGTCTTCTCCTATTACTATACTATCTGTGAAATTTAATACATAATTGAAATTACTCATTTTACCACTCCTTTATTTTATTTTATAATATATGAAGGAAAGCATCGGTCACTATTATCATTAACGGCGACCAATGTCCTATGTAATTGGGCTATTTAGCCCGACTGTCTTGAGTTATTTCATATCATTTACTATAAATATCATCATAGTAGTTATAGTAATTATTGATGCTAAAGCCATTGTTGTCATATTACACACTCCCTTTTAATTATTCTTCTTTTCCAATAAATCTATCGGCTAGTTTTTGAAAACAATGATATAGACCAGCTATTTCTGGGTCTTTTGAATTAATATATGCTTCCATATCTTCATAATTAACATAATCTGGGTCGCTATCTATCATACTTACTAGATAATCTTCTATATCACATAATAAATAAAATAATCTATCATTCATATTAATCCCTCCTTTTTATTTTTCTAATATATTATATATTCTTTCTAATAAGTACTCTTGTAAATCATATTCATCTTTAAATGGTTTTAAACTTATACTTATAGATTCAAAAAATCCGTAGCAACTAAAATTGCTACGGATATATATATATTTATCAATCATCTTCATTATTTACACCATACTTTCTTTTCATATAATCTATAAAATAACAATTACCAGTAGTTATTTCTCGCAAATCATATTCGTCTGCATCTAAAAAATCTAAATTATTATCTATACATTCACTTATATCATCTGCAATTATTTTATCTGCATCATACATATGATATATAGCAAATTCTTTTCTATCATGATATATGATTAATTCTATTGGTATTTCACATCTAATTGACATTACTGTACAATGATTTTCATCTATGAAAGTATAATGTTCATTGCGATTAGTACTCATTTCTGAGTTATATTGTAGACCATACAATAATATCACCTACTTTAAAGTTAATATATAGTCAACTATTTCGTTATGATTTCTTGTTCCTATATAATTTTCAACTTCATCTAATAATAAATAATTATCTATTTCTGGTCCATTTAGATAAGTTAACATATAATTAAATAATGTATCATATAGTTCATTGTATTCCATTCCATAAAATAAATTTTTTGCTCTTTGAAAAGCTAATACATTTAAATTAACGCTCATATTCCTCATTCCCCTTTATATTATTTTAGAAAAATACTTCATCATCATAATAAGTCAATAACTGTTCATGATAAAATAATACTGTATCAAAGTCTATTGGCTTAAAATTATGACAATCTACTCCTACGTTAATTCCATATGGTTTTATCATACATAATTTGTGTAAATGTCCAAACAAGTTAATGTGAGTTTTATCTATCTGTGTATTTTTTATTAGACTAGGTTCATGAGACATCGTTATATGATATCCATTATAATCTAATGTAGTTTTATCTTGTGTTGTTTGATGAAAATAATCACGATAGCTAATAAATTTTGGATTAACTCTTTCATGATTACCTGGTATTAATATTATTTGTCCATATAGTCGTTTAGCTATTTCGAAATTCCCAAAATCGCCCAAATGAAATACTATGTCATTTCTGCCTATTGTTGAATTCCAATTATCTATTAATATATTATCCATTATATCTATATCATAAAATGGTCTTTTACTATGCTCTAATGCTCTTTGAGATGAAAAATGAGTATCTGCCGTAAAGTATACAGCCATATTTTATACCTCCTTATATACTTTTCTCATTGAAACTATATCTTCAACTATAAATATTTTAGTCATTGAGTGATATAAAGTACTGGCGTCTACTTTTAATAATATATCTCCTTCTTCTGTTTTCATGAATCCTTCTATTCTTCCTATAACAAATTGTCTTCTATCTGCTGTTCCAGCAATTATTTCTACTATATCTCCTTTTTCAAACACTCTATTTTTTATCATTAAACTTTCATTCATTATAGTTGCTTTCATATTTGCTAATCTCCTTTATTTTTCTAGTTTTCTTATAACATGTTCTTGTGGTTCAAATAATTCAGGCATTGATTTTCTTAGATATTTATCTAATATTTTTGCTGCAAATGAGTCAGCTGCATATTCTGCAGGATTTTTTCTATAATCATCATCTATATTTATTCTTTCTTTTCTTAATTCTAAATATATAGGAGCCATTTTATCCATTAAGCTAAAAAATTTACTAAAACCTATTTTATCTTCTTTTATCTTTTCTATAGCATCTTCCATATTATCTATAAGATCACACATATATTCTGTATTAATCATAGTTCTTTCTTTAATTTCAAAGTCATATTCGAAATATTTGTCCATATATTCTTGTAATTCAACCATATTACAATTTCCTATATCTAAATGATGTCCTAATTCATGCAAAAATGCATGTATATATCTTACTAAAGCTATATTTTTTAAATTTAACCCAAATTCTTTGTTCATATATTCTATTATTTTTTTATCTTGTGGCCCTTCTAATGGTTCTGTTGTCATATATATTGTCTTATTTATTGGTTGATATCCAAACATAGGATGTTCATCACTGTCTATTTCTATTTTTACTATTTCTAATAAAGTACTATCTTCATCTGCTACTTCTTTTATATAATCTAATAAAGCTTGAGCTTTCTCTATACTAAATTCCATATTAAATATCCTCCTTATAATAAAAGACGGAGATTTATTCTCCGTCTAATTTAAATAATTTTTAATATATAAATATTCTTTTCTTGTTATTATTTCTTCATCTAGTAGGCTATCAATATATTCTTTAAAACCTTTTTTATCTTTAGTATAGCTTTCTGAATCTGCCCATTGTGCTAAATAGTGAAAAACATCTTGATTAATTCTTTCGTCTAATAATGCTGTATATAATACTTTTTCACTAAATGTATGCTTCATTAGATATCCTCCTTACTTATAATAATCATCTATAAGTTTTTTTAAGTCTATTATTTCTTCTTCTAATACTTGCATTATAAATGGATTAACATCTTCTCTCTTTTGTAATTCACGTTTCTTTAATAAAAGTCTGTTGTGTATATCTATTAATTGCTCTATAGTATATTGAGCCATATAATCACCGCTTTCTTATCATTTGTAATAGTATATTACAATGATTATCTTCTTAATTGTTTTTGTGATTTATGTCTACGGCCTTTACTTTGGTCTTTAATACTATTAAGTCTCATTCTTGTTGCTAAACATTCTCTAAATGATGGTACAGATTTTATATCTTCGTGAAATTCAGTCCATCTTTCTTTTGCATTATCTACTGCTTCTTCTACAACTTCTTGTCCTTCATCTAATCCTTTTAATACTATTTCTTCAACTTTATCTAAAAAACTTCTTATATTCATAATTAATCACCCTTTCAATAATATTAACAACCTTGTTTTGTATTCTGATTCATAAATGCTTGAATAGTATTATACATTAATGATAATACTGTTAATGGTCCAGTATGTCCTGGTCCTGAAGCTATTTTTACACTCATGCTTTTAATAGAATCTAAATCATAATCGCCACATAATTTACCATTTTCATCGAAGTTCATAGAACAGTCTATTATTATTTGTCCATTAGAAGTATAGCTTCTGTCAAAATATTTAGCTTGTCCTATTCCTGTAATTACTATATCTGCAGCTCTCATTTTCTTTTGTAAATTCTCTGTTAGTTCATGACATATAGTAACTGTTGCTCTATCTCTTAACATAGTTTGTAAAGGAATTCCTATTAGATAAGAACAATTTACAACAACTATATCTAAGCCGTTTATATCATCTACAGTAGCATTTATTAGATGCATAACTCCTTTTGCTGTACATGGTACTAATGCTTTATTATCATTAGTTCCAAGCCATCCTATTTGTTGAGCTCCTAATCCATCTACATCTTTTTCTGGAGCTATTCTATCTAATAATAATCTTTTATTTAAATGATCTGGTATTGGTAGTTGTAATATAATTCCATTAACATTTCTATCATCGTTTAGTTCATCAATAAGTTTTAACACTTCTACTTGTTCAACATCATTATTTAATAATATGTGTCTTACTTCTATCCTTAATTCTTCTCCTAGTTTAATTTTATTTCTTATATATCTATCAGATGCAGAATCACCTTCTATTTGTATAACAGCAAGTACTGGTTTAAATGCAAAGCTTTGTGTTATTTGTTTTAATATTGCTTTTTGGAACTCAATAACAGCTTTAGAATCTATCATTTTCATGTTATTCGTTTCCTTTCTTATTTTTTATCTAATATTCTTTCTAATATAATTATAAACGCTACAAATAATACCACAAATGTGCTTAAACAAGTCATTATTAATGGTTGATTCATTATATCATCTCCTATCTTAAATTAGATAAATCTTGACCAGGAATTATACCTGTTTCGTCCACATAATGTTTTAAACAGTATGAATGTGTGTAAACAGTATTTCCATCTATGTCATACCACATTATAATGTTTTTATAAACTTCGCCTTCTCTATTGCAATGAGCGCAAGTTGCTCTATAAGCTTCAGGTATTTTATTTACTTCTTCTTTTATTATAGTAGATTGTTCAGTGTTTGTTTGATTTCTTTTTAATTCTTCTATTTGTTCTTCAAGTTCTTTAACTTTGTCTTGTTCTTCGAAATAACTACTATCATATGAATATTCATAATGATTATTTTGTACATCCCTATCGTCTATATAAGTATTGCTTATGTCTCTATCATCTATATAAATAGATTCTGTATCTCTATCATCTATATAAGTTTCTGAAATAGATTGTTTTGGTTTATTTGCCTCAACAATTTCATTTGTGTTTTCTTTTGCACAACCTATATTTAATAATGTACATATTGACATTGTAGCAATAACAATTCCTGTAGCAACAGTAGACATACGCATTACATTCCCTCTCCTTATTTATTTATATAATTATTAACTCTAAATTCTTGAGCCATACTTTTTATAATTTCTTTTTTCATATTTTCCAAGTCTTCTTTTGTAGTGCCTTGATTAGATTCATCTTTAGTAATTATATTATTTATAACTATGTTATCTTGTTTCTTTTCTTTATCTTCAGTTATAATTAATATTATCATTGATACAATAAATGTTATTAATAAAATCAAAGCACTTATAAACATAACGACCTCCTATTTTCTAACTGTTCTTCTTGGTCTTTTTTTTATAGGTTTATGCTCTATAAGTTGCGGTATTTCCGGTATATTTTCTTTCACTTCAACTTTAATTGGTTCAGGTTCTTTTACTTCGATTTTAGAAGTATCTATTTTCCCTAATGATTTATTCAATTGTTTTAATTCATTTTCTTTATTAGATATTTCTGATTTTAATTGAACACGCATAGCATCTATATAATTTAAAGTTTCATTCATTTCTTCTATTTCAGATTCTAATTGTTTTACTTGTTGTACTTGTTGTTCTATAACTTGTTCTTTTTCTTTCATAGTTTTAATTAGATTATTAAACATTTCTTCAAGATTTTTCATATTTATCAATCCCCTTTTTAAATTATATACGAACATTATTTAATTCTTTTAATAATTCTGGTATTAAATAATATCTAGTTACTTCTGTTTCAGTTAATTCACCTTTAGCATTTTTATTTTGAAGTTCTTTTAATTCGGCTTTTAATTCGTCATATCTTTTGTCTACATTCTTTTTAACAGTATTTCTTTTAACTGTAAATTTTGCTTTTTCTTCTATTTCATTATCTTTTAAATGTCTTTTTAATCCATCTGATAAATCTGTAAAATCTGAACCTAACTTTTTTCTTTTTATTTCATTTTTTAAATCTTCATATTTTTTGACTTCTTTTTCTAAATCTTCAACCATTTGTATTTTCATAGATTCTAATGCATCTAATTGTGCAACAAAATCTATAATGTTTTCTTCTGACTTTTCAAATAATTTTTCTAATTCAATAAATTTTTGTTTATTTTCCTCCATAGTTTTAGCTAAATTTTTCATTGCTTTTTCTATATTTATCATATTTAATCTCTCCCTTTATTTTAATTTTATTATTCTAATTCATAACTAACATGTGATACATCTTCAATAAATAATAAATCTAATTTACACCACATATAGTGTTGCATTTCAGCTAATTTAGCTTCTGCATTTTGTTTTCCTGCAAACATACCTAAAATAGAATTATATCTATTTCTTATAACCCATACTGGGAATCCATGTGGCACACCATTTTCTTTTATTTCTTTTTGCCTTAATTCTGTCAATTCCACATCATTTGTTGTATTATACATAAACATCACTCCTTTATATTATTCAAACATAATTGCACATATTTCAGCCATTCTTTGTACTGTATGAGTAGCTATTATGCTTCTTTCCTCATTATCTATATCTATATCAACTAATAATTCATCTAGTTGTTCTTGATATAAATCTAATAATTCATCATATGCATCATCTATTGCATATCTTAAATCTTTTAATAGCTGTCTATTTATACTATCACTATATAACATAGCATTGTATTGTGTATCTAATAATCCTATTTCACATTCTTTATTTAATATAGCAAATTCTCTATTCATAATTAATACACTCCTTTTTTATATACTATCTAAATAAATTTTTCTTCCTATATAAACAAATTCAATCTTGCCTTCTAATTCACCATAAAATAATGTTTTCATTTTGTGTTGTCTTAATAGATATACTTCAAATACTGTAATGTTATCATTTAAAGCCCATATCTTTCTTATTTCACCTGCGCCAAATTTAGTTTTAACATAATCACCTACATTATATTTCATCATTACAATATCCTCCTTTATTCTATATTTGATATATTTAATTCAATTATTTCTATATCTATTTCTTCAGTACCATCTTGTTCTAATACTTTAAATTGTGTTTCTGTTTCATACATTATCTCTATCCAGTCTTCTAATTCATCGTCGTCACATTCATAATAATCACACCAGTTTGTTTTATATGCTTCAACTAGCCAATTTTTATACTCTATGGCTTCTTTTTTTGTTTTAAATATTTCAAATTTTTTATTTAAACATTCATCGCTATAAGCTTCTATATTAGATACTAAATATATTTTTTTCATTTTAAAAACCCCTTCGCAGTTTTTTCTTTATATTCAGCTTTACATACATAATAAATCTCATTCAATACATTGACTAAAATTAAGCTAGTTCCTATTTTTAATCCTATGTGTGTTATAACTAATAATAATGCTGTACTAACAAATATCTTTTCAAATTGCATTTGCTTCAAAACTTCTTTTGTTTGGCTCATTTTTTTATCTTTAAAACCAATGGTTCTAACTATCATACTTTTGCGCTCTTCTTCTATATTTGCGTATACCAATTCCAATATTATATTTATAACTGGTATTGATACAAAATATGGTATACCAATATGATTTAATATTTCACTAGCACATAAAGTAGTAGTTGCATTAGTTAATACTTTCTTGCTTAAATATTTATCAGAACTTCCTATTATTTCTCTATTTATTGTTAGTTTATCTAATAAGACACATAGCGGTATAGTTATTGCACCATATTTATCTATATTTGTTATACAATTATATGCTAATAATACTGATACAATATCATAGCTCTCTTTCTTTTGTTTTAAATGTTTATTTATCTGGTGTATTGTTTCAGATAATATAATTATCTTGCCATCTCTATATATAACAGCAGGTATTAATATAGCTAGGATTGTCTTATGAGATTCTTTTAATCTAATATCAAATTTATCACATACTCTTTCTATGGCTCTAAGAATTATGTTAATCGATGTAGCTTGTTGTATCATCACAATTGTAATATTGTATAAATTCTCTTACATCTGCCATAGAATCAAGTAAATATGTTTCATCATTTACTACTAATATAAAATAATCTAATTCTTCATATACTGTAAATACATTTCCTTTATATTCAAATGTTTCAAATGCGTCAAATGCCATGCCATCCATCTCCTATTATTTTTCTGGTATAAAATTTAATACTATTATTGCCATTAATAAAACCATCCATAGTATACCTATAAATGCCCACATAACTACATCACTCCTTGTTCAGTTAATTGTCTCATTATATCTTTAGCCATCCATATGCAATCAGCATAGTCTACTAAAGAACCAAAATATCTTAAAAATACATATTGTATATTATCTGCAAGTAAGTTTTCACTTAATTTATGTCTATTGTTTATTATGAAAGCTGTTATTGGTTCAGCTTCTACTATATATTCATCTTCTGGAGCTCCATTTGCTATTAATCCTTCGATATCATATGCAGCTAATACTCTTGTTACTAATGTAGTTATAGGTTTCATAATAAATCAACTCCCAATATTGTTGTTTAATTATATAATTCTTTTTAACAAAATAAAAAACATGCAAATATGCATGTTATTATTTACCTCTCTTTTTGTTTTTGACACGTCTAGTAAATGCACTCCAATATATAGTTATCCAATCACTAATCAATACACAAGCGAATATTCCTACTATTATTAAAATTTGTACTTTGAGTACAACACTAGACATGTTATCATCCTCCTTATAATTCTTTTAAATCATTTAATAATTTACCGAATTCTGGACAACCTCTTAAAACATCTCTTTCTTTTAATGTAAAGAATGATTTAGATTCAGGAAATATATATCTAAATTTATCATTTAAATCTTGTACATATTTCATCATTTCATCATATAATTCTTTACTTCTTATTATCCAACTAGTTTCAGGAACATAGCTGTCTCCATCATATCCTATAAAAGTTATTTCATAATAATTCATATCATCTTCCTCCTTCTTTTTTAATAACTCTGCCTGTTGATATGTTCTTGTTAATCTCATCTTTTTATTTTCTAAGTTGTCTACAGTGTCTAATATTATGCCTAATACTTTATTTATTTCATATTGAAATTCATCAACCTCTTTCTTCATATTATTCCTCCCTATTTATCAAATAAAATAATAACAAATAATATCGTTGCAATGCATGTTATCTCTATAAACCATTGCATTATCAAAGACATGTTATTTCATGGCTCCAATCGCTTTAAAAATATCATGTAATCTTTGTTCTGCTTCAGCTAATGTATCGTATAATATATCAAATCCATCCATTTGTTTAAACATTAAACTCAATTTAAATTTACCATTTGAGCCATATATATTTACAAAAGATATATCCTCTAGATTTATTATTTTTCCTTCTTCTTCTAATAAAGCGAAATTCTTATTAACTTTTAACATAATATCAATTCTCCTTAATATTTAATATCTATCATATATATCAGTAAAACTATATCCTGTACATTTACTTATATATGCTACCATTCTTGCTTGTGTTTCTCTATCATCACTACGATACATTTCACCATATTTTTGTAATGTAGCATTATTATCAAAATAATATTTTTGTCCTTCGTTATCTAAGTTTATCCAATATTCATAAGTTCTTTTTTCTATATCTGATTCTTCATATGAGTATCCATTTCCGAATTGTGGTTGAGGACTTCCACATGGATGGTCAAATACTTCATATAATATTTCGCCTGTAAATTTTAAAAATCCTACCAATTCTTTTAATATACTCATATTATATACCTCCTATTTATTTATGATATAATATACAACATAACCATGTCCTGCTCTATCATTATAAGCACTAGTTATACTGATAATATTTTCAGGTTTAACTTTATATTCGTTAAGCCATTTATCTACTTGATCATAATATTTAAAAAATTTTGATTTATATTTCATGATATACCTCCTTAATCATTTAAAATTATTAAAGACCGTCTATATATTTATACAAACGGTCTTTAATCTTTATTTTGCTTCATTTATGTTTATTTCTCCTATTGTAGGATCATTTTCAATAATATCTTTTATAGCATCTAAATCTATAGAATTTCTTAACATCTTATTTGTTGCTTTTAATGGATCTGTTTCCTCTTGTATTGTAGGTATATCTACTCCGTATTTTGTTTGATGTAAATATTTTAAAAATGCTATATCATTTGGTTGCATACAAGTACATTTTGATGGATCCATTCCATAATTCATTATTGATGGAGTATGACTAGCATTATCTTTCATTCCTAATGTATGTCCTAATTCATGTACTAATATAGATAACCAATTTATATTATTTTCACTATATGCTCCATATACATTAGCCATTCTATCTGGATGTACTGATATTATGAAATGATCTGAATATACAATAGTATATGCTGTACCATTTGGATTTTGATTAAATGTAGGGTCGTTTGCATCAAATTTTATTATATTTGTAGCATTATCATCTATAGTCGCATTTAGCATAGGGAATGTTCTATTATACATTTCTAATGCTTTTTCTACTAATTCTCTATGACCTGTTTCATCTTTTATTTTTATATTTCCATCAAAATTGTTTATAGCTAATATTGAAGCACCTAATGGATATTCTCCACCGTTTCCATTCGTTAAACTATACCATCCACCACTATCATAATGATTACCATTACTTACAAATGGACTAGAACCTTCACTTAATAATGATAAATAATATTCTTTTCCTTCATTATCTGTTAAATATACATTATTTTGATATTTTGGATGTCCTGTATTTGGAGTATAAGATACATCGAAATATTGTGCAACTCCATCTTTAGTTGCTTTTGCTTTTCCATTTTCAATAGTTAAATTAGGTGAATCATATAATATTTCTTCTGGCTCTTCAGGTATTTCAGGTTCATCAGGTTTTACAGGTGGTTCTGGTTCGTTGGTATTTACTTTATTTTTTAATTCTTCTAATTCGGTTTCTAATAATTCTATTTTTTCACTCATTTGATTTATTAAATTAGGTATTTCACTGTCTATTTTTTCTAATAAATCATTTAATTCTTCTACTGAATAATTTATTTTTTTTGAATTCATAATCTGTTCCTTTCTATTTTATAATCTTTTCTTTTGTTTATTACTTATTATTTAACATCTCCAGAATACTGGACTATTTGTCATTAAGCTAAAGCTTGCACATATTGTATTAACTACTACCTTAACTATTCCTATAACTAAGGTACATACTAATTCTATTAATATCATATTATCACTCCTGTTTATATTTAAAATAATCTTTTATTTCTTCTGTTATATACCACATGAATGCACACCCATAAAAAATATTTAATCCAATTAAAGCTATTATATAAATATATCTCATATAATACTCCTTTTGCGGGGCCCCTGCCCCGCTTTTATTAGAATTCTATATTATCTACTTGTACAGCTTGTACAACATTTGGTTTAACTGGTCTTATAACATTATTATCTGCTGGTCTTGTATATACTGGTTTTTTAGCTACAACTTTGTCCATTGCTCTCCAAGCTGTATCTACCATTTTTTTCTCATAGTCTCTCATTAAATTTCCGCCTTGTATTTTTAATACTAAATTATTAGTTCCTAACCATTTTCTCATATCAGTTATATATTTAGCTAGTTCAACATATTCATCACTTAATTGAACACCTTTATCTGTTTTGTTTCCATTAGCTATCCAAGTATCTACTGCATCTAATTTTAATATTCCGCCTAAATTTCTTGGTATAAATACTATGTTAAGAATGTTTGGAGTTTGTTCCATTCTTCCTACTAAGTCTGCTAACATTTTTATTGCAGCCATTGTAGTACTTCCATTATCATCTGTTAATGTGCTATATTTACCTGTAGTATTATTTAATAATAAAGCTTTACCTTCTCTACATACTAAAGAAAAGTTTCTTACTTCGTTTCTTACTACATTATTATTCATCATATTAATCACCTATATTTCGCCGCTAACAAACGGCATACCAATTTATATTTTTAAATCATAATTTATTATGTTGGTCTATATTTTACGTCCCGTACCAACAGGGACTATGTAGTTGTGCGATAGCAAAAGATATCAAAAAGAACGCAGTTGTGCGAAGCAATAAAAAAGACGACCTTAACGGCCGCCTAATTTATTCTTTATGAATCCAAGTATATTATCTAATACAGTATTTTCTTCTACTGTCTGTTTTACTTTAGTATTTTCAGTTGGTTTAATATTCCCTGAATCATATTCTTTCTTTAATTCTTCATATAGATTATTTATTTTTTCATAATTAGTTATTCTATATTCAAATTCAGGGATTTCTACTTTCCCTCTTCTTCAAGTACTTCTTCTCCATCATTTATTTCATCAATAGTATTATCTAATTTATTTCTTTTCATCATTAATTCTTTTTCATCTATATCTAAGTCTAGTTGAGTTCTTTCTTTTTCTAATAATTCAAGCTTTTGTTCTAATTGTAATTTAATCATATCTAGATAATCCATTTGTGCTAGTACATCATCTATTTCTTTATACTTAGCATCTCTTTCTACTTTTTTAGCTTCAAGTTCTTTATCTAATTTATTAGCTTCTACCATAGACTCCTCAATAAATTGTTTTAACATTGCGCTTACTTTTTCTAAATCTTTCATAAATCCATTCTCCTTTTATTATAGTATTATACTTATACTATATGTTTTTATCTATTGTGAATCCACGTTCTATCAACGGTAAAACTACTTCATCTTTCCATTCAACTACTTTATTTTTTACTTCTTCAAAACTATTTACATTTATCTTTACAGTTACTCCTATAACTCCAGAACATATTAATACTATTATTCCTATTGTTATTATCCATTTCTTCATGTATATCACTCCTTTATACATCTTCTAATAAATTCATATGTCTTTGGTGTATTTTCTTTTAATCGGCTAGGATTTAACATATATTCTGCAAATGCACTAGCAAAATATTCTGCTTCATCTGATACGAAATAATCATAATTATTATCACAAGTAAAATTATCTTTTTCTTCTAAATATATCTGTTTAAATTCTTGTGTATCACTACTGTATAATATGTGAGATTTATCATCAACAACATGACCACATTCATGATACATAGTTCTAGATACATAGTACATATCATCTTTTATTAGAATGACTCTTTGGCCATAATATGTTACTCCTGTTATACATTCTTCATCTTGAATTGAATTAACAACGTATATTCTATAATTTGAATCTAATAACATGTCTTTTACACTTTGTGGCAATGTGCCGTAAACTCTCCATATTTCATCATATACAGGTCCTTCAGTTATAATATCTTTGTTGTTCATTAATATTCTTCCAGGTATTGTTGAATAAAATAAAAAATAACCATAACATAATCCAGATATTAATACAGATAATATTTTAGTAGATACTTTCAAGACTTACCATCCTTCAACTATTAATCTTATTTCATAATATAATTTCCTCACTATAATATTATTTATTTTCAAAATCGCATTATTAATTTCCTCCCATTTTCATGACTTCTTTTTTTTCTATTTCAAGATATATATAATAACGATCATCTAAAAATATCGTAACTCCATGTGACGATTTTGTTATTTCTACTGCTTCTTCAAATGTCCAATCATCTTCATCTCTTCCATCATTATAATCGCTTTCAAGTTCATATAATAATATATCCGTATATTCTTCCAGGTATCTTACAGCATCTTCTTCTGTTTCAAATACATCTATATTATAATATTTATCATCATAATAATAATCTTCTTCTTTAATTAATAACCATACATTATTATTCATATTTTTTCACCTCTACTTCTTTACCATTTTCATCAACAAGCATAAATCTTCCATTTTTAAATACTAAATTAATTTTACATTCATGAAATAATCTTTTAATTTCTTTTTGACTCATAATATTATTCCTCCTCTCTATAATGTTCTTCTAATAAAGATTGTATTATTTCATCATCTATTTCACTAATATCCCATGAATAATTCTCTAATCCAAGCTCTTTTAATCTATTATTTATTTTCTCTATTATTTCTTTTTTCATATTAAATACATCTCCTTTATTATAATTATTTATCCTAGAATTTTTATATTTTCTATATCTAATTCATAATATTCTTTTAATTCTTCTAATGTTCCATATGCACATATCACTCCTGTTAAATATGCATAATTTTTTTCTTTAAATTCTTTTGATACTATATATTCTTCACATTCATCTTGTAAATAATAATATATTTTTTTCATAATAATATCCTCCTTATATATAATTTAATAAAGGCCGCTTTTATACATATTATTATTGTATAATTTAACGGCCCATTAATTTTACCATTCTTCATAATAATTTTCGTCTTGTAATCCTTCTAATAATTCTTTAACAGAATAATAGAAATCCCATTCTTCTCTAGTTATCTCTCTTTCTTCAAAATCAAATGCTGTATTTACTCTTGCTATATGTCTTTCAAGTTCTACTTCTACTTCATCTAATATTCTTTCTGTCATTGTTACTTTTGTTTTTTCGTTTCCATTTCTCCAATTGCCTTCTGTTACATAATTATATAAAAATTCATTTGGATCACATACTGCCATTAATACTTTAAATTGTTCTTCATTCATAACAAATTCATATTTTACTATTCTTGTTTTTATCATATATATCTGCCTCCTATTTTACATATATATTCTATTAAATATGCTTATAACTTCTTTTTGTATACTATGATCTATTCTTTTAACAAACTTAATATGAATATCTTTATCATCAATTAAGATTGAGCCTATATAATCTCTATCTAATAACACACTATATACTTTATCTCTTTCATCTAAAACATTTGGTATTATTTTTATCTCTCTTCTCATAATTATAAATCCTCCTGTTATTTTTTATATAAATATTCTGAAACTTTATGCCATTCTTTTTTAAATTTAAAGTATAACTCTCCATTAATTATTTTAGTTGGACAAGTATAAGTTCCTGTATGTGTAATCACTTGAACCCAATCAAAAAATTTATTAGTAAATACTTTCATATAAATCCTCCTTCTACCATTCTTCTTCGTTTCTTTCGTCTGTTATATCATCATATAATTCTTTTACTGAATCATAAAATTCAAATTCTTCTGTAGTTATTTTTCTTCTTTCATTTTCATAGTCAAAGTCAAAATCGCTCATATATATTTCTAATGCATTTTCTACTCTATATAATACTTCTCTATTCATTGAAACTATATATTCATCTAATGCATTTACATAATATCCATATGCATATTTATCAGAATCACATACTAAATTAAATATATTAAATTCAGCTTCACTCATAACAAATTCATATCTTACTATTTTTCTTCTTTCCATATTAAATACGTCTCCTTTTTATTTTTTTTAATCAAAACTCATTATAAACTTTTCATGTATTTTAAAACTAGTAAAAAATATTCCTTCCATATATACTGTACAATAATCTTCAGAATGACGAGTTATTACACAAACATTATCAACAATTTCGCCTTCTAAACAATAATTTTTATCTATATAATCTATATATAATTCATATAGTTCTTTAAAATATTTAACTGCATCTTCATATTTATAAAATAATTCTTCATGTGAATGATATTCACATACTTCAATAAGATCTTCTACTTTTTGAAACATATATACTTTCATATTAAATATGTCTCCTTATTTAGAATTTTCTTTATTTTCTATTAATTTTATTTCATTTTCTTCTACTACTCTACAATCACATTCTATTATTTCTTTATGAATCTCTGTATTACCATCACTATATATAAAATCAGCAAAATCAAAAAAATCAAGTATAGTTTTATCTCCAAATCCTATCATAATAAATATCCTCCTTTTAATCATTGTTTATATGACAATCTAATTCTATTAATAACAATAATGCTATTAATGTATATATCGCTAACATTTATTTCACCTCTTAATAAAACAGCGCCTCCCTTTCGGTCGGCGCCATTATTATTCTTTCTCTGCAATTCTATCGTTTAAATAATCTATACAATCTCTTGCTAAACTTATCATTACATCTAACTCTTCCATTCGTTCGAGCTCTGCTCTTAAATTTCCTAATGTGCCTCTTACTCTTTCTTTCTCTTCTTCAAAACTTATACAGTTTCTTCTCATTACTTCTAATAACTCTATTAATTCATCTTTGCTTAATTCATTATAATCTATCATTATTTGTTTTCCTCCTTCTTCATTCTTCTCTTATATTCTATTTTTAATAGTCCACATATTATGTGTACTACACCACATAATATTAATATTGTTCCTAGCATCACTTTAGTTGTCATATCAATCAATTCCTTCCATGTCTATTATTTCTACTTTCCATTTAAATCCGCCTTCTCTTCTCATGTTATAGCAATTTCGCAAAGAATCATATTCTTTTCCTTCACTATCTTCACATGTTATGCTTTCTATTTCTTCCCATATTCCTTTGCTTCTTATTAACATATATATTTTCATCTAATAACAACTCCACTTCGCTTTATCTTTTGTTTATTATTATATTCATTTTTTATCTTATTATTGTATAGAATAAATAACATATATATATAGCTATTAACATTAAACCATTATACTTATTGATTTCTTTTTTTCTAGTAATAAACAATATTAATACTGATACAATTACTAATATTGCTATATCACATATTGCTACAAAACTTACTGTCATAGGATTAATAATGCCTGCTATACCTAATACAAATAAGATATTAAATATATTGCTTCCTACTACATTTCCTACAGCTATATCTATTTCTCCTTTTCTTGTTGCAATTACACTTGTTATAAATTCTGGTAAACTAGTTCCCATTGCTACTATTGTTAATCCTACTAGATTCTCACTCATACCAAATTTCATAGCTATAACACTTGCACTATTAACAACAAGATTGCCTCCTTCTATTATTGCACACATACCTATTATTCCTAATACTACAGTCAATAACATTGGTTTATGCGCCTTGTCTTCTTCAGCTTCGGCCTCAGCCTTCACACTTTTAATTTGATTCAATATAAATAAAGCAAATATGACTAATAATAACACACCATTTATTATGCCTAGTGTATTATTAAAACAACATACTAATAACATCACACTACTAAACATCATAACTATAATATCTTTATAACTGTTTATCTTTAGTTTATTAAACAAGCTAGAAACGCCTAATATCATCAATGTATTGAATATATTGCTACCGACTACGTTAGCTATACTCATATCATTTAAACCTTTTATTGCTGATGTTATACTAACACTTAATTCAGGCGCGCTAGTACCCATTGCTACTATTGTCATACCTATTATTAGACTCGGTATTCCAAATCTCTTTGCTATTCCTGATGCACTATCTACAAATAAATCTGCACCTTTTATCAGAAGTATGAATCCTATTATTAATGATATAATATTCATATATACCTCCTTAAATAAAATAGACGCCTAAATCGGCGCCTATTATTTTATTCTTTTATTTTCTGCCAATGCTTTATTTACTTCTCTTGATATTGTTTCAAAGTCGTTAAAACATAATAACTCCATTGGTACATTTTCTCCAAATCTTTCTTTATAGTCAGCACATAAATTTGCACATCTTTCATATTGTTCCCATAATATATTTCTCATAATTAATCATTCTCCTTTTTATAAATTATTTATTTCAATTCTATTCTTTTTTGCTTCTATATATTCTATAGTCTTATTTGAAGCCCACCATTGAAAATAAGTTACTGCTATATATCCTATAATAACTGCTGGTAAGCATAAGAAGTCTGGTAGATTTATTCCTAAATAGTTTATTAAATGAGCTGGCATTCTTCTTGTAGATATATAATTTGTATCAAATATTGCATTAAATATACTATTGAATATTATTAATCCCACTGTTATCTTACAGCACCAAGCACTTTCTTTTAAACTCATTCCTATCTTTTTAACGAATAAATAATAAGAGCCTACTAAGAATATATATACATGTAACAATACAGTTGTTACTTGTAATATGTGTGGGAATGGATATTTAAATACTGTTGGAAATATTAATCCGGCGATGCCGCCATATACTCCCCAATAAGTCGCTAGTTTTAAGCACTTTTCTTTCTTAAAGAATATACCTAATATGAATAACCACAATACCATTCTACAAGTATATAGAGGCAATCCTTTTAAGAATAAACTTTCAGGTCCAATCCAATACCATACGTATAATATTAGTTGAAGAACCAATATGAATATTGTGCTGGCTCTTACCATAAATTCTGTATGCTTATTTATCTTTTGAGTATGAATTATATAATGAAATACCGCAAATGATGCTAAGAATATTAATATGTGATACCAACCAAATAGATGTATCACTGGCGCAACTTGTTCTGTTGCAAATATTACATTTTTTAAATATTCCATAATAAATCATCTCCTTTTTATATTATCCTATAATTACATAGGTAATTTCTTTTGGTTCTTTTCTTTATAAGAAAACGCCGCATTCTATGCGGCGCGCTAGGGTTGTTAAGGGAGTGCAACGAAGTGAAACGTCCCTTAAAGAGATTTAATTTCTTCAACTACTTCTCTTTCAATTACTCTAAATATATCATATCCTAAGTCTATTATTCTTTCTTCTCCACTACTTATATAATATAAGTATTCTTGGTTTTCTATGTGTATATCATTAACACATTTATTTTCCCAATCAATTTCTTCTAAGTTTATAATTACAGCATATACTTCACTACTACCATTATTAATATCTATTTCTCGGAAGCTTACTAACCATTCATATTCTTCTATTAATGTTTCTACTTCAAATTCTACTCTACTTTCAACCATATTATCATACCTCCACATTATTATTTTTGGCGCGATTTTATTTCTTATATAAATTTCTCTATTATAAAGTCTATTGCTCCTACTACATATATTATACTTAACATTACTAATATTATTTGAAATGCTCTATATACACTTTTATTCATATATTTATACCTCCTACATTCTTTTTAATTGTGCATCTGTTAAACCTAAATAATACTTTAAATTCTTTATGTCTATTTCAGTCCATTGTACTTCTCCATATAATTTCTTATTAATTGATGATACAGATTTATATCCCAATTTTTCTGCAAGTTCTTTTTGTGTGTAACCTAATTGTTTTCTTCTACTCTCTATAACATCATTATTTATGTTTGTATTTGTTCTTATTTTATATTTCCCTGTATGACTCATTGCATATTTCATATTATTATACCTCCACAGTATAGTATTTTTCTCTTAATATACGCATTTCTTTAAAACGGACGTGGGTAACACCAATCAATACTTCTAGATAGCCTCAATCAGCATTTTTTATATGTCCTAGCATATATTTTATCTTACGTTATATGTATCAATACAACCTCAATTATGCGGTTAGAACTAGGCACCTCAAAAAATTTTTATTAATTTTACATTATTATCTCAAAACGTTTATTATGTTTAGTTATACTAAACTTTTATCACAGTTGTGTTCTAAAACTTCTAGTATAGGACTAGTTATACTAAACTTTTGCTCAAAATGTGAGAGTGCCTTTTCACTCGGCTCGCTTACGCTCGCCTCGTTCAACCTATAAGTCTAGCTTATAGTTTATCATATGTGTTATTGCGCCTCGCTATACGCTCGGCGCCTAACCCTCAATCCCTTTCAAAAGGGAAGACGCGCTCGGCCTTCGGCCTCGCGCTGATATTATTATTCGAATATCCAATCGTCGTCGTGTCCTTCTGGACCTGCTACGTAATCATATCTGTCTCTGTCAAACTTTAGTATGTCCCAAGCTTCTAAGATAGACTCAGCTGACAAACAGAATTCATAGTAGTCATCATCTACATCTTTAGTTTTGTCTATGAACCAGTAATCATTTCTTTTGTCAAATATAGCTTGTATTGCTTGTAACATATCATTATTTAATCTCATAAGGATACCTCCTATAAATTTTAATTTGTTGTTTTTGTGCATAGCTAATGATTCAAGAAGAACGCTTTTGTGCTTATGTTAATAAGCAGGGGTTTGTGGCCCCTGCATTTATCCTATAAGTTGAAGTTGTTAGCTTGTTGTTTTTGTGTTGGTTTATTAGTTTTGTTTAATATTTTTCTTATGCTATATTTCATAGTTTGTACTTCATCTCTCTTTTTAACTTCTGATAAAGAGAATTTAGCAACGTCTCTTAGTACTTCATTAGCTACTGCCATACCACAGTCTAATGCAGTTGTAGCTAAACCAGAAACAACAGTTGCACCAACTTTTGCAGTATTAACTGCTAATGGGTTAACAACGTCTTTCATAGCCACTTTAGAAGTTGTGTGTAAAGCTGTACCAATGTTATTAACTTTTGCATGGATTGCATTAGCTTTAACTTGAGTTTTTCCTTGGCGATTTATAACTGCCATTTGTTCATCAGTTAAGTTTATCATTATAACTTCTGCTTTATTTACTGCCATAGTTAATGATAAAGGATACATTAAAGCTGTAAAATGAGCTTGAGGAATGTTGTTATATACACAGTAGTCTTCAACGATTTCTTCATATTTGTCGATGTTACACATGATTCTGATGTGATTTTCTAGAGGTTTTTCTATAGCATGTTCTATTTGTAATTCACTTGATAAAGTTTTGTCTTGGAATCTGTAATATAAAGCTGTGTTTAGCATGCATTGAGCTTCTGGAGTTAAGTTATCTGTATCCCATTTTAACATAACAGTATTATCGTCAACTTCTATTGTTTCGAAGCTAGCAAATACTTGTTCTTCTTCTGCAAATACACATACTTGAGAAAATACTGTATTAACTAAGCTTTCAACTTGTAATTTGTTTCCACATATTTGATTCATCATATTAATCACCCTTGATTCCGATAAGCACGACGACTTATCACCTAATTAATTATTTTGTGAGAGTTTCAGTTTACGGCCGAACTCACAAGAGCCAATTTACTAGAAATTATTCAGCGTCAAATTCCATTTCTTCTGCACCTTCTAGTGGATCATTATTAACTGGTTCTTCTGCAACTTCTTTAGCTGGTTGTAATTTGTTTAATCTTTCTTCTAATTTATCATAAGCTTCGAAGTCACCTTCATCTAATGCTTTAGTCATAAGCTCTTGTAATTTAGCTACAACTGGATTAACTGCTGGAGCTGATTGAGCAACTTTAGGTTGAGTTGGTTGAGCCATATCATTAGCTTTTCTAACTTCTTGTTTAACTAATTCCCAAGATACGTTGATTAAGTCTTTTGTAGCTTTATCGTTTTTGCCTATATATTGGTCGCTAGTAAATTTAACATTAAAGCAACGGTTAGCATATAATTCTGCTACTTGTTTCCATAATGCTAATTCTTCTTCTGCTATTTCTACGCCTTTAGCGTTTTTACCTGTTTTTATATATTCTCTCCAAGTACCTGTTACTAAACCGATTATTGGAGATTTGCTTCCTATTATAATTTGTCTTGTTTCTGCTGATAAATCATCATTAGTTGGTATTCCTGATAATACTGTTTTTAAGTTAGTTAATAATGCTATTTTGCTGTTGTTAGCTTGAACTGCTTTATATTGATTTTGTCCTTTATTAGCTACTACTGCTACACTTACATTGTTCATTGCTACTAATACTATATTTTTCATGGTTATACCCCTATTTCCTGTAGGCACGACGACCTACAACCTAATAAATTTTTTTTAAAATCATAAATCACGCCTTTGTGTGGCGCTCGTCAATGTCGTATACACGACCAGTTATGGCACTCGTTAATGCCATACATACTGACTGCATAAGCAAGACGTATTTCCATAGAACACGCCTTTGTGCAAGCGCAAGCGCGCTAGACGCACTACGAACGCTTTTGTGCGAACGCAGTGAGCATGCTCTATCATAAAACACGCCTTTGTGCAAGGCACTCGTTGTTTGAGTGCCCTGTGCAGCGTTAGCCCCATGGCACTGGCCCCGAAGGGGGCAGTACATGTGGGCGTAACACCATAAAGCACGCCTTTGTGCAAGGCTTTGTCTTTTGTGGTTTTTGTCTTTTGTGCGAGCGCATGCGAGCACACACTCATTACAAACGCCTTTGTGTGAGCGAACGTAGTGAGCGATGCTTTTGTCTTTTGCGGAGCGAAGCTGAGTGAAACCGAAGGTTTCGCGCAGCGTAGCGGAGCTGGGTTTTGTCTTTTGCGGAGCGGAGCACGTGGAACCGAAGGTTCCGCGTAGCGGAGCGGAGCCTGACCCGTGAGGGGCGAGCCCGAAGGGTGGAGCCATCTCCCCCGAAGGGGGGAAATTTTGGCGCTCTCGTGTGAAAGTATGTGCCCCTGCCTCCCTAGCAGTCATAGCAGTCAAACTCCATATCATCAGTGTTTCCAAGTGGATCATCATTAGTTTCTACTGCAACTTCTTTTGTTACTTTAACTACAGGTTTATCTTCAGGTTTGTTTGGTTTATTAGCTTTAGTTGTTTTTACTTTGCCATCTTTAGTTTTGCTTATTATTTTTTCTTCTGCTAGTTGTTTGAAATCTTCAACTATTTGTTTACCATAACGATACATACCTGCACCATTCATTCTGCTCCAAGTTCCTCTAGCTCCTGTTGCACTAAAACATGGAAGTTTTTCTTGTCCAGCTTTCCATACGAAATGGAATGTTACACCATTAGCTTTATCGTGTGCTATTGCTTTTATTGCATCATGAGTTACGTGTAAAGAAGTATAAGTTAAGCTTATTGGATTATTCATTGGTTTATTATTAGTTACAGGTTTTTCTTCTGGTACGTCATTATAATCAGGATCGTCAACTACTTCTATTGTTGCTCCACTTTTTGTTTTTATTATTTCAGCTCTTACTTTATCTTCTTTAGCATCTGCTATTTGTTTTTCTAATGATTCTATTTTTATATCCTTGTTAGTTAATTGTGCTTCATACCCTGCAACTTGCCCTGTTAATACATGGATCTCTCTATCTAATTGTTCATTTTCACTGTCTAATGCAGAGTATTTTTTATTTAATTCATCTAATTGTAATTCGAACTCAGATGTCATATCTATCATTTGTTGTTCATATACTTCTTTTAGTTCGGCATGTGCAGCAGCCCATATTTCTTTTTCTCTTTGTTCTTCTAAATATAATTTGTATAGTTCATCTTGTTCTTTATTCATATCATTTATTGTTTGATTCATTTGTCTTATTGTTTCTCTAAGCATTTCTATTGTTGCTGTATCTGTATTGTCTACTACTACTTCTTTAACTATTGTTGCTTCTTTATCTGATAATGTCCAATTCCATTCGCTACATAATTGTTCTACTGTTTTTCTATCTTCAGTTTTTTGATTTTGTAATTCAGTTTCTTTATTTTGTAATTCTTCCATTTGTTTTTGTATTTGCATTTCTAATTCATATTTTTTCATGGTAAATCTCCTTCTAGCGCCGGTCGCCACCCATATATTTTTTTAAATTAATAATTTATTTTAATAACCATATTTAACGCAGTTGCATTCATGTTTGCCATTTGATATAGCCTCTTCTTCAGTCACTCTGTCTGTATCTGCTCCTTGTAAATATTTGCAGTTTGGACTATTATGATAATAACTATTTCCTCTTGCAATATAATAATCTCCATAATTTGAAGATTCATTATCGTCTACATCATAAGATGGATAATTATAATTATTATGATCGTCATAAATGATGTTGCCGTTTTCGTCTATATATATTCTGTCAGGATCAGCATATTCATTATCATATTGATTATCTCCATCATTATCACTGTCGTTTCCAGCTATATATTCATCATGAGAAATATAATAGTTATTATTAGTTGTTTCTAATTGATTTTCTAATTCATATATTTCTTCTTGTTTGTCAAATATTATTTCATTTTGTTCGTCCATTTGTTGTTTTAAATTATTTATTTCTTCATCTTTTGTTTCTATAGTATTATTTAATTCAGCTATTTGTTGCTCATATTGTTCTTTTATTTCAGCTAATTCTTCATCATAATTTGTTGTTTCTTGAATAGGTTCTGGTGTATCGTCTGTTATCACACTTATACAACAACAACATACTGAAAAACAAAAAAATGCTACAGTGAATATAATCATAGAAGATGTTATTTTTAAAGTTCTCATAAATAATTTTTTCATGTATTCCTCCAGTTTAAAGTCTCAAGGACTATTTTATTTGTGCCTATAAATAGACACAGAAATACCCACCAATATACTGCAGATATACTGATGGGTATGTTCTCTACCTATTTATTTCTGTTGTGTTTTATTATTGCTGGTAATAAGAATAATTTTAATGTTGTCCAGCTTGGTGCGTATAATAATTTAGTATTCCAGTAGTTTTGTGAGTATTTATATACTATTTCTCCTAGTAATTTGTCAGGATTCTTATAAGGTAAGAATTCTCTTTTCATGTGTTGATATTTCTTAGGTAGTCTTAATTTATCTAGGCAAGACATAAAGTTTTCCATTAGCCACATGTCTGTATCATCAAGATGCATACCATATTTTCTAGCTGAACGGATTACTCTAAAGTATATAGCAGGGCCATTTAAAACACCTACTCTTACTTTATTGTCAGTTATATCTTTTGCTGCTCCTTTAGTCATGTGAAGACCTTTGTCATCATACCAAGCTTGCTTGAAGCGTTGGTCAAAACGACGGATGTGTTTTGCTACTGAATAGTCTATTACAACTATGTCAATGTCAAAGCCATCTATATTGTCTCTTAATACATCAAGTACATGAGTATCTTTTCTTATGTGTAGTTTTTGTTTCCATTCTGGTTTTAAATCTTTGATGTTAATAAAACAATCAACATCATAAAATGGTTTGTCATAGAAGCAATCAATAATTGCTCCACCAGCAATTGTTAATTTGCCATATTTATCAGTTAATATTTCATATAGTTTTGGTATAACATTGTATCTTTCGTTTGATTTTATTATTTGCATTATAGTAGTTTTCATAGTATATCCTTTCTAGCTTTTCAGGGATAAAGCATAACCCATAATTTTTTTATTCATATCTTACTTGTATTTGTATTAAATTTCTATAGTCTATATTTTGTAAAAATTCATATTCTTCATCTGTTAAATTTCTTCCAGTTAACCTTACATATTTATTTTCATTAAGTTTTTTAATATATCTCCATCCAAAATAATGAATATGAATACCTCCATGAGTATATTCTTTATCTTCATCATGATCGTGTAAGTCTATATCATATTCAGCACGACCGTTGTTCTTATATTTTCTTATTTGCATGTGGTGTCCCTTTGGATGAATTTTTAATACTAATTTATCAGCATATTTTGGTTCGTATTCTGGTAGTTTTTCTACGCTATCCAATACATTAAAAAAGACCTTGCATATAGCAATGGTCTTATTAAGTAATTTATTCATTTGTCTTCCTCCTAATATGTTTCTTTTATTTTGATCATATTTTTATTCATTAATTCTTTTAATGTCATGTTATGATATATAGTATATTCTTCTATATCTTCTTCTTCTGATATATCGTATCTTTTATCACCTAAACGTATAGTATAAAACCCTTCTTTTATGTTTAAAATTTTGAACACAATTCCGTCTAATTCACATATAAATTCATGGCCACATATTATGTCCATTATAAATTCATCATAAGTCATATCTTTATACTTCCTTTCTGTACATATTTTTAATAATGTTTTGTAATTCATTATTACCAAATCCTTTCTATTATATTTATTTTGTGTATAATTATACACAATAGAAGAGCACCAACCTAAACTGGTTGATGCTCCCTGGTTCTGTATAATTATTTACAGATAATTAAGAATAGTTTTTGGCTAGCAGGTTTTGGATCATATGCTATTATATCTGTTGGTTCAACTATTTCATCTTTAACAAATGCACAAGTACTTCTAAATACACCTATTAAGTTAGTGTTGTTTCTTAAACCATTGTTATTTTTACCTGTTACTCTCATACCTGCAAAATTGTTTTCTTCAATTAAGCTGTCTAATAAAGCACCAGTTTTATCATATATAGCTTGTTTTGGAGTTGCTTTTGCGTCGAATGTTTTGAATACTATCATAGCTTTTACTTCTTCAAATGCATAAACATTAGTTTCAGCTACTAATACACCATTACATTCTACAGCTGTTCCTGTGAAATCGTTTATCATAACTAATTTATCATCAGTTGATTTACCATTAACGAATTCTATTTCTTCGTTATCTTTTATAAATCTGTCAAATACTAAGAAATCATCTTCTGTTGCTATTGTCTCCATATAAGGTTGGTTAGTCATAGCTACTTTAAACTCTTTACCAAACATATTAACTATTGGATATAGTTTAAATCTGTTAACGTCAGAGTTTGTAACTTCTATACCTTCTTTAGTTTCTTTAACAGATACCATTGCACAGTCTATAGCTACTTTAACTACATCTTGGAATTCAACACCTAGATCTAAAGCTTTAGAATATACAACATTTCTTAGTAAAGCATATTGTTCTTTTTCTATTGTTTCTTTTCCTATAGCGTTGTAGCATATTTGATATATATCTTTTATGAATAATGCTAATTCTGGATTAGCTTGAGCATAACCTACAAATGGTAAGAAAGCATCCATATTACTCATTGCATATATATCTTTTAAGTCGCCGTTAAAGAATGTTTCAGCAGCTTTTCTTATTTCTTCTGTTACTCTACCTATTAAGTCTTTACATACTACATCGTCACCTAATGGATTATCGCTTGGTAATGTTATTTTGAATTCTTTAGAATCAACTTTCTTATGGTCTTTAAACATTTCTTTTGTATTCATTTCTATTTTATCGGCATGTGTTTTACAATAGTTAGACACTACATCTACTTTCTTAAAGAAGTGTCTGAAATCATATGAGAATGATTTCTTTTCATCTTTGTGAACGTCAATACTAGATTCTTGCCATCCACGAAGTACAGAGTCTAAATCTTTTTGTAATTGTTTAGCATCTTCCACTGTCATTTCGCTTCTTCTCATACCTTTTATTTTTCTTTCGATTTCAGCCATTTCAGCATTAGTTACTTGATAATAAACGTAGAATTTATGATTATAGAATTTATAACCACAGAATACGTTTTTACCTATTTTCCATATTGATTCTCCATATGGTGTATGAGTACCTTCATCGTTTAGTAATAATAGAGCATCTTTGAATTCTTCAAATCCTTGAGGGTCATCTACATCTATATTTATGATGTTACCTACTACAGTTGTAGTAGGCCCTACAAGTGATATAGGGTTAAACACTTTTTGTAAAACCCTAATTGGATATTGACATTGGTTCATGTCTATATTTTCCATTTGTCTTAAATCTTTTAAGCTTATAGTTCCGTCATATACTTTTTGTAATAAAGTATCTCTTCTGTTCATTTTTACATTGTTTAATGAGTTTGTTGATTTCATATATATACGCCCTCCTATAGGCAAAGTGCATAAGACTATGCACGGGCTTTTGACCGAGGTTCAGCCCTAACCCCATAATAGTATTTACGGCATTGGTTGGATATCCAGGAGCGCCAACGAGGAGGCTGCCGATTATTTAGCTCCCATTATATCTATGCATTATACATAGATATATAAAAAGGGCCCAGCATAAACTGAGCCCATAAATACTACCATTCTATATCATCAGTGTTTCCTAAAGTATCTTCAACAACATTTTTATCTTCTGTTCTTGGTACATCTTTATAGCTGATAAAAGTACAATCCCCCATAAATCCAGGTTGTTTTTCTTGTTCTTCTAATCTTTTCTCTATAAGGATGTGTTTTAATTCACTCATATCTGTCATAGTAGCATCAAAATCACAGTCGGCTCCCGCCAACTTGTTTTTTAATGCGTTTAATGGTGCAAAAGTAGTTGTTCCATATGGTCTATTTTCAAAATATGCTAATAACATATCTACCATAGCTTCTGCATCCTTATTGTCTAATCCTAGTTCTGCAACTCTAGATTTTATAGATGTTTCTATTTGTTTCATAGTTTGATAAACTATGATTTCAAATTCTTTTGTTCCTGCAGAAGGGTATTTTATAACTGTACCAGATAGTAAGTTAAATAATTTTACTTCTTTTTCTCTTTCTGTTAATGTTGGATCATTTTCTATAGCAGCTATTTCTTTAGCATATTTTCTTAATACGTCTGGACAGAATGCTTGTACAAAACCTTCATTAGTTATGTCTAGTATACCTCTGATTAATCCTTTAGTTAATACAAAAGTACTATCAAATGTCATATGGCTATATACTGCTTCTATAGATAATTTAGTTTTAGCTATAGCTGATTGTACAAACTTGAAAGCATCTCTGTATATACCTTCTACAAATATCTTAGTTGTGAAAGCATCTTCTCCAAGAGCTCTTTTTATATCGTCAACAACTGTAGAACCTTTACCTTCTGCTACTTGATTCATAACATATGCTTCTAAATTTTCAGTAGTCACTGTGTTTATGAATTCTAATGTTCTTTCTGGAGCAACTGCCATATATTTGATTAAATGTTGTCCTGAACTTTTTGGTTCAGAAACCGCAGCTTGAGCCATAACGTATACATCTAATACAGCTGTACCGTTTTCTAATTCAGGAACTGCTAAAGCTTTTGCTCCATCTGTATCGCATACTAACATTAATCTTCCGTTTGTGTTTCCATATTTAACTGCATTAGGAAGTGCTGCCATTTGTAATAATTGATTTTCTGGCATACAGTCACCCATAACTTTAGCTGTTATATAAGTTATTCTTGATTGTAAAGCAACTCTTAATGCATCTTCTTCTGTTAAACTAACACCTACATTTTGTCCTATTTCTTGTATTGTTGGAACACCAAAGTGTAAAGCTCCATCATTGATGTTGCAGTCAAATTCAAGTCCTTTAGCTTCCATTTCTTCTCTAGTTTGTTCGTCAAAATCATATGCTCCTGGTATGCTTCCGTCAACTATAACTATATAATCTTTTGATAAGTCTATTTTAGCTAAGCATTGCATACCTGTTAAATAGTTACCAAATCTTGTATTGGCAGCAATAACTTTTTGTCCAGATACTTTGTTTCTGAATATACCCTTAGTAAAGACAAAACCACTTACTTCGTCCATAGCTAAGAATGCATGTTTTTCAGTTGGGAATTCATTAGTCACTTTAAAATAAGCTTTAACTGCGTGTTTTTGTTGAGAAGGAGAAGCACCTAGTACTCTATATAATTCACCATTATATACGAATCCTTCTTCGTCCATTTTAGCTATTTGTTTAAGGTTATCACATTTGATGAACATTATGCTGTCACACATAACTACTGATTCACCGTCTATATTAACTTTACGTTTAGTTGTGTTTCCATTGTCATCTTCTGCTTCTACTGTTACATTCATCTTTTGATAGTCTCTGTTTAAGCCAAATCTTTCAAATACAGGATTCCATACTGCTAATCCTCTAACGTCTTTAGTTATTTCATATTCTTTTGTTTCTTTGTTGTAGCTTAATTCTATTTTGTTAACTACTACACTTGTTGCATATATAGCTTCGTTTATCTTTTGTCTTAGTAATTTGTTGCTTCCAAATCCTTTTGATATTCCTCTTAATTTACTGTTATTCATTGACATGATATTTGCCCTCCTTGAGCTAATGTGTAAGACTACACATGGGTTTTTGACCGAGGTTCAACCCTAACCCCATATTGGTATTTGACTGTTTTTGGGATGGGATGACAGACAACCCCCACATTAAAAACTGGATCGGGTTCCATGATGTTATTTAAGGACCTCACATGGATTGGTCCATGAATATGTAATTAGATGCGCTCTCGAGTGCGCACCATGTAAAAAAAATAAAAAAACTATAAAAATAGAAAAAGAGTCCTTAAAATAAAGGACCCTATAATATTTCTGCTATTTTTTCTACTGACATTGTTATTCCATTGGCTCTTTGTACTTTTTGAACCCAAGCAATTCTTTTCTTTTTAGTTAATTGTGTTAATTGATATCTGTGTTTTTCAACTCCATTGTTGTAATATTCTTCTGTATATTTTATTGGCTTTAATCTATTGATAAATATTTCATATCCAGCCTTACCAGGATATTTCAATATATTCTTTAGTATTGTCCATGATAATTCTTCATTCATCCATATATGGTCAACGCATATACAAACGTTATCATTTTCAACAGCTACCATATATATATTTTCTAGACACATAGTTCTTACACCATTTACATTTCTTATTTTGCTAACTTCACTTACTGTACCTAATATGTCTACACTATAATCATTATTTCTTAAAAATTGAAATGCTTTGTCATGATCGTTAAAATATATAACTGATTGATTTCTTTTGTGTCTTTCTATTATACTTCTTAATTCTTCTTCACTACGTTGATTAAACATGTCAGCTAATTTCTTTTCTAAATTTTCTATACTTTGTATTTTTTCTTGTCTAGTCATTTGATTCTTCATATTATTTTGTTTCTTCATATTTTTTAATCTTTCTATATCTTTTTTACTCATATCTATATCCCCTTTATAATTTATTATTCTCTACATTGTTTTATCATTAGTTATATGTAAATGAGAGCACAATAAGGTGCGCTCTCGAGTGTACAACATGTAAAAAAAATAAAAAAACTATAGAAATATAATCATAGGAATACAAAGAAAGGATGCTACTATTTAGCATCCTCTATATATCTAACCTTCATTTTTTCTGCGTATTCATTAAAGTTTTTTATATACTTGTCGTATTCTTCTTGAGTCATTTCAATACCCTTTTGTCTTCTATCTTTTATTCTTCTAGCTTGATTATTATATAAATGTTTATGAGCTCCACCGAAGTTTTTAGGATGATCCTCTGGGAAACCATGGTGAGTTAAATCATAATCAACAACTGGAAGACCATCAGATCCATAATATCTACGCTGAATCACCCTACCGTTTGGGTTAAGTTTTTCAACCCAAGTATTCTTCTTCCAGTGATCTGGAAGATGACTATAACTACGATAGATATATTCTTCTGTATTGTTATTTTTAATACCAATTATAGTAGTGATACCAGTCACTACTAATGAGCCTGTTACTACTAGTGGTGCCACATATGGACATACCATAGCTGTTTCATTTGCTATTTCTAATACTGCTGCTGCATCTGCTTCAACTTTAGTTGTTGTACTTGATAATACAGTTGTTATTATTAAACCACTAGATACCATTTTATTTAATTTTTTACTCATAACTAAACCCCCTGTAATAATAATTATTTTATTTTAATTATTTATCTTTAGTTATATGTAAAAATAGAGAGTACTTAGGTGCGCTCTCGTTTGAACAAATAGTAAAAAAAATAAAAAAACTATAGAAATATTAAACAAAGATGTAAAAGAGCCCTAATAATTAGAGCTCTTAATTAAATATGCTTAGACCAGCATTTATTAATGGTAGATTATATAATTCAGCTAAACGTTTACATAAAGCTTTAACATTGTTGTTAGCATCTTCACAATACCATATACCTACTACTTGTACATGATCTAGGATGATTTCATTATTTTCTTCGCAATCATCCTCCCATAATTCTAAATCATTAAAGTCGAATACTAATTCATCTAATTGTTTAGAATCAAAGTATCTACCATTAGCATTTATTCCTGAACATAAATCAGAATTTGCAGCTAATAATACTCTACCTTGCACTATGACTCCACTCATACCGCAAGCTTTAGTTGATGTACATATTTCGAATTCTTCATTTGTATCTTCTATTAATCTTGTGAATTTTCTTTCTAATGGTGTTTTTGACGCAAAGAATGCGCCAAACCCATGAAAGAATTTTTTATCTTCAAAGTTTTCAAATAATCCTTTATTCATTTGATAATAATCTTTTACATATATTTTACTCATAGTAAAACCTCCCAATATATTTAATCTGTTTCGTCTTAATTTGCAAAGACTCATCAGCAGGCATCTACACCTGGACAGATTATTTAAAACATAAAAAGGGCCCATATTATTATGAGCCCTATATACTACCATTCACCAAATTGTTCTTCATATTGTCTAAACCATTCTTTTATGTCTTCATCTGGATCTATTGTTATTTCTTCTATTTCATCTTCTTCATCATCATCTAGCATAGATAACATAGCTTGTGTCATTTCGTATTCTTCTAATTCTTCTTCCATTTCAGCTAAACTATTTTCTATTTCTTCTTCAGGTAAATTATTATAGTAGTTTTCTATAGCTGCTCTTACATCATCTCTAATATCAGCTTCTACTATATCTTTAGTGTATTTAACATCAAACCATGATTCTATACTATCTATAATCCATTCTACTGCTTCTAATTCATACATATCTGCATATTTATTAGCATCTAATTCTAGAGGACTATTTGCATATACATACTCAGGATTATTTTTATTAGATAGTGGATGGTTTAATATATCCATGTTAGTTTTGTATTGATGACAATGACGATGTTCATGTAAGAATGTATTAACGCTTACTTTTAATGTTTCAAGAAAATTAAGAGAAGCCATTGAATAAAAACATCTTAAATTTTCATCTAATGTTATTAGATCTATCATATGCATATAATAACCATAAGCATTAATAGGAGCACAAGTATCGTCATATACTAATCGTTTAGGTCTAGAGAAATGTTCACTTTGATCTACATAATTGCGTAAACTAGATTCTATGATATCATTTATATCATTTTCTATGTCTTCTCTAGCATCACAATCTAGTATTTCTCTTCTACATATCTCTTTTTTATAAGCTAATAATATTACAGATCTTAATTTGTTATACATATAAACACCCCTATATAGTTTATTTTATACATAAGCACATTAAACCCTATGTCAATGTGGTTTATGTATTGACGGTATGGCACTGGCACAACCTATCGTAGTAGTACTGGTACCTAACCAAGAACAGTGCCAGCCCTAACCGAAGAGCTATCTCATGCACCTTTATCATTTGTTATAGGGGATAGCCTAATGCTATACACCCGCCAGTTTAGGGACTTGGTCGGTCCTGATTAGGCAGACAATTCCTTTTTTGATGGGAAAGAATTGAGAACAAAACCCAGTCAGTTCATACTATCAGTACTGACAACTGGCCAAGTTTAAGGGGCCTTGGCAGCCCGACTCATTTTAAATTGGTTAGGTTAGCTTTTTGATAGAGGAGAAGCATTAACTCCTATGTCCACTCTGCATTTACCAGGGCTTGTGACCTGCACCATATAGGTGGCTGCATTAGACATACCCTATATATATAGGGGAGTAGTTTATAGTCTTACTCAGGACTGACGGATTACACATACATCCATCTTAGATTTAGCTTTTTAGCCAAATCTTCGATAGCTGTAATAACTGCTACAGGTGCGTCTCTACTCACCCATAGAGCTGCTATATAGTGGTCTTTCACAATTATTTCGTTGTGATGCCACTTAGTATTGTCTATGTCTTTAAGACTATAGACCATACTATTTGCTCTCCAATGACGTGCATCATAGTATCTGCGTCCATTATCGTCTATATCAGAGCATAGATCGATATTAGACACTGCTATGACATCACCTTTTACTATGATTCCACATGGTCCAAGGTGTCTTGTAGAGCAGCATATTTGCCATGATGAGTTATCCTTAACATCTAGGATTCTTTGTACACCCTCTTCTAAAGTACAATGGTTATAAGCCATAGTTCCATGGAAGTAGTATCTATTATCGAACCCTATAGGTTTAGGTAATTCATCACAGTATTGTACAGCAGGAGCACATATTTCACACTTAGTATCTAAGTTGTTGAATACATGTATCTCAGTATACCCATTGCTATATATATTAACAGTTACATCGTACCAAGAAAAACTTCTTAAATCGAAGTACTCAATAGAACGAGTAGTAGTTTTAATACAACGACATAGGTATTTAGAGATTAGTGTTACCTCAGAAACATTATGTTGTTTCATAAGGCGCACTACACCTTCACCTGTACATTCATATCTTTTAGTTTTCATCATAACATACCTCCAATGCATGTGGTGGGACGTTGCCCATTGATCCAATCATGCTAGTATGTGGAGAGCAATAATCACCCTACGGATCATTCTCTCCTAGTGTGTCCCAGACCTTAACAGGGTGGGGGCTCCAAAATAGAGCCTTAACACACTATATCAATAAATAGGTACCTTCATAAAAAATTCAAAATTTTAGTTCTATATATAGATCTTCCATAATCTGTAATCCCGAATAAAAAATTCAAATTTTTCACCTCCTATATAGGAAAACTTTTCCAGTGAAATTCTATATAAAATAATATAAATTTTTATCCTCTATATAGGATTGTTAATTTTTTCACAAAGCTATATAAAATATAGTATAGAAGAAGACCCATGTTCATCATAAAAATTTAATTATGATGAACATGGGTAATAAATAATAATGATCGGACATTTAATTATATAATTAAAAAAAAGAAAGAAAGGAGAAAACAAATGGCAAAATTAAGTTTAAAAGATGCATTAAATACGTCCTTGACAAGAACGAAACAATATATAGATACGGAATTGGCAAAAAAAGCAAATAGTTCACATGGTACCCATTTAACTTTAGGTACAGGTTCTGGAAATGCATTTAGAGGTGATTACGGAAATACAGCTTATCAACATAGTCAATCTGCTCATGCTCCTAGTAACGCACAAAAGAACAGTGATATAACAAAAGCTGAAATAGAAGCTAAATTAACTGGAAATATAACTACTCATACACATAGCTATTTACCGTTAAGTGGAGGAAATATTACAGGAGATTTAAAATTATACGCATCAGGCTCTAATGACAGTCCTTCATTAATATTCTATAGAGGATCAGATAGTGATAGCTATACTGACTGGAGAGTACAAGATCGTGGAGGTAGCTTATATTTTGATATAAGAACAGGTTCAACTACTTTTACTAATAAGATGACTTTTAATGAAAGCGGAACTATATCAGCTACTTCGTTTACAGAAGGGGGAACTGCTTTAGCTGATAAATATGCTGCTAAGTCACATGGAACGCATTTAACTTTAGGTACTACATCTAGTACTGCGTATAGAGGAGATTACGGTAATACGGCATATAATCATTCACAAGCAGCACATGCTCCTAGCAACGCACAAAAAAATAGTGACATAACAAAAGCTGAAATAGAAGCTAAACTTACTGGTACCATAACTAGCCATAATCATAGTGGCACTTATGCTCCTGCATCTCATAATCATACATCTTTAACTGGAATAACAGGTTTAGCATTTGCGACCGAAGGTTCTGATTCTGGTTCTATAAGTACAACTGTAGATGGCACTAATACTTATTTTGACTTTAACTTAGCAGATGATGCAACACAAAACGATATGTGGAGATGGAGATTTACTCCAAGTGGTGGAACATTATTTAATGCAATGACATTAGATGCATCTTCACTAACTGATGCTAAATTAACTGTAACAGGAAATGTTACTGCAACTTCGTTTACTGAAAACGGAACAGCTTTATCTAGCAAGTATGCTGCTAAGTCACATGGAACGCATTTAACTATAGGAACTGGTGCAAGTAATGCGGCAGCTGGTAATCATACACATAACTATGCTGGCTCAAGTTCTGCTGGAGGAGCAGCTACTAGTGCCAACAAAGTCAATACTAATTTGACTATTAAACTTAATAGTGGTTCTACTGAAGGGACAAATTTATTTACATTTAATGGTTCTGCTGCTAAAACAATTAATATTACACCAAGTTCTATAGGAGCGGCTGCTAGTACACATGGTACACATTTAAGTTTAGGTACTACATCGTCTACTGCATATAGAGGAGACTATGGTAATACTGCTTACAATCATAGTCAATCAGCTCATGCTCCATCAAATGCTCAAAAAAATAGTGATATAACTAAAACTGAAATAGAAAATAAGTTGACAGGCACTATAAGTTCTCATATACATGATTATATAACTTCAATGGATACAAGAAATGCGAATAGCGCACCAAATACATATACCACTAGAGGTATTTATCCAGAATTTAAATCTACTTCAACTGTAGGACTTCCAAATTCAGGTAAAAATTTCGCAGGTGTCATAACTTATCAACAATGGGGCGATACGACATCTTGGTCTGGCGGTAAAGCAACTCAATTCGCTACTTTAGATGACGGTAGAATGTATTTTAGAAAAGGTGAAGGTACTAGCTGGGGAGCTTGGAATCGATTCTATACAAATTTACACAAACCAGATCTTGAAGAATTAGGTGCTGCTCCTGCATCACATGGTACACATTTAACAATAGGAACAGGTGCAGGTAATGCAGCTGCAGGAAACCATACACATAGCAATTATGTACCTAGTACATATTTAACTGCAACAGCTAGTGAATTAAAATATAGTGGAGATAATTATAGTAATAAAGGTAGTAAAGTTAATTTAGGATATAACAATACAGTCTCAGGAGCTATATCTGCTGCAATAGGAGATCAAAACGTAGTAGATGGAAATGAAGGCGTTGCAATAGGTAGAAATAATAAAGTACATGGTTATGGCTCATTAGTAATAGGTGATCTTAATGAAATTTATTCTGGATATGTTTTTGCAATAGGTGAAAATAATAAAGTTGGTACTACTACAAACGATAATGCATCAAATCTCGTAGTTATAGGTACAGGTAATAATTTAACAGGAAGTGGTATCAATAATAATATCATAATTGGTAATTATGCTAATTGTACTGGATCTTATGGTAATGCTATTGGTAGTTATGCCGAATGTCATAATGGAGGAAATTCTCTTGGATACGGTTGTGAAGGATGGGATAAAGGTACAGCATTAGGACGTTATTCGAAAGCATTTGGATACTATAGTATATGTGGAGGTTACTACGCAGATACAGGAGGAGAAAACAGTAATGGTGAACCAAATAGAGATTTAGGTTATTGTGGAGTCGCTTTTGGATATTCTCCGAAAGCAATAGCTAATAATACAGTAGCTTTAGGATATTGTGCAGAAGCACAAAGTAACGGAAGTTACGCTATGGGTTACGAAGCAATAACTACTGGATTGTATTCTACTGCATTGGGAGGATATTATTCCAAAGCTAAAGCAAGTTACGCATTGGCTTCAGGATATTATGCAGAAGCAAATGGAGCTTATTCATCTGTATTCGGTGTAGGTACAACTACTAGTTCATATGGAGAAAATATGTTTGTCATAGGACATTACAATGATACTAACTGGTCAGGAAGTAGTTCTGGGACAAATGGTGCTGCATTTACTGTAGGTAATGGTACAGGAAATTATGGTAATGCAGAAACTAGATCTAATGCGTGTGTTATATCATATGCAGGTCAAGTAATGGGTAAAGCTGCCTATTCAACATCAGGAGCGGACTATGCTGAGTATTTTGAATGGATTGATGGTAATCCTGATGCTGAAGATAGAGTTGGTTATTTTGTTACTTTAGATGGAAATAAAATAAGAAAAGCTAAATCAGGAGAATACCTATTAGGTATAGTATCAGGTCATCCTGCTGTTTTAGGTAATCATGATTTAAATTGGCATGGGCAATATTTAACTGACGAATTCAATAGACCTATAAAAAAAGTTTATAAAGACATCGTAGAAGTAAAAGAAACAAAATCATTTAAAGATATTGAAATATCAGAAGAAGAATTTGAAAAATTATCTTATGATGAAAGAAAAAAACTTTTAGATGTAACTGTAGAGAAAGAAGTAGAATATGAATCATTTGCTGTAAATCCAGATTATGATCCAAATAAAGAATATATTTCTAGAGCAGATAGACCTGAATGGGACGCTATTGGTATGCTAGGTGTTCTTTCGGTATATGACGATGGAACTTGTGAGGTTAATGGCTTCTGTAAATGCGATGATAATGGAAAAGCAACAGCTTGTGAAAGAGGTTTTGATACTTACAGAGTAATAGAAAGAGTTAATGAAAATATAATCAAAATAATTTTTAAATAATTAAGAGCCTTCGGGCTCTTTTTTACGATGTTTGTACGTACTATACGTATACAGTATACAATTTTATACAAGAAGAAATAGTAATATAGTAGAGATGAGGTGAATAAAATGAATTTTGATATAATTATCAATGATGAAATAGAAACATTAGGATTAATAACATATGAAATAAAACAAGAAGGAAAAGAACTTATAAGAAGCGGAATACTTAAAACACATTTGTATATAGAAGAGATTCATAGTTTATCATGTGATAGATTTAGATTGGACGGAATTGAAGTATATGCAGAGACATCTGGATCCAACGATGTATTTTATGTATATGTATTTGAATATGAAAGTGTAGAGATATTAAATAATGGAACAGATTATAAACTAGAAGAACTACTTGAAATGTATAAGAAAGAAGTAGAGTAATAAATAAAAGAAGGAGGCAAAATTATGGAATTAACTAATAATATAGACAAATCTGATAAAGAAAAAGCGATTGAGAAACGTAAAGCATTTGAAGCGATGATGGATACTGTAGGTAATCCATGGGGATATAGTGAGGGCGCACTTGAAAGTAAGAAAGCAGCAATGACCATGTTAAGTACCAAGACTGGATTATACAGTAGAATACCTATAGTATGTAAAGGATGTAATTGTCCATATGGGGCAACATGTGGTTTATTAGAATACGGATTAGATACTGTTGGAGAACGATGTGTACTTGAGACTACAATGATAGAACAAAAGCTAGCTAATTATACAGAAGAATTTGGACTAGATGAAAGTAGTTATACAGATTGGACAATGGTAAAAGAACTAATAAATGCAGAGATTATGATAGAAAGATGTTTAGCACTAATGAGTCAAGAAGGTAGTGCTATAACAGAAGAATTTATAGGGACATCTGAATCGAGCGGTGTAGATTATTTTAGAAAAGAAATAAGTAAGACACAAGAACTATATGAAAGAAATTTAAAAATCAAAGAGAGAATATTAGATACTATGATGGCGACTCGTAAAGCGAAGTCTAGAATGAAAGGTGACGATGGAAATAGTGAAAGAAGTATTCTTGATAGTATCTTCGATATAGACTTTGTAGAAGACGAAAAACCAGATCACTTGAAATAGGAGGTGATAATTATGGCAGTAGATGACGTAATAAAAGCTGGTCGTAATATGGCTAAAATAACAGGTCAAGTGCTTGATAACAGTAAAACAACTACAAAAGCGTTAAATAAATTCGTAGGTGAATATGGTACAGCATTAAATAACGCTAAAAAAATAGCAGGTTCAAATACGGCAACAAAAGCATTAAATGAAATCGTCAGTGAACATGGAACAGCATTATCTAACGCTAAGAAAATAGCAAATTCAAATACAACTACCAAATCAATAAACAATATTGTGCAAAAACATGGAACAGCATTAAACAATGCTGAAAAAATAGCAAATTCAAATACAACAACAAAAGCATTGAATGAAATAGTTAATGAATATGATACAGCATTGAATAACGCTAAAAAAATAGCAAAAACAAATACATCGGCTCCAAGTAAATATGATGCTGTAGGGAATTACCAACAAGCATTAGAGAAAGCAAAAGAAATAAGAGGAGTAAATACAACAAATAAAGCATTAAATAATTTAGAAAAAATCAAAGATCTAGAAACTGTACCAATGCCTAAAGGAGAAGCATTAACAAAAACACAAAATGCTGCACGTCAAAATATTGATGATTTTATAAAAAGAGACAATTATAAATCTGCGCAAGAACGTTTAAGAAACAATAAACCTGGAGACATTGGTCCCCTTATGGACGAAATTAAAACAACAAGAATAGACGATGGACCAAATCAAAACAATTTTGATTTTAGCGATGATGGCGGACCACGTACTGATTCATCAGGTAGTGGCAATAAAAATAAAAACACAAACAGCAACACCAATACAAATAGTGGACCAGAAGGCGGACCAAATGATCGTCGTTCATGGAAAGACTATGCAGATGATTATTTTGGAGGCATAGGTGATACATATAAAGGCGTTAGAGATGGCGGCAATTTCTGGGACGCATTAGAATCTGCACATACTAATGATGATGGTTCTTTAAGATGGGGAAGAATAGCTGGAACATATGCAGCAGCTGCAGTTGGTTCTAGAGTTATTTCCGGTGGAGGATTATATAAAGATAGATATGGAAACTCAAATATACCTGGAGTTCCATTTATATAAATAGGCTACTATTTCAGTAGTCTTATTTGCTATTAATAAAAGTAATAAAAGAGTAGCGAGAAGCTAGTCTAATAAAGAAAGGAATAGTGATCATATATATGTCTAAACAATATTATGGTGTAATTAAATTAGCACCACATATACCTGCATGGTATGATTTCAAAAATGAAATCTATTTAACTTGCGGTAAAAGATGGTTTAAATGTGTTACAGACGATATGGATTTAAAACCAATATTAAAAGGTTTAAAAGCTGGTCTTATAGTATGGGACTCAGTAGAAAATATAGGTACTGGCCCAGCTGACGATGCTAAAATGCCAGTAGCTACTTTCCAATGTCATTGTAACATTGAAAAAGAAGGTTACGGAATAATAGAAGAAGGAGTACTTGCTCCATATAAGCCTGAATACGATATTGTTCCTAATCCAGTAGAAAATCCAGATGAAGGAGACGATCCAGAAGAACCACCTGTTAATCCAGATCCAGAGCCTCCTGTAGATCCAGATCCAGATCCAGAACCAGAAAATAAAAAACTAGAAATCAAAATAAAACAGGATGATGTCGAAGTAAAAGAAGTAATAATAAATAGAGGAATAGTTGAGCTATCTAATCTTGTATTAGAAATAGTTGCTGAAGGTTGCGAAGCTAATTTTGAGAACTTTAAATTCGATGTTCAAAATAATACTGATGTATTAGAAGGATGCGAAGGAGTAGACGCTGTTGATCAACCAATAGGCGAAGATGGAAAAATAATAGTTAAAGATTTAGCACAACCAAAAGACTTTAAAGAATGCGAAGTTGCAAGAATTAAAGTTCATGGACAATGCAATTGTGAAGAACCACATATGGTAGAAGCAGAAGTAATTATAAAAGTTAAAGAAGCTAAAATGTTCTTTAATGACTGTCCAATAGTAGATGTATACGATCCAGATGATCTTAAAACTCAAGGATTAGATTATATATTAGCTGGTATGGATATGCCAATAGAACCTATGCCAAGAATGCCAATAGATGAAGAAGACGAAGAACCAGGTGCATTTTTAGGATGGTGGATATTATTTGCACCAGAAGATGCTAATTTAGAATTTGAAGCTTGGGATGCTGTAGGCGCTAACTTTACTATAGAACAACCAGGATGTATAGTTGTACATGGTATAAGCTATAAAGTTCAATGGCTAGATTTAACAAGTGGAAAAATTGGAATAGAAGTAGAAGCTCATAATGCTTAATAATGAATGGAGGTGAAAATGTATGGCTACTAATTTTTCTAAAAAAACAGTTATGTCTACTCCTCTTACTGTAGGGACAAAAAAAGACAATGATAAACCTCTTGATATAAGAACAAGAATAGAAACTATGGATGAAATAGCTAAAATAGAATACCCATATGTAGGTATGATGTTTTATTGTAAAGAAACAGATAAATACTATTCTGTTAAATCATTAAGATCCGAAGAATTAGTTCCTGGAGTACCTGCTACAGCTATAGCTAATTATAGAGTAGGAGAATATGAGGAATTTGAAGCAGACACTTCTACTGAAGAAGATATTCTAATAAGTGGAGTAGACGGAATAGGTGGTTTATTAGAAGGTCAAGTAATACCAGCTGGAACTACATTTACTGAGTTTTTAAAAATGTTATTACAAAAACCTGAAGAATTCCCTTATGAAGCTCCACAAGTATCTATATCTCTTGACCCTGCTCAAATGCAACATGAAGTTGGAACTAAAATAGCTCCTAAAATAAATTTTGTATTTGATAAAAAAGATGCAGGTGAAATAGAAAGTATAGAATATGGACCAATAAATAATGAGCAACAAGAAGAAGCTATTATATTAGATGAAGGGAATATAGAATATTCTGTAATAGTTAATTTTGGACAAGGTGAACAAAAATTTGATGACTTTGGAAAACCTGCTGGAAATCCATTACCTGCAGGACAAGTTAAAGCATCATGTGCTTATTCTGGATTTAGATGTATTTTCTTTGGTGCAGATAATAAAAAAGTTGCTTGTGAAAATAGCGAAGAAATAAGAAGCTTAAATAAAACAGTTCATGATAATTTTGTTCTTGAAGCTCCAGCTGGATCACAAAGACTTACAATTGCAGTTCCTGCAAATGGGAAACAACCAGTGTCAATTGAATATGATCAACAAGGAGATGCAGAATATGTATCTAATTTTGTTAAAAGCGTAGTAAGCGTAAGCGGCGCTACTCCTAACGAAAATATGATGGATTACAACGTATATACATTTATATTTTTAATTCCTTGTGCAGCTAAAATGACTTTCAATGTCCTATTAGGGTAATCTTATATCTTGGGATGTCTAGTGCAGGGCATCCCAAAAAAATAAAAAATTACAAGGATGGTGGATTATATGGCATTTAATATTTTACCTACAGGGATGTCCTTCCAACGTTTAGGTCAATTCCCTTTAGATTCTAGTGCTATACACAATACTTTAGCTGATGCTAAAGACTACGCATTAAATAACCCTACAGCTTATCCAGGGCAAATACTTTATGTAGCAGATGCAAGATCAGAAGAAGAAATAGCTGCTAACGTAGAACCTTCAGAATCATTATATATGGTTACAGCAAGTGGAGAACTTAAATTAGTTGTATCTAAAAAAGATTTAGATATGAACGAAATGGTTGAAGAAGTTGAAAATAAAGTTGCAGAATTACAAGGTAACTTAGATGGTGCTGTTGGCGAAATCAATAATGCTATGGACGAAATGCAAAAAATTGCTGACGAAGTTCATGCTGATTTAGACGAAGCTATGCAAAAACAAGCTGAAGAAAATCAAGCTAAATTAGAAGAAATGCAAAAAGTAGCAGATGAAGTTCATGCTGAATTAAACGAAAACAGAGAACAATTAAAACAAGACTTACAAGAACAAATAGCTGAAGAACATCAAGCTATGAAAAAAGAAGCTGACGCTAAACACGCTGAAATAGAACAAGCTATGGCTGACATGCAAGCTGCTGCAGATGCTAAACATGAAGAAATGCAAAAAGCTGCAGAAGACAAACATGCTGAAATGGAAGCAAAAATGGAAGCTGACCATAAAGCTATGAAAGAAGAAGCAGATGCTAAACACGCTGAAATGGAAAAAGCTATGGCTGATTTCAAAGCTGAATCAGAAGCTAAACATGCTGAAATGGAAGAAGAAGCTAAAGCAAAACATGAAGAAATGAAAGCTGAAGCTGATGCTGAACATAAAGCTGTAAGAGAATTAGTTGATATAGAAGAACCATATTTAGCTGACGTTGCTGCTTATCCAACTAGTAAATTCTTATTTGCTTGCGGAAACCCAATAACTGTTGAACCTAATAAAGAACATAAATTTGATGCTGAAAAACCTGAAGACGCTGTAGCTTTTGTTTATAGATGGGCTGAAGGATTCAAATCAATAGTAGTTGAAAAAGAAGAAGCTGCTAAAGTTTATGTAGTTGGTGGACATGGTACTAACAAAGTTAACATCAAACGTCCTATACCTCAAACTAATATATTAGTAAAAGACGTTAAAATAAAAGGTGTAGTTGGTGGTAGCTACTTTGAAGGTATGGTTGGACATGCTAATATAGAATTAAACAACGCTGAACTTGCATCTGTAATTGGTGCTGGATGGTGTGGAGCATCTTTAAATGGACAAGTAGCTAGAATGAATATTGTAGATGATATACATATAGTTGCTAAAGACTCTAAAATATCTAGTACATTATACGGTGGACCTCAAGGTAATGGTGTTGCTGATGACGTTAAAATAGAATTAAATAACTGTCAAGTTGGATGGTTAACTGCTGGTGGAGCTAATGGTATGACTAGAAATGCTGAAGTAGTAATGAATGGAGGAACAGTTACTGTTGCTCAATCTACTAACAGAGGTATAGTATACAAAGCTAGATTTGTATTAAATGATGGTACTGTTAATAGCTTATACTTCGGTGGAGAAACTGAAGACACTACAGTTAATGGTATAATAGAAGAAGCTTTTGTTGAATTAAACGGTGGTAAAGTTAAAGAATTTAACTTTGGTACTAATAACGGTGTTGAAATGAAAGCTGAAGACATCAAAGGTTCTTTAAGAGAATGTGTTGTTGATGCTGGAGATGTTTCTATGTTAGAACAATTTGCTCATATGTTCTTCGGTGGAGATGTTAAATCTGCTCCTGTTGTTAACGAAGATGAAATCAAAGCATTAGTTGGAAAAGTAAGAGTAGACTCTAAAGAAGCTGCATTTATAGTTCCTGCTGGTTCACAAAGAGTAGTTGTTGCTGTACCAGAAAACATAGAAGTTAAAGAAATTCAATATATGGGACAAGGATGCGTGGATTATAAAGACATGTTTGAAGAAGAAGCTATAGGCGATTTTAAAGTATTTACTTACATATTTGCTGTGCCTTGTTCTGCAAAAATGACTTTCAAAGTTATATTATAATAATCCATTAATAATGAGTCGGGTTATCGTAATATTATGTTAGCTCGGCTCAAATATTATAAATTAAAAAATAGGTATTATTAAGTATGTAAGGAAGTGATTCGATGTCTAGATTTAAATCAATGCCTGTTGGTAAATCAAGTCAACGTTTAGACTCATTTCCATTAGATTCTACTTTTATGCATAAAGATAGGGCAGCGGCACAAGCTTATGCATCAGGAAGTCCTGTAGCTTATGAAGGACAAATAATTTATGCTGTAGATGGAAGATGGCCGGCCGAAATAGAAAGAGGAGAAGAACCTTATGGCTGTCTATTTATGATAACTAAACAAAGACAGATTTTACAACTTAATAAGAATCATTTTAATAATGCTAGCGAATTCGCAACTGAATCATTTGTTGGACAAAGAATCGCAGAATTAGTTGATTCTGCTCCAGAAACTTTAGATACTTTAAGAGAATTAGCTAATGCATTAGGCAATGATGAAAATTTTGCACAAACAATATTAGAAAAATTAGCTGGAAAAGCTGATAAAGATCATCTTCATGATGATAGATATTTAATGTCTAATTATACAAAAGATACAAATGAATATGAAGATTTAAATTAAAATAATATACGAGGAGATGGAATTAAGATGGCAGTTAAAAAGTTTTTAAACGAAAATGGTAAACAAGTATGGCCTATAACTAGAGCAGACTGTGTTTACAATCTTGACGGCGATAAATTATTAACTACTGTTATGGATGAAGAAAAAGCGGCTAGAGAATTAGCTGAAGGAAATTTACAAGATGCAATAGAAAAAGAAGCTGAAGATAGAGCAGATGCTATACAAGATGAAGCAGATAGAGTAAATGGAATAATAGGTGTAGCTGCTGCTGAAGGTGTAGAAGCTACTGGATTACATAAAAAAATAGAAGATGCTGATAAAGCTAACGCAGCAGCTATCGCACAAGAAGTTATAGATAGAAATGCAGCTATAGAAGAAGCTGCGATATTTGAAAATGGAATACAAACTGTTAATGCATTAGGTGGTATACCTGCTAACACAAGCTTAGATGGTAAATCAGTTACTGAAATACTTGACATGTTATTATTCCCATATGTAAAACAAACTATATCTAACGTTAAAGGAACACCTAATGGTGGTACTTTCGAACATGGTAATAACCAAACTATAACTGCAGTTTCTGCTACAGTTACTAAAAAATCTAAACCTATAACTAAAGTTGAATTATTACAAGGTTCTACTGTATTAGCTACTAAAGAAGGAGACGAAGTTAAAAACGGCGGTACATTTACTTTCTCTGGATTAAGTGTAGCTGTTAACTCTACCAATGTACAATTAAAAGTTAAAGCATACGATGAAACTGGTGCTTCAGTTGAAGGAAGTACTGGAGTTTTCACTTTCGTATATCCATACTACTATGGAGTATGTGCTGCTGGTGCTGCAATAGATGAAGCTTTAGTTGAAGGATTAACTAAAGATGTTTCTGGTAAAGGACAAAAAGCTTATTCATATACTACAAATAATCAATGTGCTATAATAGCATTCCCTAAAGCACATGGAAATTTAAAATCTGCATTAGACCCTAATGCATTTGAAAATATAGCTGCATTTACTAAACATGAAGTTTCTGTAACAGGATTAGATGGAAAAGCTGTTGCTTACTACGTATATGTAAGTGGAGCATTCACTGGTTCTGGATTCAAATATACATTCAAATATTAATAACGGATATCAAATAATAAAGGAGGAAATTTACAATGGCTATAGATAATCAATTTGGTAAAGGTATAGGCGTAGCTGCCGGTTTTGACCTTGGTGCTCAAAAACCACTTGACGCAAGAATTGCTGTTAATACAATAGCAGAAAGAGATGCACATGTAGAAAATAATAGAGCATACGAAGGTATGATTGTTTTCGTTGACGAAACTAAAAAGAATTATCAATTAATAAATGGTGCATGGCAAGAATTAGCTAAAAATGAACAAGATAGATTAGATGCATTAGAAGCTATGTTAAATGGCGGAGAAGGTGCAGAAGGCGGAGCTCTTGGAGCTTTACAAGATTCTATAGATGAAATAAACGAGAAATTAAATGAAGGCGGAACAGTCAAAGAAGCTATAGATGCTGCACAAGAAGCTGCTGAAGCTGCTCAAGCAGATGCTGATGCATTAGAACAAAGATTAGACAATGAAGGTGGATTAGTAGACAGATTAGAAGCTGTTGAAGCATCTATAGGAAACGGTGGAAACTTAGAAAAAAGAGTTAAACAAGCTGAAGATGATATAGATGCATTAGAAGAAAAAACTGGTGTAAAAGCTGAATACGAAGAAAACGGAGACGTTAAAGTAGCAGCTTCTGGAATGTACAGATACATAGATGACCAAGATGCTAAATTACAAGACAATATAGGTGCAGCTGTTGAAGGAATGGAACTAGCTGTTGCTGGTGAAAAATCTAGAGCAGAAGGTCAAGAGGCTGCAATAAGAGGAGAATTAGCTCAAGCATTAGCTGACGCTAAAGCTCATGCAGAAGCTGAAGACGTAAAAGTTAAAAACGCTCAAGCTGAAAAAGATTCTTCTCAAGACAATAAAATACTTGCATTAGAACAATTATTCCAAGGTGAAAATTCTGTAGATAATAAAATAGCAGCTGTTCAAGATGATTTAGATACTTTTAAACAATCACAAGAAACAGCTCATAGTGGTTTAGTTCAAAAAGATGGAGAATTAGATCAAGCTATACAAACTGAAAAAGGTAGAGCAGAAGGCGTTGAACAAGGATTACAAGATGCTATAGATGCTATAAACCATGCTGAAAACGGAATACTTGCTCAAGCTAAAGCTTTAGATAAAGCTGATAGAGATGCTCAATTAGTAGTTGACAATGCTCAAAATGATAGATTGGCTGCTTTAGAAGCTAAAGTAGATGTTAATGCAGAAAAAACTGTTGCAGAACAAATACAAGCAGTTCAAGATAATTTAGATGATTTTGAAGAAGCTCAAGGCGAAAAAAATAATGCTTTAGATCAAAAAGATGGAGAATTAAATCAAGCTATAGTTAATGAAGCTGCTAGAGCAGACGCAGCTGAAAAAGCTAATAAAAAAGCTATAGAAGATGAAGCTGCTAAAGCTAGAGAAGAAGAAGGTAAATTATCTCAAGCTATCGCTAATGAAAAATCAAGAGCAGAAGGCAAAGAAGGAGAATTACTTCAAGCTATAAACCAAGAAGCTCAAGACAGAAAAGATGCTGTTAAAGGAGTAGTAGATGCTCAAAATTTAGTAAATGATGACTTCGAAGGAAGAATAGCTGCTAATGAAGCTTTCGTTGCTGTACAACCAGGTGTAGATTCAGAACAAGATAGAAGAATAAAAGCATTAGAAGATGCTAATAAAGAAGGCGGAGAAGTTAAAGAAGCTATAGAAGCTGCTCAAAAAGCTGCTGACGATGCTCAAGATGATGTTGACGCTGTAGTAGAAAGATTAGATAGTGAAGGCGGACTAGTTGATAGAATAGAAGCTAACGAAGCAGATATAGCTAGATTAGATGGAGCAGTTGATGTTGAAGGTTCTGTTAAGAAACAAATAAAAGATGCTATAGATGTAGTTAATGGTGCAGCTGAAGATTTAGAAGAAAGAGTTAAAGCTAACGAAGATGCTATAGATGTTATAAATGGTGAAGGAGAAGGTTCTATTAAAAAAGCTATTGCTGATTTAGTAAACGGAGCTCCTGAAGCTTTAGATACTTTAGATGAATTAGCTGCTGCATTAAGAGATAATAAAGATGTATTAACTGCTATAGAAACTGCATTTGATAATAAATTATCTAGTCAAAAAACTGATTTACAAAAAGAAATAGATGACGATGTATTAGTAGAAACAAATAGAGCTAAAGGTGTAGAAGAAGGATTACAAGACGCCATAGACGCTATAAATGATGCAGAAGATGGTATATTAGCTCAAGCTAAAGCACATGCTAATGGTTTAGATCAAACTATGAATTTGAGAGTAAATGCTCTTGAAACATTTAAAAATGGACATAGCCATGAAGCTATGGAAGGCAGAATAGAAGCTTTAGAAAATGCTAATAAAGAAAATGGTACAGTTGCTAATGCTATAAAATCTGCTCAAGATGCTGCTGATCAAGCTCAAAGAGAAGTTGATGCTGTTGAAGGAAGAATGGATACAGCTGAAGGTGAAATCAACGATTTACAAGAATTCGTACAAGAACATGACCATAGTGTTATGGAACAAGATATAGCTGACAATGCTGCCGCTATAGAAGTATTAAACGGAGATGAAAACAAAGACGGTTCTGTTGCTAAGGCTGTTAAAGCTGAAGCTGATTTAAGAGTAGCTGCTGATAACAAAATAAGAGAAGATTTTGCTGCAGCTGATAGCTCTTTAAATGATGCACTTAAAGCTTGGGTTACTGCTAACTTCATAAGTTTTGCTGCTTATGATGGAGATGCTAATTACGATGATTTAGCTGCACTTTAATGAATAAATAATATTATAAAGTAATAAAAAAAGGAATGGACTAATATAGTCTCGTTCCTTTTTTTTATTAATAGACTATATTAATAATAGCATAAAAACGAAAAATAATAAATAGGAGATGAATTTAAATGGCTGTTAAAAAGTTTTTAACTGAAAACGATAAGCAAGTATGGCCCATAACTAGAGCGGATTGTATATACACAGTTATGGGAGATAAATTACTAAGTGACGATTATGCAAGTAAAGATTATATAGATAATGAAATTGCAAAATTAAGAGATGAAATGATTGTTTTAGAAGAAGATGATTTATCAATAGATGGATTAATAGACCACACATTTCCTGAACTTACTACTACAGACAAAACACTTGCAGGTGCTATTAATGAAATAAATAATAAAATGCAAAACAATCAACCTGGGGAAGGACAAGTAGAAGAGATAGAAAAATCAGTAGTAGATGAAATATTAATGGATGTATTCGGAGTAGTAATTGATGAGGAGGCGAATTAATAAATGGCTAAAAAAATAAGAACTAGATTAGGACAAGACGGATATAATTATCCATATACTCACGAGGATCTTGTATTTGATGATAACAATACATCATTATCACAAAAATTAGAAGATAAAGCTAGTACGGAATTTGTTAATAATATGCTAAACGGATTACGATTAGTACAGATGACTAAAGCAGAATATGAAGCATTGACTGAAAAAGATCCTAGCGTTTTATACATAGTAATAAATTAAACCAAATAAGAGAGGTGAAAATCTAATGACGATATTTACAAAAAACTCTAATGGTTATTTAATTGCTCAATATAAATTCGATAAATCCATACATGAAAATTTAATACCTATATTCAATACTGAATTTATTAATTATGATATTATAGACGAATCATCTGATAACTATATTATTAGAAGTATATATAGTGCTGATTTACCTACCACTATAAGTTTTGAAGAACAAAAAAGTTTAATGGAAGTATATTGTGTAAATACAACGGAATTAACAAGTGCTTATAACATGTTTTATAATTGTACTAATTTAACTTATGTAGACCTTAGAAATTCTAATTTTAGCAAAACTAATTCCATTGAACGTATGTTTGCATACTGTACAAATCTAATAACTATAGATGGTTTGAATGATATAGATGTATCTAATGTAGATAATATGGGAGGAGTATTTACAGATTGTAGTAATATACAAGAATTAAATATAGACAAATGGAATGTCTCAAAAGCAACCAATTTTGGAGCTATGTTTAGAAGATGTACAAAATTAACAGCCTTAGATGTATCAAAATGGAAAACAGTCAGTGGAGTTATTATGAGCGGTATATTTACCAATTGCACTAGTCTAACAGAAATAGATATGTCTAATTGGGATATGAGTAATGCAAATTCTGTAAGTCAAATGTTTTATGGTTGTAGTGCTTTAATAAAATTAAAGATGTCTGCAAATTTAAATCAAGAAGCTGTTACAACTTATTGGTTCGGTCAATGTAAGTCGTTAATTGATGTTCAATTATTCAATTTTGATATTTATACAATAAACAAAGTTATTGCAGAACTTCCAACTAGAACTGCCAGTAATCAAGGCAGTTTAGTAGTTCCTAAATTAGATGAGTCTATAAATACATCAACGGCTGATTCTAAGTATTGGGTTGTTTCTTTTGACCCTACAAATATAAGACGTTTGTATTTAAATAATGTTCTTGTAGATAATTTATATATCGGAGAAATTGAAATTACAGAAGTGTATTTAGGTGATATATTAGTTTATGAAAACAAACAAGCTTCTAATAATAAAGACACATTATATAATGAGTTTACTAGTACCCTATTTGTATTAAAAGAGTATGCTTTATCTTATGATGAAGAAGAGCTTGCTCTAAATATAAATAGCGATATAATAAAAGTAAGTTACGATGAAGAAAATTTAAACATAGGCGGTGATAAGTAATGCCATTAATTAAAAAAATTAATAATTATGAAATAATGGATGAAAACGCTAGAAAGAGAATAGACGAGTTAGAAAGATTAATTCTAGATATAACAGGATATAGATATGAACCTGCTAATGATGATATACCATCAATATTTTTTTCTGGAGGGTTTTTACCTATAACTAAAGATTATGTAAAACTAAAAATGAAATATATTTCTAAAACTTTAGAATTTGAATGTTTTGTTAATATAAAATGTCAAGGAACTTCTTCGATGGCATATCCTAAAAAGAATTTTAGCATAAGAACGTATGAAGATGAAGAACTAACAAAAAAATTAAAATTAGATTTTAAAGGTTGGGGTGAACAATACAAATTCGTTTTAAAAGCAAATTACATAGACTTATCTCATGCTAGAAATATAGTTAGTGCTAAACTATGGGGCAAATGTGTTGCGGCTAGAAGTAATTTTGATGAATTACCAGAAGAATTAAGAGAGTCACCAAATCTTGGGGCAATAGATGGATTCTTTGTTAAAGTATTTCATGAAGGAGTTTATCAAGGAAGATATACATTTAATATACCTAAAGATCCATGGATGACTAATATGGATGAAAATAAAGAAGAGCACTGTTTATTATGTTCTGAGGATTATGGTAGCGGTTGTTTTAGAGCACCTGCATTAATAGATGAAACTGACTGGACTGATGAAATACATAAAACCGTTCCTCAAAGTATTTTAACTAGATGGAATGAAGTTATAAGTTTTGTAATGAATAGTTCAGACGAAGATTTTAAAAATAATTTGAAAGACTATTTTGATGTAGAGAGTTTAATAGATTATTATTGTTTCCAATATTTAATATGTGGTTTAGATTCAATGGGAAAAAATCAAGTTTATATAACTTATGACGGAGTGAAATGGTTTGCAACAGCATATGATATGGACAGTACTTGGGGCTCTTATTGGGATGGTACTCGTGAAGTAAGTACAGCTTATCGTATGCAAAAAGATTATGAATCTATGATAGATGGAAGACAAGGAAACTTATTGTTCTTTAGGTTAGAAGAATTATTTAAACAAGAAATATATGACAGATATCAAGTTCTTAGAAATGGTCCTATGAGTTTAAGTTCTGTTATGGAAGAATTCGATAAGTTCTTGAGTATATGCTCTCAAGAAATGATAGATGAAGATTTTGATACTTATCCAGGAATACCAGGTAGAGATTACAACAACTTTAAACAAATAAGAAAATATGCAGTTGAAAGATACAACTATACAGACGACTGTATTGAAGAAATGGTGACAGAAGAAATACAAGCTAACAAATTATATTCTTTACCACAACAAACAACTTTTACTGGTAGCAATAATATAAATACAGGGGTTAAATTATTTGATACTCGTAAAGATTGGACAATTGTATTACATGGTCATATGGATAATTTAAATCAATGGCAAAACACAGCGATAATACACTGTATGTACGAAGGTGACGATGGTGATTATCCAGGTTTATCTATACAAGCTGCAGATGGAATGTTCCCAATAATGGGTACATTAAATTACTTCCCTGGTAAAGGTATCGATACTAATACATTTAAAATAGCAATAGTATGTGAAAATGGATTAGTTACTAGATTAAAAACAATAAAAAATTTTGGTGTAGAATCTTATAAAGCAACTAGTGCAAATTATGTACCAGTATATAAAGACTTAATAATAGGTTCTTATCAAGATGAAAATATGAATTACGGAAGATACTGGAATGGTACATTATATGTATGTGATGTATATGATAAAGCATTGACAGGCGGAGAATTAAATAAGGTTCTTAATAATTTACCAGCTCCAGCTATAGTTGTAAGAGATAATTATAATCCTAACGGCCAAGCATTCTCTAATAATCTAGATATAAATTGGAATGAACAAGAAATATATGTTTCTATGAACTTAGATTCTTGTGCTACTTCTATGCAAAATATATTATCTATAGGACTTAATATAGGAAGTTGGGCAGGAAACAATATTCACTTCTATTATGATAAAGGCAATAGCGGACGTATGCTAGTACAATGTATGATAGGTGGAGCAGCTCAAAATATAGAATTATGGAATGTTTACGGACAATTTACTATATCATTCAATAATGAAGGATTAACACTTAACAATACATTGTATAGTAAAGATAATTATTCTTCATTCGGATATATTTATGACGCTACAGCAGTACAAGTAGGATCTACTGAAGGAACAGGAAGATCTACGGCTAGTGAGTATAGAATAGAAATAAGAGAAAAATAAGAAAGGAGAATAATAATGAAAACTTCAGACGCTTTAAAATTAGCACTTCAGGGTGTTAAAAAATACGTTGATGATAATATAAATACAAATAAAAAATATGTAGACGAAGAGATTGTTAATATAGAAAAAAATCAATATAATATATTAGAAAGCGCTGGATTAATTGGACGAGAAGAAACAACAATCACTTACTTATCTTCATATCATCCTACATGGGGATATATAACTAATACAGGAACTTGGGGTAATATAAATGAAAAATATCAATTTATAGTTATTCCTATCTCAAATACTGGAAGTACACTAAGTATTACAGCGAATAATTCTTATGCAATGTATTTTGCAGGATTGCGTTCATATACTACTCCTACAGATAAGAGTGCTGTTGATTTTTCTGAAGCTGATGGATGGACATCTCGTTTAACAGTTCCAAAATCAACTACAAAGCAATATAATATTCCAGACGATGTAAAATATCTTATTCTTTTTGTAGTGTATAATACATCTGACTGTACACCTGCTAGTTTTTATTTAAACATACCTTATAGTAAAGGTAGAGTTGATATACTTGAAGAAAAGGTTGATGTTCTTGAAAATGGTCATGGATTGAAATGGTTGGCTCTTGGCGACAGTATTACAGAAGGATATTATAGTGTTTTAAATGAAAACACAGAAGATACTGAATCTCATAAAAGCATTGATGAATGTTATTGTGCATGGATTGCTAAAATGAAAGGCTTTGATTTAGATAATAAAGGAGTCGGAGGTAGCGGCTGGTTAAAGAGAGGAACAGCTGCAGCTCCTAAGCTAAACTCAAGAGAGCAAATTGATGCAGTAAATGAAGATGGAACTTATGTAATAGATTTCACTAAATATGATATTTGTACTATTATGTGGGGTGTAAATGACTGGAAAGGTTCTCAGAATCTAGGAGCATTTGAAGATGGTATAAACCCTGAAACAGAATCAGTGTATGGAAATATGAGATATGTTATTGAGTCTATTTTATCTAGAAACCCTAGTATTAAGTTAATTATCATTACACCTGTTAACTGTAGACAGGATACATCAGCAAGACCATCTTCTGCAGATAATAATTGGGGAATTGGTTTTGAATTCGGCGGACATACTCTCGATGATTATTATGATGCTATTAAAGAAGTATGTGACTATTATGGAATTGAAATTATAGATATGACGCATAATTCTATAATAAATCGTATAAATGCAGAAACAATGTTACCAGATAAAGTACATCCATCTCTTGACGCACATAGACAAATGGGATTAGAATTATCAGGTAAAATTTTATATGGTTGCTAAAAATAAACTAACAAATAAGAGAGTACTGATACTCTCTTATTTTTATGTATAAGTCTAAATGTTTATTTAGGTAATATATACTATGATACACAAAAACAAAAAGAATTAGAGGTGATTACATGGCTAAAAAAAGATTTTTGATAGAAAATGATGTACAGGTATGGCCGATCACTAGAGCAGACTGCGTATATCATATATCAGGTAATGAATTACTGAGTACCGTTGTAGACAAAATTGCTTCAGATTTATTAGCCGAAGCAAAAAGAGCAAAAGAAGTAGAAGATGCCATAGCTAAAAGAGTAGATGGTAAAGCTGACATGATAGAAGAATCTGATTTAACAGCTATGTTAACGGCTGTTTTTGGAAATTAATCCATTGTTTAATAAGTGCAATGATTTATATCATTGCACTTATCTATCACATATATAATATTGAATAAAAAATAGAATACCAGAAAGGAGATAAAAAATGGCGAATATGAATTTAAAAGATGCATTAGAAAGATCACTTCTTGCAACTAAAGAATATATAGATAAAAATGGATTTAGCGGAGATTATAATGATTTAGAAAATAGACCTTGTTATGATACTAGAGAATTTGAAACTGTTCAAATATTATGCGATGGCAATTTTGAAGGTAAAGAAACTTTAGATGAAATATATTTTGCACCTTTTGCAAAAATTGCAGATTTAAACGATAATGATATAGACAGTATATTATCAAATGGGTTAAAAGCAATTATAAAAATTTATCGACACGATGAAAATGATGAACTTGTTTTAATTGAAGATATGGTATTATATTCATTACAACCTGTGGGAGGTTATGATGGATTATACTGTACGAACAACGAGTACATTCTTATTGCAACAAAAGATATTACAGAACCGATATCAATAACTAAAGGTTTATGGGTGTTCAATGGAAATAAAGACAACGGTGCAGTAGTTTGTACTTATGACATAAGTTATGACCGTTATTTATCTGGAGAATTAAAACAACTTGATGGGCAATTATTACCAGAAGGATTGCCTTATGACACTAGAGAATTCGAAGAGGTTAAATTGGCAATAGATGAAAATTTTGATATTACAGGAAAAGAAACAGCTATATGGCAAGTTGAAGAAAAACAAAATGAAGAAACAGTTACTTACAACATGATGTTTGCAAAATTATATGATTCAGATTTTGATGTTCAAAAAGTAGTATATGAAGGTTTAATAGAATATTATGGTATGAGATATCCTGCACATAATTATTGCCGTCAAGTAGAAGAATTTTATTCAATTTCTAATCAATTCGTAATAGCAGAAAAAGATGGTGCTATTTTTACAAAAGGAATCTGGGGGTTATATTCAGTAGACGGAGAAATATATTATAATCCAGATGAAGATGAGTTAATGTCATTGATTTTTAAAACATTAAAAAACGGCAAATTACGTATTATGGACTCTAAATTTATTCCATATAAACCAGGGTTAATTATTGAAGAAGGTACTAAAGTTACTCCTTGGATATGGTATATTAATGAAAAAAATGGCGTATATGCAACAGGTGATGAAGAATTTTCTATTGGTAAAGGTGCAGAAATATTTAATGACTATTGTGCCGATATAAATGATTATACATCTACACTTGTAAGTAGAAACATTGCCATTGGAGATTATTCTCATGCAGAAGGTTGTGCATCTTATGCCAAAGGTTATTGTTCTCATACAGAAGGTTATAATACTTATGCTGCTAAAGATTGTACTCATGCAGAAGGTCGTTTTTGTCAAGCAGCTGGAGAATGTTCGCATGCAGAAGGATCTCTTACTCAAGCATTAGGTAAAAATCAACATGTACAAGGTATATTAAATATACCGGATCCAGATAATAAATATGTACACATAGTAGGAAATGGTACATTAGAAGACGAAGAAAATCTAGATGGTATCACTTTTTCAAATGCACATACATTAGATTGGAATGGTAATGCATGGTTCCAAGGAAATGTTTCTGTAGATGGAACTCCTGCTAACGATAAAGATTTAGTTACTAAAAAATATGTAGATGATAATAAAGGCTTTATTCGCTTAACTGGTACTACAGAAAATCCTATTGTATTAACAGCTTTAGAAACAGGGCGTTATCTTGTAGATGGGCAAGTTAAATTACATCCAGGAGTAAAAGCCATAAATGTACAAGACGAAAACCAATATCAAATCACAATAGGTGTGAAAACTGATTCAGTTATTCGAGGCACCGTTATGGTAAATGGACTATTAAGTCGTTTCCATTATAATTATAGTACGCAAGTATGGTTTAAATCAGATTTTATAACTAGATCAGAAGTATTAACTTTAACTAATTATGAAGAATATACACCTACAGAAGATTATCATCCTGCTACTAAAGTATATGTAGATAATGCTGTAGCAAATGCAACGCCTGCAATAATAACAGAAGAAGATATAAATAATATTATAGCAAATATAGATAATTAAAAATTTATAGGGGGCGATTTTTTCGCCCTTTAAAAAAGAGGTGATAAAATGACTGCTCAGGCTAAAAAAATAACACCTAGTGCTAAGGTGGTAATTTATACATTTAATACTGGTACCAATGTATTTCCTACATTTAATGAAGGATATACATACATCTATAATGATAAAGATAATGGAGATGGTACCACAACAAGAACTATATATTCTGGCGACGGCGTAACTTTGCCTACTACTATGGATTTTGAAGGTTGTACTGATTTATTATCTGCTGAATATGTTAATGGTTCTGGATTGACTACGGCATATCAATTATTTAGAGGTTGTACTAATTTAACATATGTTAGTTTATCTGATTTCGATAAAGGAAATATTACTGAGATGCATTTTATGTTCTATAATTGTAATAACCTAGTTACAATAGATGGTTTAGAAAATATTAATACTAGTAACGTAAATTACATGCATATGGTATTTAGAGGTTGTCAAAAATTAACATCATTAGACTTAACTAGTTGGGATATTAGTAATGCAACAGAAATAAGTAGTTTATGCTCTGATTGTACAAACTTAACTTCAGTAAATTTAAGCACTTGGAATACTAGTAATGTGACTGCTATGCAATCAATGTTTAGCGGTTGTACTAGCTTAACAGAATTAGATTTAAGTAATTTTAACACTAGTAAAGTAACTTATATGAGTTATATGTTCGGAGGTTGTACTAATTTAACAACATTAGATATAAGCGGTTGGAATATTAATACCGATATTTATTTTGATTTATTAGATGGTTGTACAAATCTTAATAAAATAAAATTATTAAATTCAAATGCAACTACAATTGATAGAATTATTGAAAGACTTCCTTCAAGAACATCAAGTTCTTATGGAGATCTTATAATTTATCCAGTTTTTTCATCTGAAGTTGATACAGCTACTGCTAGTAGCAAACATTGGAATATTGTAAGTGGTATAAAAATTGCAGAATATACATTTAATAGTAGTACTGATACATTGCCTACATTTAATGAAGGATTTACTTATACTTATACAGATGTAGATAACGGAGATGGTACTATAACGAGAACTATAATTAGTGAGACTTTACCTAGTAGTATAAGTTTTAAAAATAAAACAGGAATAACAAGTTTAAGTTATTTAGATACTAGTAATGTAACTGGTATGTTTAATATGTTCTATAATTGTAAAAATCTAACATCATTAGATGTAAGCAGTTTTAATACTAGTAAAGTAACTAGTATGTATTACATGTTTTATGATTGCAATAAATTAACATCATTAGATGTAAGCAATTTTGACACTAGTAATGTAACTGATATGAGTTATATGTTCCGTAATTGTAGTAATTTAACTTCATTAGATGTAAGTAATTTTGATACTAGTAAAGTAACTAAAATGAGTTGGATGTTCGCTTATTGTACTAATCTAACTTCATTAAATTTAAGTAATTTTAATACTAGTAAAGTAACTAAAATGGATAATATGTTTAACGGTAGCAATAATTTAATTTCAATAGATTTAAGTAATTTTGATACTGGCAAAGTAACTAATATGAATAGTGTATTTACTAATTGTAACAATTTAATAAAAATTAGAATGAAAAATAATAATATAGATACAATAAATAAAATAATAGATGCACTACCTATCAGAACAGAATACGGAGTTGTTAATTTAATGGGCAATAAAAAAGTGAGCGGCACAAATTATAATACAGCAAAAAATAAATATTGGAAGGTATATTATAGAGATAGTGATAGACCATTTATACTTAAAAAGGGTAATACAAATACGAAATTAAAAAATATTTCAAGACATTAAAAATATAATAAAAAGTATAGAGATAGCGATATAAAATCAAATTTTAAAAGGAGTTGAATAAACAAAATGGCTAATATAGCAATATATAAATTCGATAGTAGTATTAAAGCTAGTGTATTGCCTACATTTAATTTAGGATATTCCACATACACTTATACAGATGTAAATAATAATGGCATCATAACTAGAACTATAACTTGTGATACTTTACCAACTAAAATGACATTTGTCAATGAAACTTCTCTATTAGGTGTTGATTTTTTAGAAGTCAGTAATATAACAACTTTTAATGATTTATTTTCTGGCTGTTCTAAATTAGAATATGTAAATACTGAAGGTTGGAACACTAGCAAAGTAACTGATATGCGTTATGTTTTTAAAAGTTGTGTTAGATTAACAAATGTAGACTTATCTGTTTTTGACACATCTGGTGTACAATTATTTATTGAAATGTGCAGTAATCTTGGTTTATCTTCAAATGCAATAGAAGGTATAATACATGAACCAGTTGATTTAAGTGGATGGGATATGAGTAGTGCAACTAGTATGTCAAAAATGTTCCAACATGCTGGATTCACAGAATTAAATTTAAGTGGCTGGCAATTTGGTTCTGGTGCATATTTAACTAATATGTTTACTGGTTGTTCAAATTTAGTAAAATTAAATTTAAGCGGTTGGAATATGGACAATGTTCCTGCAGACGGTTACAAAGATATGTTCTGTTATATGGGCGCTAGTTATATTGCAAACCTAATGGAAGTTGATATGACTGGTTGTTCAGCAACTACTGTAAATAGAATTTTAGAACGATTACCAGCAAGAACAGAAGATGCACCTGGTAAACTTATATATGACGAAGATTTAGAAGGAATAGACGTTGATACAATTTATGCTAAACATTGGAAAGAAAAACCATTTGATGCGAGCACTTTAGCAAATAAATTTGTTGATGGTGAAAAACTTAATAGTTTTGCTAAGCTTTTAAAATCAAATATAAAAAGCGATTTACTTGGTGGAAAAAAATTAAAATATGTTACTCAAGCAGAGTACGATGCTTTAACTGATGATGAAAAAAATGATGAAAATATTATTTATAATATAACAGACGTGGATATCCCTGATTATGTGACACAAGAAGAATTTAATACTGCTATAGCAAATGCTGGTCCAAAGATTGTTATGCTAACTCAAGCACAATACGATGCTTTAGGAAGCAATATAAATCCTGAAACTCTATATATAATAGGATAGTAATAATAAAAAGGAACAATTAAATTGTTCCTTTTTAAAAAGAAAGAGGTGAATTAATGAATGTTAAAAAAGCTTTTAGCTTCATCAAGTGGAGATAAAAACGGTTCCTCTAATATATATATGAACGGAAAAGAAATTTATAAAATATATCGAGGACAAAATCTTGTATATGATGTGTACAACGGAAGAGATTTTAATTATTCATATAATTATGCAAATCAAAAATTTACTTTTACTGACTGGAAACAAACTAATAATTGTATTAGCTGTGGTACAAATACTCACGATCTTGTAGTTGCTGATGACAATACTATATTTTTTCCAAAATCTATCATAGAAAATTATTCTTCCATTATAAATAAAATAATTATTCCTTATAATGTAATATTAGACACAAATGATATTAGTGGATTATTTCAAGGCAAAACATCATTAACATACGCATATATAAATAGTCATACTATAAATAATGTTGCTTGTGCTTTCAATGGTTGCAAGTATTTATCTGGATCTTATTTTGAAAACTGTAATAACATAACTAATATGTATTCATGTTACAAATCCTGTATCAGATTAAGAAGTTCCTCTTGGTGTGGTCCTAATGTAATCGATTTTTCAAAGGCTTATGATGGTTGTTCGAATATAACAGGAAATCCTGTTTGTGGTCCTAACGTAATTAATATGAGCAATGCTTATAATTGTTGTTATAAATTAACAAGAAATCCTGTTTGTGGTCCTAACGTAACTGATATGAGTTATGCTTATAATTATTGTCCTAATTTAAAAGGAAATCCTGTATGTGGTTCTAACGTAACTAATATGAGTCATACTTATAATGGTTGTAGTAATTTAACAGGAAATCCTGTGTGTGGTTCTAATGTAACTGATATGTCTTTTGCTTATTATGTTTGTTCTAATTTAACGGGCATGCCTGTTTGTGAAGATTTGGTTGTTTACATGAGTAATGCTTATCAAGGTTGTTACAATTTAACAGGACAGCCTGTATGTGGACCTAATGTAAAACGAATGTCTTCTACTTATCAAAGTTGTAATAACATAACAGGAAATCCAGTTTGTGGTCCTAATGTTGAATACATGGATGGAACGTATCGTAATTGTTATAACTTAACAGGTTCACCTGTATGCGGAGATAAAGTAACTAATATGAGTAGTGCTTATACTAATTGTTATAATATAACAGGAAGTCCTGTATGTGGACCTAATGTAACTGATATGACTTATACTTATCAAAATTGTTATAACTTAACAGGAAATCCTGCATGTGGAGATAAAGTAAATTATATGTATCAAACTTATTCTAACTGTTATAACTTAACAGGAAATCCTGTTTGTGGTCCTAATGTTACCAATATGTGGCAAACTTATGCAAATTGTTATAACATACAAGGATACGGCTATTTTCTCTCAAACAAGGTAAATAATGCATACGAATGTTTCCAAGGTAGAAATACGTCAAACAGATTAAATCTATACGTACCTGAAAACAGTACAACTTTAAACACTTGTTTAATTAATAATAGTTATTCTTTAGTTGGGGCATCTGTAACATGGACAAACGATATGACAACTAATGGATGTTATTTAAATACATTAGCTAACACATATATATATCCTGTACAAAACGTTGCAAATATTAAAAACACACATGATAATTATCCTTATCTAATAGTTTCTTTTAGAACAAGTGTATCAAACTCAAATGAAACTTTTATAACTAATACAAGTCATACTTATTTAACATTTGGTAAAACAAGAATAGGATATGCAAATAGTACTTCCCCAACTTATTATGCGTTCCAATCAGCTAACGATGATTGCGTTGAAATATTAGAAATAGGTGATATAGTAACTAATATGAGTAGTGCTCATTCTAAGAGTACTTATTTAACAGGTGCACCAAAATGCGGAAATAATGTAACAAATATGAGTAAGACTTATCAATATTGTAATAACTTATCAGGACCTCCTGTATGCGGAAACAAAGTAACCAATATGTATTATGCTTATGCTTATTGTAAAAACTTAACAGGACCTCCAGCATGCGGACCTAGTGTAATTAATATGGGTCTTGCTTATTATAATTGTTTTAACTTAACAGGCTCTCCTGTATGCGGAAGCAATGTATCTTATATGCATAAAACTTATGAGAATTGTTATAATATAACAGGAGCACCTGCTTGTGGAAATAATGTAACATATATGAGTAATGCTTATGCTTATTGTAATAACTTATCAGGGCCTCCTGCATGTGGAAATAATGTAACTAATATGTATGGAGCTTATTATGGATGTCATAATATATCAGGGAATGCAGTATGCGGGCCTAATGTAACAGATATGAATCAAGCTTATTGTGGATGTAGAAACTTAACAGGTTCACCTGCTTGTGGAAATAATGTAACAAATATGTATCAAACTTATTATAATTGTCAAAGCCTAACAGGGCAGCCTGTATGTGGAAATAATGTTACTAATATGAGTTATACTTATTATAATTGTAGAAGCTTAACAGGAGCACCTGCTTGTGGAAATAATGTAACTACTATGAGTAGTGCTTATGGTAATTGTCAAAATCTAACAGGTATTGCCGCATGTGGACCTAATGTAACTAGTATGTCTTATACTTATACTAACTGTTTTAATTTAACATATGCAGCATGTGGAAACAAAGTAACTAATATGTATTATACTTATTTTAATTGTCATAATTTAGTAAATGCAGCGTGTGGCGCTAGTGTAACAAATATGTATGAAACTTATAGAAATTGTTATAACGTACAAGGACATTTATATATGTATTCAGATAATGTCTCTAATGTACAAAATTGTTTTAGAGGAAGAAATGTTCAAAATCGAATAAATATATATGCTAGACAAGGTAGCGAAACATTAAGTACTTGTCTAGATGGTTGGGATTCATTCCCTGGAGAAAGAACAACTTGGACAAATGCAAGAACTTATTATTATAATACAGCTTTTAATATTTTCATTTATCCTGTATCTAATATGGATGAAGTATATGAAAAATATGAAGTTTACGATACTCCTGTATTAACTTATACTTATACAACTGGAACAACTGTTACCCCTGTTTATACTAACTTCACTGCAGTAAATAAAACCTGGACTAAAGATAATGGAGATGGAACTACTACAGTAGAAATAAGAGCAAAAAATGGTTTACCAGATACAGTAAGTATTAAAGATAATCCAAATATAGTATCTATAGAATTCGCAGACGCAAGAAATGGTCTAGTAGGGTCATTTACAAATTGTTCTAATCTAAAATCAATAATAACTAATTAATAATGAAAGAGGTGAAATAAAACTAATGGGAATAATTACAAATATATCTAATATCTGTAGAGATTGTAAGAATCTAACTTCTATTGATTTCATAAGTCTTAATAATATAACAAATATGTCAAATGCTTTTTATGGTTGTTCTAGTTTAACATATCCAAAATGTGGGTCTAATGTAATTAATATGTGTAATACTTATTCTAAAACTAATGTAAGAGATGCGATATGTGGACCTAATGTAATAGATATGAGTTATGCCTATGCTTCTTGTTCTGGTTTATACAATATTGTTTGTGGACCTAATGTAACCAATATGGCCGGGACTTATTATAGATGTATTAGACCAAAGACTCCAATAGTTGGAGATAAGGTAATTGATATGAGTAATGCTTATTATAGTTGTGAAAATATAACAACTTCAGTGGTTGGACCTAATGTAACTAATATGAGTAATGCTTATGCTAATTGTGCTAGATTAACGGTTTCTGCTTGTGGACCTAATGTAGTCAATATGGCTAATGCTTATAATAATTGTCGTATTCTAGCTGGGAATGCAGCATGTGGAGATAAAGTATCTGATATGAGCTATGCTTATTATAATTGTCGTAATTTAAATGGAAATCCAGTATGTGGGAACAATGTAATCAATATGCATAATACTTATTGTAACTGTCAAAAATTAATAGGTTCACCTGTATGTGGAGACAATGTAACCAATATGAGTAATGCTTATTATTTTTGTCAAAACTTAACAGGAAGTCCTGTATGTGGACCTAATGTAACTAATATGAGCTGGACCTATTATAGTTGTTTTAGATTTACAGGCTCACCTGTATGCGGAAACAATGTAATAGATATGTGCGCCACTTATTATGGTTGTAGTAATATGACAGGTTCACCTGTATGTGGAAATAATGTAACTGATATGTATTGTACTTATCATAGTTGTACTAATTTAACAGGAAATCCTGTATGTGGTGATAATGTAACTAATATGAGATCTACTTATTACAATTGTCGTAACTTAATAGGACAACCTATATGTGGACCTAATGTAACTGATATGAGTCAAGCCTATTCTTATTGTAGTAATTTAACAGGCATTGCAATTATTGGGCCAAGTGTAACTAACGCGGTGAATACATTTGCTTTATGTAAAAATATAAATCAAAATATTTATATATACTCAAATAATATAGCAAATATAGGAAGTTGTTTACAAAATGTACATTCAGAATCTCCAAAAGAGATGTTCAATGTATATTGTCCAGCGGGCACTATAACTGAAACATCTTGCTTAAATACAACTACTGGATCAATAGTGGGTTATCAAATAAAATGGAACAATGGTCTATCAGCTTTAGGCTGTTATTATAATAATAGCTTAGGTATATCTATATATCCGGTTTCAAATGTCAATATTGCATATAAAGAAAATGAAGAATCAAAGCTTTTATATACAGTAACTAATGCTATGGGAGGATTTTTACCAGCATTTAATTCCAGTTATTCTTACACTTATACAAATGCCGTTGCAAGCGGTTCTGCAGGAACCATAGGTATATATTCAGATACTTTTCCAAGCTATATTAATTTTATGGGAACTGGAATAACATCAATAAAAAGAATTAATACAGATAGTATTATAAATATGTCAAATATGTTTCATAATACCGGAGTTGTAACGAATGTTCTTATATGTCCAAATGCAACAAATATGTATAGTGCATATAAGTCAGCTGCTAAAGTATCAGGAGCACCTTATTGTGGAGACAAAGTTGTAAATATGAGTAATACTTATTCTAACTGTCCTAACATAACAGGAAATGCAGTATGTGGAAACAATGTTACTGACATGAGCAATGCTTATTATAATTGCATTAATTTAAAAGGCTCATCTACATGTGGTCCTAATGTAACAAATATGTCTAATGCTTTTTGTAATGCTCGTATAACAGGTTCGCCTGCGTGTGGAAATAATGTAATAAATATGTCTTACGCTTATTATAATTGTAAATCTTTAAATGGTAGTCCTGTATGTGGACCTAAAGTAACTAATATGTATAATGCTTATGCTAATTGTTATGCATTAATAGGAAATGCAGCATGTGAAAATAACGTAACAGATATGTCAAATGCTTATACGTACTGTTTTAATTTAAATGGAAAAGCAGCTTGTGGTCCTAATGTAACAAATATGTTTAACGCTTATTATCTTTGTAATAGCTTAAAAGGACCTGCAGTTTGTGGTGATAAAGTAGTTAATATGCATTCCGCTTATAAAAGTTGTACTAATTTAACAGGAGATGCGGCATGCGGACCTAATGTAACTAGTATGAATAGTACTTATTCTGGTTGTTATAATTTAAATGGGAAAGCTGTATGCGGTGATAAAGTAACTGACATGAGTTATACTTATTATAATTGTCATAACTTAACAGGCTCTCCTGTATGTGGTTCTAGTGTAACTAATATGTTTCAAACTTATTTAAACTGCAAAAACTTAACAGGAAATCCTGTATGCGGTCCTAATGTAACTGCTATGTATCAAACTTATTATGGCTGTTCAAATTTATATGGAGATATGAACGTATATAGTAATAATGTATCCAATGCAGTCAACTGCTTTACTAATAGAAATACACAAAAACAATTAAATATATATGTTAATTTCGGAACAAATTCATATAATACATTTACAAAACAAAACATAGTAGGTAGTAAACCTACATGGACTAATGCAGGAAACGGTAGTATATACTGTTGGAATGATACTTATAACATAGTTATATTTAATGCTAAAACTACTAATATGTATGACGCATTTTCTTATGATACCAGTATCACAAGAGCAGCTTGTGGACTTAATGTTGAAGATATGAGTTATGCTTATCAAAGTTGTACTAATTTAACAGGAAACCCTGTTTGTGGTCCTAATGTAATCACTATGGAGTTCACTTATCAAGATTGTTATAGTTTAACAGTATCGCCTGTATGTGGACCAAATGTTGAAGATATGGCGCATACCTATGATAATTGTGGCAACTTAACAGGCAATCCGGTTTGTGGACCTAATGTTATATATTTTACGAACACTTATTATAATTGTCGAAAATTAACAGGGCAACCTGTTTGTGGCAATAATGTAACTATGATGACAGGTGCTTATAGAGATTGTCATAACTTAACAGGACAACCTGCATGTGGCGATAAAGTAACTACTATGGTTTCTGCATATCAAAATTGTTATAATCTAATAGGAAGTCCTGCATGTGGAAATAACGTAACTAATATGTATCAAACTTATCGTAACTGTCAAAGTCTAACAGGTTCGCCTGTATGTGGACCTAATGTAAAAGATATGGGCTATGCTTATCTTAATTGTACTAATTTAACAGGTTCTCCTGCATGTGGAAATAATGTAACTAATATGTTTAGAACCTATGAAGATTGTAAAAGCTTATCAGGAAGTCCTGCATGTGGAAATAACGTAACTAGTATGTATCAAACTTATCGTAATTGTCAAAGTCTAACAGGTTCGCCTGTATGTGGAAATAAAGTAAAAGATATGGCTTTTGCTTATTATAATTGTTATAACTTGACAGGTTCTCCTGTATGTGGAAATAATGTAACTAGTATGAGTAATGCTTATTATCGATGTTATAAATTAACAGGTGCTCCTGTATGTGGACCTAATGTAACTAATATAAGTCATGCTTATTACAATTGTTGTAATTTATATGGAGACATGTATGTTTATAGTACAAATATATATAATGCAGTCGGCTGTTTTACTAATAGAAATACTTCTAGAAGATTAAATATAATTTGTACAGAAGGCAATTGTAAATCTTATAACTCATTTGCATCTCAAGCAATTGTAGATTCTACTATTACTTGGACTAATGGTACAACAGATAAACCAGGTTATGCATATATGAGATACAACTCTGCATATAATATATATCTATATGCACCAAACTCTGGTCATACTGGTGGTGGAGGTAATTAATAATAAATAATAGATATAGTTTAAAAGACTAGTTTTATACTAGTCTTTTTTTTCATATATTATAATTAGAAAAATATAAAAGAACGGAGTGATTTATTTAAAATGAAAAGATACAACAGAAAAATAGATGTTGTTATACCGGCATATAATGTTCCAGACAATATATTATTCAGATGCTTGGCAAGTATAGCTTGCCAAGACATAATTGAAGATATAGAAGTCACTATAGTAGATGACGCTTCAACAGTTCAAAATTATAAAAAAGTTGCAAATAATTTCAAAGATATAATGAAAGTAAATATACTTAGATATGAAGTAAATGGTGGGCCTGGTGTTGCTAGACAATACGGAGCAGACCATTCTGAAAATGGGTATATAACATTTATAGATGCTGACGATACATTCAATGGAGCATTTGCTTTAAAAGCATTAAGAAATGCAATAGAAATGAAAAATGGAATTTATGTAATGTCTGTTGGTGTGTTTGATGAAGTGCATGAATCTCATTTACCTCCAGGGGAAGGTCCTATATTAATGCAACATGAACAAGATATGATATGGATGTTTGGTAAAATGTATAGAAGAAGTTTCTTAGACAAGTATTCTATTAAATTCCATCCAACATCAAGGGCAAATGAAGATAACGGATTCAATACTATAATAAGACTTATATCTAATGAAATGGAACAAATAAATTTCATACCTGCACATGTTTATTATTGGCATGAAAGTCCTGAAAGTATAACTAGAGCGAATGATTGTCAATATAGCTATGGTGGTTCTATAAGAGATAGTTTCTATGGATATGTTGAAAATATGATATATGCAGTTAAAGAAGCTAAAAGAAGAAATCCTTACAATGGTATGATAACTATGTGGGCCGTGAACTGTATGTTAAACATCTACGAATATTATATAGAAGGTTATGCAAGAGCGAGAGAACATGCAGACAATAATTTCAAATGGTGTAAGAGATACTATGATGAAGTGTTTAGAAGTATAGAAGAAGATATACCAAGAGAAATGTTGGCTCAACAATATAATGATATAATGAGAAATGCTTACATGGGAAATAAACTTGATGGTATAATACCTCATATGAGTATATTCGAATTCTTTGATGAAATGAAAAAACCATTACCAGAAGAAGTAATAAAAAACAAAGAAGAGTAAAAAATAGGCGGCACTAAGTGTCGCTTATTTGTTTATTTATAAAGTAATATAGTATGTGAAATAAATAATAAAGGAGGATACGAAATGGGTACTAAAAATAATTTTAATTTTTCTAATTTAGGATATAGTCATGAAGAATTAGAATTTTTACTTGGTAAAATCGAAAAAGGTTTTGTTCTATCTGAGAAAGATTACAAACTACTTAAAGATATCGGTATAGAAAATCTTTCTACTTTCAGTGGAGATTTTAATGATTTAAAGAACAAGCCTGATGTCGTAAAACAAATACAAGATGCTATGGTTGAATTAGATATTGAAACAAAAGCCAATAGTACAAATAAAATCAAGGCAATGTCTAATACCTTAATGAATGAAATATCTAAAGTAGATAGCAATGCAACTAAAAAAGTTGACTTTGTAAAATCAGAAATAATGACCGAACTAAATAATGTAAAATCAGAACTTTCTGAGTCTATTAAAGAAATAGAAGACGTTATAGATGACTCTATAAATATAGCTATGGATGAAATGTCAGTAAAATTAGATACTGCAGAAAAAAGAATTGCTGCTAATAGTTCTTCTATAAATAATTTACAACAAAATTTAAATGAAGTTCCAAAAGATTTAAATGTTCTTAGTAACAGATTAAATTCATTAGAAACAGATTTAGCTGATTTAATAGCTAATCCACCTAAAGGAATGACTGATGAAGAACGTGCATTATTAAATAAAGTAGCAAAAGAAGCAGAAGATAAATTTGATGATGTAGAAGTAAGAAATAAAATCAATGAAGAAACTGGAGCTATTACAACTGAATTAATATTCTATTCAGGAGATACAATAGTTAAAAGAATAGAATTCGCTGGCGGAGGCGGCGGAGGTGGAAGTTTTGAAGGCGGAACTTTAACAACATCTCTTCCAGAAGAATCACAAATAAGCGAAAAAGATTCTGTTGTAATTCCATATTCATTTAAGAGCCCTAACTACGGAGATGCTATTATGTATGTTACAATAGTAAATGGAGCATCTTCTAAAGAAGTAGAATACACAATCAAAAAACAAGGTGTAGGTAGTATAAATCTTGGTGTGCTAACTAAAGGTATAAATGTTATATCTATGTATATAGTAGACGCATTTAGTCAAATGACTAATATAGTTGAAGTAACTGTTGTAGTTGGTGGTATAGAAATTACATCTACATTTGATGACGGTAAAGACTTTGAATCTTATAATGCAATAACAATACCTGTTAATGTTTCTCCATTAGATCCTATGGCAGAAATGATATTAAATGTTAACATAGATGGAAAATTATTTACTCAACAAGTATATAATGGATTCAATAACTATACGCTTCCTGCTGAAGCTAAAACAGCTGGTGTACATAAAATATCTATGAAAGTTGTTTCTAGTAAATATGAATCTAATATGCTTCAATACTCTATAGTTATAGTTGATAGAACTACAGTATTAGTAAGTATGAAAGAAGAAAATCTACAAGTAGAAGTAGGATACAATGCTGAATTAAAATTCAGGGTTTCAACTACATATACATCTACATATAATGCTCAATATTTCTTAAATGGAGAATTATATTCTTCTGGTTCAGTAGATCTTGGAGAAAACAAATTCACTATTTCTTATAGAGATTTACAAATTAAAAATTATAAAGTTAAAATAGTTGTTACTTCTGCTGATGGAGTTATGTCTGGAGAATTAGAAGTAAACTTAAATGTTGTAGCTTCTCAATTTGAAAGAATAGAACATGTTGAAGCAGGACTTATAGCTTATTTTGATATGAGTCAAAAAACTAACTCAGACCCAGATAGAGACGTATTAAAAAGTAGAGTACCAATGAATGACGGTAGATTTGCTGAGTTAAAACTTCATGATTATAACTATGCTACTAACGGTTGGATAGATGGACGTCTTGTAAACAACGGTAAAGCTTGGGCTGAAATAGATGGAATACTTCCACTTGCTAATAATGTATTAGAAGGTTTCACTTTTGATATTTTATTTAAAAACTTTAATAGTGGTATAGCAGAAGCTAGAGTTATAGATTGTATGGGTACAGACCCTAGAATAGGTTTCTATATAGATTCTGAAATGGCAGTAGCAAAAACTGATACCAATGAACTACAAACTTATTTTACAGACAGAACTGATATGAGAGTTACATTCGTTGTTAACAGAACATCTACTTATTT
>JBGVED010000021.1:0-21928 GCA_045119835.1 Bacilli bacterium | reverse complement strand
TTCTGGATTAAAAATGGTTATTTATATAAAACAGAAGATGCAGATGGTATAGTAAATGTTATTAATTATCCAGAAGAAGAAATTACTTCTATGACATTTGATAATGTTAAACCAATGTATTTAGTTAGATTGACTTCTAATAATGATGATTTAAATGACATATTGTCTGTTAATAATGCAAAATTTGAAACAATTTTGAAGATTAGACCTAGTAATGGTGATACTTTAGAAAAATTATTGAAAACAGAAGATGGTAAATTAATTATTAACGAAAAAGAAATTGCTAATTTGAAACCATATGATTATGAGTTTGTTCAAGTAGAAGGTGGTCAAATATATGATTTAGATTTGAAAGAACTTGTTACAAGCCATACAAATGTTCAAGTACAAGTTAGCTCATTGTATTCTAATGTTAAAGAAGCGTTGGAAAAATTGGAAGTCGGTGGATATAGAATTAAAACATCTATGCTTGGATTTGATGATGAGGTTATAAGCAAATATTTTGTTGTTCCTACAGATATGAATATTTTAGATGTAACTAATGCGACTAAGCCTGATGGTATGACTAATGTTCTTCTTGATACAATTGAAACAGTTAATGTTTTAGAAGATGATGATTTGGGATATCACCACTTTAAATATGATAAAGATAAAGGAGTTTATTCTTTCTATGAACAAGAATTTGATAATTATCCATATCTTTCTATTAAAATAGATCCAACAGAGAAAAAAGTTTTAAATATTGTATACTATGAAGGTATTGGGTCTTCTGATATAAGAACATTTACTAGTGAATTTGATTATAGTTATGGTGGATATATTGCTTCATTAGAAACATTAGAGGGTGTTGGATATACTATTGCTAGTGGTGGAGTTAGTTATCCTGTTTATAAAGAGGAAAATCTATTAGAAGATATGAAAATTGCTAAACCAGGCAGTATGAGTACAACAATGTTTAATGATGTTAAACTATTAAGTGAGTTTTTACATGAAAATTATACTCTAGAAGTAAATGAAAAGGTTTATACATTTACTAATGTAGATGATACTAGTAAAGTTTATACTATTACATTAGGCGATAAGGGAGAAATAGTTTCGTATAAAGTGGGAACCACTGCTACTTATTCATTCCATTATGGGGATGAGAAAAATGTTGTTATGAGTCATTTAGAAAATATGAAAACTCATGTATATTCATTCTCTACTAATGAAAGTGATGAAATTTACGATTTTGGATATAATTGGTTAGCAAGTTCTGATTTCGCTAGTTTAAAGAGATTAGTTGAAGGTTTAGGTGATTTTACTTATAGTTATGCAGATGGAAAACATGTTTATGTTAAAACTGATGGAAATATTACTCATACTTATGAAGTAGAATTATTAGAACAAAATATGCTAAAAATTTCATATAGTGATGGTGTTAATAGTAGTGAATACTTTGTTAAATTTTCTTCTTTCCAAGAGTTAGTTGTTTCTTTAGGATTAGCTGAAATTGTAGGATTCATGTATGAGACTGATAATGGTAAAGTTTACCTAACACACGCTTTAGATCCTGTTACTAAGCCTGCTGATTTTGAAGAGGATGAGTGGAATGCTCTTGTTGCGTTTATGCAAATGGTTGCAGACATTGGTTTAAATGTAAATTTGCCAAATTCTCAATTTGATTATAGTTTTGACAGGGCGAATAATGCTCATGTTATTACTCAAAAGATGGATGGCCAAAAATTTGTTCTTGCTTTAGATTATTTGGAACTTTCAGAAGGTGAAGTTGTGCCATTAATAACTAAAGTTGTATATTCTAATGGTGTTATTAATGGTAAAGAATTGATTTTAAATCACGAAGACATTGTTGATCTTTGGGTTTATATAGATGCAGCTCAAACAGCACAAGGGACTTTTGAAAATGTAGATGATTCAACTGAAACATTTACTATTGGAGAAGGATATGAAACTCAAGATCAATACTATGTGGATTTAATTGATGGTTTATACGGCTTGATAGGTGAATATGGCTTGATTGATTTAAATTATACATTGACTGTTGACTCTGCTACTGAATCCGTTACTATTGAGAAGGAAGACGGAGGAGTAGTTTATAAATATGTTTTAAGAAAAGTAAGTGAAGATGTTTATTTAGATTATTTTGAGAATGGAGTTAAAGAAAAAACATATAAACAAATCGGTTAATAATGAATAAGTAATGTATTATGAAAAGTAGATAATATGTAAAGAATACATATATCTACTTTTTTGTTTGTTTTATTTTAATTATTTGTAAAGTGTGTTAATCTAAGAATGGTTAGATAAAAGGAGATGGGGTTGTGAATAAAGGGAAAAAGTTTTTAATAGTTATATTAGTTCTTTTAGGCTTAGTTATTCCGTTTATTTTTAAGTCTTGTAGTACGAACACTTATAGTAATACTAGTATGGAGGCACAAAAGTATACAATGGATGTGGTTATAGATGAATATGGAGATATGCATGTTGTAGAAACTATAGTTATAGATAATTATACAAATAGATACAATAACTATTTTTATAAAGAAATAGCATATCATAAAAATAATATGTTCACTAAGTCTCCGTATAATGTAGCTTCTTTAAAGGAAGATGTAAGGTTAGTTGTTAATGATTATAGTGGTGTAGTTTATGATAGCGATAGTAGTTTAAGTGATTACCCTTATCATTTTGCTGGATTTTCTTACGATCCATATAATAATAGAGATGAGAGAGGGTATCGTTTACGATGTGAAACGATTGACACTCAATATTGTGATATGATTTTTTATTATAATAAGCCTGGTTTTGCTACTATTACAACTTTTACTTATGAGTATACAATTGAAGGTGTTGTAACACAATATAATGATATTTCAGAGTTTAACTGGGTTTTGTTAGGCTATCAACCATTTAAGTTTAGTGATATAAATATTAATATTACTTTGCCAGAAGGAAATTATGATATAGCAGATGAGTATACTTTCTTTCATGGAACTAATATGGCTAAAAGGGAATTTGTAGATACTAATAAGATACACATTAGTGCAGATGATATGGTTAGTGATGAGCAAATAGAGGTTAGGTTATTATTAGATAATGAAGTTTTTGACTCTATTAGATCAATTCATAAAAGTACTGCTGATGCTAAAGGGGCGATTTTAGATTTTGAAAAAGAGCAAAGTTCTATTGCTGATAAAAATTATTTTATTGGTAATACTTTATCTGTTATTTTGTATGTATTGTATGTTGTAGGTATAGTAGTGATAGGTATTTATGCTTATAAAAAATATGATAAGGAATATGTTTCAGATTTTTATAATGAATATTATAGGGAATTACCTGCTTCTTATCCACCTGCTGTTATGGGATACTTATATAAATTTAGAGAAATAGATGATGACGATTTAACTGCTACATTATTAGATTTAATTAGAAGAAAATATTTAATTTTGGATGCTAAGGGTAGTAGTGGAGTTAATGATAAAAATCCTGATTATTTAATTAAAATTAACAATGAAAAATCTCAAAATGATTTAACTGATTCTGAGCGTTATTTGATTAGATGGTTTATTAAAGATATTGGTAATGGCGAACAAGTTTCTAGTTTGCAGCTTAAATCTTATTGTGACAATTATAGTAGTGCAATTAAGTATCAAGAAAGTAGTAGGAATTGGTATAAACTTGTTAAAGCTGAAGCTAAAAAATATAACTTCTTTGAAAATTCTATTCGTAGTAAGAAGAATAATTGTTTAGTTTTAGGCGTGTTATTAACTGTAATTATTTCAATAATTTTATTAGTTATCAGTGGATATAGCGGTTATTCTTTTGGGGTTAAATTGATGTTTAGTTCAATTTTCTTTGCTTGTGCTTTAGGTGTATATATTTCTTCAATAGATAAGAGAAGTAAAAAAGGAAATGAAGATTATGTTAGATGGAAGGCTTTTAAAAAGTTTTTAGAAGAATTTGGTAGTTTTGAGGATTATCCTGTTCCATCTTTGATTATTTGGGAGCATTATTTGGTTTATGCAACAAGTTTTGGAATAGCGGATAAAGTTAGTGAACAGTTAAAACTTAAATTTAATTTAGAGGAAATTTCTAGTGTTGATTGTACTTTTGTGGTATATTTTGGTTTGAACCATAGAATTGGTAGATTTAATAGAGCTGTTAGCGGCATGCGATCTAGTGCAAGGTCTACAGTAGCTAGATATACTGCTCAAAGGAGTGGTAGTTCATTTGGAGGAAGATCAGGAGGCGGAGGCTTTAGTGGGGGTTCGTCTTTTGGTGGAGGCGGAGGCTCTTTTGGTGGAGGCCGTCGTTAAAATAAGTATTGGAAGGAGTAAAGTATTAAAATGAAATTAATGTTTGTTTCGACAGAATGTGCACCATTTATTAAAACTGGTGGATTAGGTGATGTAATTGGAGCATTGCCAATTGCTTTAAATGAAAATTTAGATGATCAAATAGTAGTTATTCCTTTGTTTAAAAAAGTAAAGGACAAATACTTTGAAAGTATGAAAAAGGTTGGTAAAGTAGAATTTACCATGTCTTGGCGTAAGCAAAAAGCGGAAATTTACACTTTGGAGATGAACGATGTTAAATATTATTTTGTGGAAAATGATTATTATTTTTATAGGGATAATATTTATGGAGGTTTTGATGAAATTGAAAGATATGCTTTCTTTGATTTTGCTAGTTTAGAATTATTGAAATTAATTGGGTATCATCCTGATATTATTCATGTTCATGATTGGCAAACATCAATGATACCAGTTTTATATAAGGAAACTTATCGTTTAAAACCAGGGTATGAAAATATAAAAACAATGCTTACTATTCATAATCCTGCATTCCAAGGATTTTGTCAAAGAGAAGCATTAGGGAATTTATTTAATTTACCTTACTATTTATATGATAATGGGGTTGCTAGATTTGGCGATTGTGTATCTACTTTGAAAGCAGGTATTATGTATAGTGATTATTTGTCAACAGTTAGTCCAACTAATGCCAAAGAACTATTAAGAGGTGATTATGCTTATGGATTAGATGCTGTTTTAAAATATCGTAAAGATGATTTCTTTGGTATTTTAAATGGTATTGATTATGTAGAAAATAATCCAAGTAATGATAATTTAATTAAGACAACTTATACTTTTAAAACTTTTGATAAAAAGAGTAAAAACAAAGAAGATATTCAAAAAGTTTTTTCTATTGATGTAAATAAAGAAAAAATGGTATTAGGCGTTGTTTCTCGCCTTGCTGATCAAAAAGGTATTAATTTAATTACTAATAGTATTCCATGGATTATTAAGAACAATATGCAACTTGTAGTGTTAGGAAGTGGAGATAGCGAACTTGAAAAGAGTTTACAATATTATAGAGAGACATATCCTAATAATGTAGGTGTATATATTGGTTTTTCAAATGAATTAGCACACAAAGTATATGCGGGATGCGATATGTTTTTAATGCCTTCATTATATGAACCTTGTGGATTATCACAAATGATTTCTCAACGTTATGGAACTGTTCCTTTAGTTAGAGAAGTTGGGGGATTGAAAGATAGTGTAGAGGCTTATAATGAGTATACTAAGAGAGGTACAGGTTTCTCTTTTATGCATTATAGTGGAGAAGATATGAGAAAAATATTACATTATGCATCAAATATATATTTTAATAAAAAAGATGAATGGATGAATATTGTTGAGCAATGTATGAAAAAGAATAATAGTTGGAGTAAATCTGCGACTGAATATTTGAAAGTTTACAATAATTTGTTAAAATATAAGTAGTATTATGAATAATCCTGTTTTCTAAAGAGGAAAATGGGGTGTAAAAATGAAAAAAGAATTTGTTAAAGATTTATTAATTTTTGTTATAGGTTTTATTTTGTATTATATTTTTGGAACTGGTTTAATATATTTGATATTGAAAGCTGTTTATAATGCTAATAATAGCATTTTTCCTAGTTATTTAATTGACATTAATTTTAGGGAGAGAGGTCTTTCAAATATCGCTCAATTAATCAGTTCTTTTATTATTTTAATTGTTATTAGTGTTATTTATTTTAAAGATTTAAAAGGACATTTTGGATTTGTTAAAAGTTATAAGTTGATATTTAAAACTATAGGATATGCATTGTTAATTTATTTTGTTACTATTTGTTACAATTTACTTTTACCTTTTGCTGGTGGAACTGGTGAAGATGGAAGTAATGTGGCTTTAATAAAAGAATCCATGAAGCATCAATACTGGCTTATGTTTGCTCTTGTTGTTGTGCTAGGTCCAATCGTAGAAGAGCTTCTTTTTAGGTTTGTTACATTTAAATGTTTAAAAGATAAAGTTAGTGAGAATATGCTTCTTGTTATAACTTCAATTTTATTTACTATTCCGCATATGTTTTCTTTATTTAATAGTAGTGATCTTAAAGGGGATTTGTTAGCTCTTCCTAAATTTTTAATTATTGGATGGATGCTTGGTAGTTATTATTATAAAAATAAAGATATTGGGAGAGTAATTTTGATCCACATGGTGTATAATATAATATCATTTGTTTTAATGAGTGTTTCGTTATCTTTAATGTAGAGGAGTGAGTTTATGGAAGATAGAGAAGGATTTGTTGAGAATTCTAAAGTTGCTGCAAAAGGCATTATAAATGGGATTTTTGGGTCTTTTGTGTATGAACTTTTACTTACTATACTAGTTTCTCTTGTGATTACAACAATTATCACTAGTCAAAATCCTGGTTTGTTGGAAGAAGAGATTACTTCTTTAGCTAATAAAGTTTTTGATTCGTTTCCTTTTTCTTTAGTTATTTCATGTGTTAGTAGTTTAATTACGCTTGTTGTGTTTGCTGTTATTATAGGAAGTAAAAGATTTATTGGAATTGTAAAAAAATTAATTAGTAAAGAGACATTGAAGTATGGAATAATTGGCGCTATAGCAATTATGGGATTTTCTATTTTTTATAATAGTGTGATATCTTCTGTTTTTAATATTGACACAGGTAATGCAAATCAGGAAAATGTGGTAGCATTTATTAAAAATAATGCTTTTTTTGGCTTTTTGTCTGTTGTTGTATTTGCTCCAATTGTAGAAGAACTTACTTATAGGTATTGTTTGTTTGGTGCGATTTCTAAAAGGAAAAAGTGGATGGCGTATGTTGTTAGTGGAGTGGTTTTTGCTTTAATGCATTGTGTTTCTTCTGTGTTAGAATATGGCTTTACTAAGGAATTGCTAATTGAGTTTTTATATGTTCCTCCATATTTGTTTTCTGGATTAGCTTTGTGTTATTTGTATGATAGGACAAATAATTTAGGTTCTAGTTTTATTGCTCATTTGTTAAATAATTTAGTTTCATTTATTGGAATAGTTTTTTTATTTATCATTTAGGTTATAATAAATAATAGGAGGAATTTTTATGAAAGAAATTTTAATTGAAAATGAAATTGTTTTTGATGAGACAATAAAAGAGGGAATTTGCTTAGTTGATTTTTATGCATCATGGTGTGGACCTTGTAAAATGTTAGCGCCAACTGTAGAAGAAATAGCAGAAGAGTATGAGGGAAGAGTAAAGGTTTGTAAGGTTGATGTTGATGAAGTTGAAGCTTTAGCTGTTAGATATGGTATTCGCTCTATTCCTACTTTATTGTATTTTAAAAACGGAAAGCTAGAGGGTACTTCTTTAGGTTTCCAAAGTAAAGATGTTATAAAAGGGACTTTGGATAAATTATTAGGTTAGTAAAGATATTTTTTAAATAATTGAATATTTTAGAAAAGAAACGTTTTATTTTGGTAAAGAATGTTTCTTTTTTTGTTTTATTGGATGTTTCTTTAATAGTTGTATTTTCTTCTTTATTATTAAAAGTTGTTATTGTGATGTTTAGGATGCTATTGTCTTGTAGTTCATATTTTATAGTGTAAGTGCCTGGTGTGTTATGGTTAGGAGAATAGGTGTTTTCTATGATTTTATAATTGTTTGTAAAGTTGAGTAATTTATTTATTTCTTCCTCTTTTAAAAAAGTGCTTGTTGGAATATATAATACGGTGTTATAAATGTTTATTAGTTCTTCGACAATATTTATTTTTATTATAAATGGAGGTGCTATATTGTTTGATGAATCTAAGCAATTTAGGGTTATGAAAAAAGTTCCTGTTTCAATTGAAGAAGAGTAGTTTTCTTCTTGTACTTGGTAGGTTAAATTTTTATCTACATTATCTTTTACTTCATATTGGTTTAGTATAGTTTCTAGCGATGGTTTTTGCTGTAATTTGTAAGTTAGAGATGATTCTCCTATAATAAATGGAGGGATATCATCAATTGTTGTTATTGTTACTTTAAATTCTTCTGAGTGATTAAGGGAGGAATCTTTTGCTACTAGTGTTAAATAAAAAGTTCCTTTGTTATTTATGTTTGGGGTATAGCTATCATTTATTGCTTCTAGGGAAGATGTTATGTTTCCATCAATGTTGTCTATTACTGTTAATTGTTGTTTTATATGTGTTATAGATAAAGGGGAAGATAAATAAGAAGTAAAAATGTTTAGGCCGAATATTTGAGGTTTTATATCATCAATTAAATTTATTGTAACTTCAAATGGGAGGCTTAGATTATTACTTTCATCCATTGCTTGAAAATATATTTTTTTAGTTCCAATAGTATTTATATAGTTAGTATATAAATCTTTTGTTATAAAGATGCTTGTGGATATATCTTTGTTGTTATCTGAGGCAGCGAGAGAATATGTTATTTCTTTTGCTGTTATAGGGGAAGATAAATATGTATCATAATAATTTAACCCTTCAATTATAGGAGGAATATCATCTTTTACTTCAATAGTTACTTTAAATTCATTTGATAAGTTATTTGATTTATCGTAAACACAAAAAAATAAGTAGTGGATACCTATAGTTTCTTTGCTTGTAGAGTATAAATCTTGGCAGACAAAAATTTGGGATGTTAATTCTTGATTAGTGTTATCTTTTGCAGATAAGTTCTTTTTTATTTCTTCAATTGTAATGGGAGAAGATAAATATGAAGTATACATGTTTTCTCCTGATATAGTAGGAGGGGTAGTGTCTATAATTTCTATATATATGGTTATTGTTGTTTTATTTAGCGAGGTGTCTTCTATACTTAATATAACTGGGTATACTCCGATGTTTTCTAGGTTGTTAGAGTATTGATTGTATTCGATTTTTATTTTGCTAGAAATGTTTCCGTCAAAGTTGTCGTAAGCTGAGAAATTTTTTATAAGTAAATTTAAATCTAAAGGTGAGTTTATATTTGTTGTGTAGTTAGTTTCATATCCACTTATTATTGGAGGTTCTTCATCTTTTTTTGTTGATAGACCGATTAGTGTGCTTCCATTTATTTTTATTTTGGCATTATTAAAATGATTCTCTTCATTGATGGTTATTTCCTCTTTAGAATAATCAACGACGTGTCCATTATATAAATTTAAGTCGTTATAGATTATTTTTTCATTTATAAGAGTGCATTTTGTTAGTGAATCTACATAAGTGGTGTTTTTATTATGAGTTATTATTGGCATACCACTTGGAGAATAACTTATTGTTCTATCTATTTGATAATAGTAAAAAGGTAATTCTATAGTATCATGTATTTCATTATCTAAATGTAAATGACAGTATTCTTTGGCATTTATTTTTAAAGATGAAAAAATAAAAAAGATAATAATTGTAAATAATGTGTAAGTTAATTTTTTTAGCATGATAATTTTGCTCCTTCCTTTATTAATTTCTATAGGGAATAAAGTTCAAAATTAATCAAAAAAGATTATAAAAATTTCACATGTAATATAGTATTAAGTTATAATTATAAGTGAGGGAGGGAGTATAGTATGCCATCTGTATTAACTCATTATGGTTTTAATAAAGAAGTTTTTGATAATAAAATTGTTTTTTTAAAGAATAACGAAGATATATATTTGGTTGGAGCTCAAGGTCCTGATCCTTTTTTCTTTTATGGAATAATACCTGTTTTAAAAAATAAAAATGGCAAAATGATTAGAGCGTTTGGCAATAGACTTCATAAGATGGATCCTTTTAAGTTTTTTGAAGGAATGTTTAAATACGCTAATTCTAAAAAGGAAAAAGATGTATTGTATTCGTATATTTTAGGTGCGGGATTACATTATTTGCTTGATAGGAAAATTCATCCCTATGTTTTTTATAAAACGGGATTTAGCGATGATGCAAAAAAGAAAAAGAAGTATTTTGTAAATCATACATTGTTTGAAACTAATTTAGATGTCCTTTTAATGGATGGTAGGTATAAAGAATATAAAGTTAAACCTTTTGATTCTATAAAGTGCGATGAAGAGAAAATTGAAGATGTTAGTTGCATGTATGAAAAAATTTCAAAACAAGTTTTAAATGTTGACTATGTTGATGATGATTGTTTTGAAGATTCATATGATCATATGTGTAAAATTGAAAAATTGTTGTATAGTAAAAGAGGTATAAAGAAGCATTTAGTTAATGTATTATTTAAGAATACGCCATTTAATACAATGATGCATCCATTAAAGGTTGAAGATAATGAAAAAATAGACTATTTAAATTTAAATAAGAAGGTGTGGAAGGATCCTTCAAGCGAGAGGGAGTCATACAAGAGTTTTTATGAGTTGTTGGATGACGCTAAAGAGGAAGCAAGAGAGTGGATAAAAATTGTAAGTGAGGCGTATGAGGGAAAAGAAATTGATTTGAGTAGTTTTACAAAAGGATTAATTTATGATGGAAACAAGGAAGGAAATAAAATGAAAGTGTTTAAAAGTGTCTATGAAAAGGAGGAAGAAAGTAAATGATTATTACATCAAAGGGTAAAAGACATATTAATGGTCATAAAGAGTTAACGGCACATAAAGAAGTTTTAGATTGGAAAAATGATGAGATTTGTAAAGAGGTTTATTTTCCAGTTGTTGCAGCTAATGGAAGGGAAATGGAAGTTTTAGTAAAAGAAAAAGATAGTGTAAAGGTTGGAACTGTTATTTGTAAAAGAAATGATTTTTACGTTCCTATTTATTCTAGTGTTAGTGGTAAAGTAAAAGGTTTAAAAAGTATGTATAATAGTGCTTTAGGGAAATCATGTGATCATATAGTTATTGAAAATGATTTTAAGTACACCAAATCATTACTTAAAACAATAGATTATAAAAATAGTGATAAAGAGATTATTTTAAATGCAATTAAAGAGGCTGGTATAGTGGGGTTAGGAGGAGCAGGTTTTCCAACTTATGTTAAATATTCTTCTAATGTTGCGCTTAATAGTTTACTTATAAATGCAGTAGAATGCGAACCTTATTTAACAACTGATTATATTAGTATGAAAAACAATGTTAATTATTTGTTTGAAGGAGCAACTATATTGATGAAGTTAAGTGGTTCAAAAGAAACCGTCATTGCTTTTAAAAATAATAAAAAGGATTTAAAAGAAGCAATTGAAAAGGAATTAGGTAATTATCCTAATATAAGAATTGTTGAAGTAAAAGACAAGTATCCAATGGGATGGGAAAAGTTGCTTGTTAAAACAGTTTATAAAAAGACTTATGATAAGTTGCCAAGTGAGGTAGGTGTAGTAGTAAATAATGCTCAAACAGTTATAAGTGTTGCTAAAGCTTTATTGGATGGAGAAGTTATTAGTGAAAGATTATTAACTATAAGTGGAGATGCTATTAATCCTAGTAATGTGATTGTTCCTGTTGGAACTTTAGCAAAAAATATTTTAGAGAAATGTGGTTATATAGCAGAAGAGGTTTGCGTATTAGCTGGAGGACCAATGACTTCAAAATCTAACATTACTGATGAATTTGCTATTCAAACTAATAATGGTGGTTTAATAGTTATGAAAAAGAAAGAATATGATATTTTACCATGTTTAAGATGTGGTAAATGTATTGAAAATTGTCCAGCAGGACTTCAACCAATTCAAATAAAAAATGCTTTTGATGATAAAAATGTTGCTGATTTAGAAGCCTTTGATTGTAGTAAATGTGTTGAATGTGGAATGTGTTCATTTGTGTGTCCTTCGCATATTGAATTAACAGATGCATTAAGGAAGGCAAAACTTTATTTGAGAGTTACAAAGAAGTAAGAGGGGAGTGATAAAATGAAGTTTTCGTTAGCAAAAGGACCTTTTTTAAGGAATAAGAGAAGTACAACAGGAATAATGCTTGAACTATTTGCTGTTTTAGCAGTAGTTTGGTTAACTGCTGTTGTATCTTATAGTGTTAGATTTAATTTTTTAGTAGGTTTAAGAGCTATACTTGTAGTTTTAGTATCAATAGTGACTACTTTAGTGGTTGATGTTATTGTAGCTTTAATGAAAGGCAAAAGAACTATTAAAGATATTGGCAAGTTTATTTTAACTAGCTATAGTTACGTAACGGCAATAATATTTGCTTTATGTTTACCTGTTGGTGCTAGTTATTATGCGGTAGTAATTGGTGCGATAGTTGCTACATTATTAGGTAAATATGCTTTTGGTGGGTTTGGATATAATATATTTAACCCTGCAATTATTGGAAGAATATTTGTTGGTTTAGCATTTGGTTCTAGTCTTAATTATGGGATTGTAGCAAATGAAACAAATTCTGCTGCTTATGATTATGTTAGTGGTGCAACTGTTACTGGTAGTTTTAATTGGAGTAATGGAGTTATACCAGAAGGTTATGATTTAAAAACTTTATTATTTGGTAATTATAATGGTGCAATGGGTGAAACATTTACTATTCTGCTTGTTGTTGCTGCTATTTATTTAATTGTTAGAGGAATTATTAATTTTAGATTGATCGGAAGTTATTTGATTTCTATAGCAAGTATTAGTTTATTTTTAGGTTTATTTTATAAGGTAGATAATGTATTTGGTTATACTTTACTTCAACTTATAACTGGAGGAATTATGTTTGCGGCAGTATTTATGATTACTGATCCAGTTACTAGTCCTAAATCTATGAATGGAAAGATTATTTATGCTACTTTGGCAGGTGCTTTAACAATGTTTATAAGAATTAATTCTGATTATCCAGAAGGTGTTATGTTTTCAATTGCTTTAATGAATATGTTAAATCCTCTTATTGATAGTTGTATAAAGGGAACAACTTTTGCAAATGTTACTAGAAGATGGGTTGTTATTGCTTCTTTCTTGGTTGGTTCAATCGGTTTAAATATTGGATTTAATGCTTTATATCCTTTGAATGCCAGTGATAATGAACCTGAAGAAGATACAAATAAATGGCTAGAGAAATATACAATCAATCAAGTGAGCGATGGGGTTTATGCAGTTAGTAGTATGGCTTCACATGGAAAATTAGAGTTAAAGGTTTATGTAGATGTTAGTAATGAAGTTATTACTAAAGTTGAAGTTGTTAGTGTTAATGATCACGAAAGGACTCATGAAGAAGGTTTAACAGGTGTAGAACAAGCTCCATATTATAATACTTTGGTTGGCGACGATTTGAATTTAAGTTTTTCTGAATTTGACAACTTTGCTTGTTCAGATGGCCTTTGCAGTAAGATTACAAGTGAAACTACAAGTTTTGATTTAGAGGTTGGTTCAACTTACACTGCTAGTGCATTTATCGGTAATTTAAAAGCTGTTGTTACAACTGCTAGAGGAGGTGCTAGATAATGAAAGAGAATAAGATGTTTAAATATCCTCTTGTATTAGGAGTGGTAGCGCTTGTTGCTGGTTTATTGCTAGCTTTAGTTTATAATATTACTGCACCTATAATTGAGAAGAATACAAATAAAAGAGAAAATGCAGCGATTATTGAAATTTTTGGCGAAAGTGCAAAGATAGAGAATATTAGCGATACTATAGAAGACAAAGATATTAGTAAAGGTGTAAATAATGCTTATATTGTAAAGAGTAGTGGTAAAACATATTATGTTTATAAAATCATTATTAGAGATGGTGTTGGTAGTGATAATAGTGGTGCTATATTAGCTTTAAGTAATGGAAAAGTATATACTTTGAAATTAACTAGTATTGGTGATGATTATGCTAAAAAATATAATGATGTTGGTTATATAAATGGAATTAAAAATAAAGGTAGTTTAGCTGATAGTGATGTTGTAAGTGGTGCTACTTCAACTGGAGTTTATGTTGTTGAATCTGTTAATGCTGCAATTGCTCATTATGGGAGGGTTAAATAATGAAAAATAGTACAATTTTTAAAGAAGGTATCTTAACAAAGAACCCTATATTTATTTTGATGCTAGGTTTGTGTTCATCTTTAGCAATTACAACATCAATTGATAATGCTTTTGGAATGGGAATTGCTGTTACTTTGGTTTTGATTTTTTCAAATGTTATCATTTCTTTAATTAGAAAATTAATACCTGCAGAGATTCGTTTGCCAGTATATATTGTTATAATTGCAACTTTTGTTAGTTGTGTAACTATGTTAGCAGAAGCTTTTACTTATGATTTATATAAAGCTTTGGGAGTGTTTTTACCACTTATTACGGTTAATTGTATAGTTATGGGTAGAGCAGAGGCTTTTGCTAGTAAAAATAATGTGTGGAAGAGTTTTTTAGATGGACTTGCAAATGGAATTGGATTTACATTAGCACTTTTATCAATTGCTTTTGTTAGAGAGTTGTTAGGTACTGGAAATATAGTTTTACACAATATGTTTACTAGTAATGAAATATTTAATTTAATGAAATTGATAGGGCTTGAAAAGTTTAGTGCTGATATTAAAATTTCTTTATTTCAAACTGGAATGGGAGCATTCTTAGTTTTAGGTTTATTAATTGCTTTATTTAAATTTATTGATGATAAAAAGCAAAATAAAAAGGTTGAAGAAGTAAAGGAGGAGAATGTAAATGCTTAATTATATTAGTTTAGCTATAAGTGCAATTTTAGTTAGTAATGTTGTACTTGGTCAATTTTTAGGTATATGTCCTTTTTTAGGAGTTAGTAAAAAAAGAGGACAAGCATTTGGAATGGGGATAGCAGTTGTTTGTGTAGTGTTCTTTTCATCTTTAATTACTTATGGTGTTTACCATCTTGTATTAGAGCCTCTTAAAATAACTTATATGAATAATGTTATTTTTATCTTGATAATTGCTTCTTTAGTTCAATTTACAGAATTATTAGTAAAGAAATATTTTCCTGCTTTATACAAGGAATTTGGGGTTTATTTACCTCTTATTACTACAAATTGTATAGTTTTAGGCGTAACTTTAAATAATATTTCTTTGGATTATAACTTTTTAGAAATGTGTGTTTATTCATTATCAATATCATTAGGCTATCTTATGGTTATGTTTATTTTCTCTGCGATTAGAGAACAACTTGAAAAAGCTCCTGTTCCTAAAGCGTTTAAAGGTGTTCCTATTGCCTTAATTTGTGCGGCATTTATGGCTTTAGCATTTACAGGGTTTGCTGGTATTGTATAATGAGTTATATTATTGCTGTTTTGTTTGTTGTTTTATTTAGTTTAATTTATATGATTAGTTATCGTTTAAATAACAAAGTTAAAATTGAATGTGATAAAAAATCTTGTGAAGGGTGTTTAATGCAAGGATGTATTAATCGCTTCAAAGAGGAGGAGAAGTAATGGATTTTATTAATGTTTTAATAGCAGGAGGTATTATTTTTGTTATTGCAGTAGTTTTAGGTATAGGATTAGCTATCGCTAATAAATACTTTTTTGTTGAAGAAGATGTTAGAGAACAGAAAATAGAAGAAATTTTACCAGGTTATAATTGTGGTGCTTGTGGGTATGTTGGTTGCGAAGCAATGGCTAAAGCAATAGTAGATGGGCAAGTAGAAAATGCTAAAGTTTGTAAGGTTATAAGTGAATCAAGTGCTTCGCAATTAAAAGATTATTGTAAAACAATAAAAAATAATAAAGGTGAGACAATCGTATTAAAATAAGTTTGAGAGGTAAATTATGAAGAAGATATTTAGTTTGTTAGTTTTGTTAGTTTGTTTAATAAGTGGGTGTTCTTGTAAGGATGAGGAAGCTATTCGAACTTCTATCTTTTCTTCATATGTTTTTGGTTATATAAATATAGATGATATAACTCCTGTTAGGGTTGATCCTTTTGGTTCTTATATTAGTTTTGTTGGCTATAATAAGGCTAAGGTGGAGGAGCTTGAGGATGAACTTAGTGAATTTGTTACTAAATATCATAGTTTGTTAGATAGAAATTATTATTATAAAGATGAGGATGGTAAGTTAATTAATAATTTGAAGGTTATTAATGATAGTTATGGCACAAATCAAGAAATTAGTGTTGATCCTATTATTATTGAAGCGCTTAGTGAGGGTGTTAAATATAGTAAATTATCTAATGGTAATTTTAATATTGTTTCTGGGGCAATTGTTGATGTGTGGGATGTAAGTATTAATTATACTCGTGTTGATCCTAGTGAGGAAGATATTAATAAGGCGATGAATTGTGTTGCTAATATTAATAATATTGACGATATTTTGGTGATTAATAGCAGTAGTAATACTGTTAAGTTTAATGCTATTATGGGGTGTCAAGGAAAAGCTTCGATAACTCTTGGAGCAATGGCTAAGAGTTATTTTTTAGATAAATTAGTTAGCGTTGATTCTTTTTTTAGTGTTGGTTCATCAATATATGATGCTGGTCAATCAAGTATTATTTTAAAAGGAGATAATCCTTTAAGAGAAGGAGGATATTGGAATATTGCTGTTAATGATAGTTTAAATAGTAATATGTTTTTTACAACTCAAGCAGTTCAACTTAAACTTGAAGGTAACGCTGCTATTTCAACATCTGGTGGAGAATATAAAGGTTATATTAATAGTGATGGAATTAGAAGACATCATATTATTGATGCTAAAAGTGGATATCCTAATATTTTTGTTGTTGGATGTACTGTAGTTGGAAATAGTGCAATGGTTATGGATGTTGTTAGTACTACTATTATGACTATGGAAAACTTAGAGGAGATAAAAGGTTATTTATCTTTATTAGAAAACAATAATATTGAAGTTGATGTTTTACTTCAGGTTCCGGTGAGTGATAGTGAGATTAAATTATATGTTAATGAAAGTATGAATGACAATGTTGTTGAAGTATTTAATGACATAGAGGTAGAGGTATTTGATTATGGAGCTTAAACATAACAAATATGATATTGTAGTTTACGTTTTATCTTTTATTTTAATAGTGGCTTTATTAATTATTTCTAATATTGTTACTAATAAAGCAAAAGGTGATGTTTTGTATGCTATTGTTACTGTTGAAGGTAAACAAAAATTCAAATTAGATATGAATAAAGATACTGAAATAGTTTTAAAACCTGATAAGTATTCTAGTTTATTAGGAGAAATGATTATCGAAATAAAAGATAAAAAAGTAAGGGTAAAAAAAGAAGAATCGCCGCTTCATTATTGTTCAATGCAAGGATGGGTTGATAGTGTTGCTAAGCCAATAGTGTGTCTTCCTAATTCTGTTATTGTTACTATTATGGGACAAAGTGCTCCTGATAGTGATTGGGAGATGTGATAGTATGAATAATAGAACGAATAAAATGGTAAAAATTGCATTGTTGCTTGCAATTGCTTTGATTATAAATTATTTAGAGTCTTTGGTTCCTCTTCCTTTACCTCTTCCTGGGGTTAAGTTAGGTCTTGCAAATTGTATTGGATTAGTTGTTTTATGTTTATATAATGAGAAGGATTATGTTATGTTTAATATTTTAAAGGTTTTTATGGTTGCTCTTTTAAGGACGGGATTTGGTACTTCTTTTTTTATTGGTGTTAGTGGTACTTTTTTGGCAACTGTATTTACCTTGGTGTTTTACAAATTAAGTAAGGCATCTATTTATGGCTTATCAGTAATAGGTGCAGTTTTTCATGCTTTGGGGCAAGTATTGATGGTAATGCTTTTGTATAGTAGTGTTTATATGATTAATTATTTGGTAATATTAGAGGTAACTAGCGTTATAAGTGGATTATTAACTGCTTTTATAGCAAGTTTAACTTTACAAAAATTACCTAAAAGAATGATTGAAGGAGTTAAGTAGTATATAAAGTATAGTAAATATTATAAACTTATTGAAGAGCAATCTAAGGTTTTTGATAGAATGCAAAATTGTGAAATAGGCCAAACTTGGAAATATCATTTGTATCCAGTTATTAAAAATGCATTAATGTTAGCTGAAAAGTATGGAGCAGACAAGGATATTGTGGAAGTTGCTGCTCTTTTTCATGACTATGCAGATTTGCTTGATATGAACAATAGAGACAATCATCACATAATTGGTGCAAATTTAGTAGAAGAAATTTTGTTAAAAGATGGGTATGATAAGGAATTCATTGAAATGGTAAAAGCATGTATATTAAATCATAGGGCAAGTGTGGTTAAAAATAAGTTTTCTATTGAGGAAATCTGTGTAGCTGATGCAGATGCTATTAGTCATACGGATAGCGTTGTGGAACTTATTTGTTGGAGGGCATATCTTGGGGAAAGTATTATGGAGTGTAATAATTTTGTTAAAAGAAAGATTGAAAAAAGTTATGCTAAAATGAGTGAAATGAGTTAAACGTTAATTAAAGATAAATATGATAATATTATGAAAATATTGCTTTAATTTTTCTGTGAAAAATAAATTTTAAATATTTTATAATTTTCATGATTAATGAAAAAAATTTTTTTCTTTTTTTCAAAAAAAGGTGCAATAGGGCACTTTTTTCTTTTCCAATCGTTCTTTAATTGTTATTTTAAAACGCAAAAATGTAATCTGCTGATTTAATGTTGTTTTTGGCGGTAAAATCATAGTTTTTTATTCAAAATCGGCGAAAAAATATGCATCAATTTTGTTAAATATAATTGTATTTTTGTAATATATGAAAATAAATACTAGTTATTTTGTTTACAAATACGTTTTTTGCTCATACTTATAAGTAGGTGATAAAAATGATAAGAAAAGAGCAAGAACGAAAAGAAAGACAAGAAAAGTTGGCTAATTTATTTTTTGAAATGGGTATGGATTTGGATTTAGTAGAAAAAATGTCAGGAATAGATAAAAGAGATTTTTTGAAGAAAAAAATAGATGATAATAAATTAAATAATGTTTCGTTGACATTAGATAATTATGATAGTAGTATGTATTTAGAAAATAGAAACTCTTATTAAGATTTACGTAGGTATAGGGACTGTTAAACGTAAGAGCAACCTGATTAATTAAGGTGCTAACCCAAGCATAGAGATATGAACAATAAGAGGAAGTTATACTAGAAGTGGGCTTCCTTTTAAAAAAAGGGAGTTTTATTTTTCTAGAAAAGAGGGAAATGAATTATGGAAAAAGGAAAAGTATTTACATCTGAAGCAGTAAGCGAGGGGCATCCAGATAAAGTTTGCGATCAAATTAGTGATGCGATTTTAACGGAATGTTTGAGAATTGACAAGGGTGCGCATGTTGCGTGTGAAGTCATGATTGGAGAGAGTAAGGTTATAATTGGCGGGGAAGTTACAATGAATGGTAGTGTAGACTACATAAGTGTTGCTAAAAAAGTATTAAAAGACATTGGTTATAACTCTTACGAAGATGGGTTTGATAGCGATAATGCGAGGTATGAAATTTTAATAAAAGAACAATCTAGTGATATATTTCAAGCTGTTAATAAAGAGGAAATAGGTGCAGGTGATCAAGGTATTATTTTTGGATATGCGGTTGATGAAACAAAAAACTATATGCCTTTAACTTTAGAAATTGCTAATAAGATTTTGCTTAGAGCAACGCAGAAAAGGAAATGTGGAGAATTTAAATGGGCAAAGCCAGATATGAAATCTCAAGTTAGTATTGAGTATGGCGATAAAAATAGAGTAGATACAGTTTTAGTTTCTATTCAACATAGCGATGATTTTGATGAAGAAGAATTTAGGAAGTACATTAAAGAGGAGATAATAGAAAAAGTATTGGAAGAATATGATTTAATTAAAAATAATTATAGACTTATTATTAATCCATCTGGTAGATTTGTTATTGGTGGACCAAGAGGAGATTTTGGTCTTACGGGAAGAAAAATAATTGTTGATACGTATGGAGGAAGAGGAAGGCATGGCGGTGGTGCTTTTAGCGGTAAAGATCCTACTAAAGTTGATAGAAGTGGGGCTTATTATGCCAGATATGCAGCTAAAAATATAGTGGCAAGTGGTTATGCAAAAGAATGTGAAGTGCAAGTGGGTTATGCAATTGGGATGTGCGATCCTGTTTCGTTTAATGTGTTTACATATGGAACTGGTAAAGTTAGTGATTTAGAGTTATGTGAGATGGTAAAGAATGTTTTTGACTTTAAGCCTGGAAATATTATAAAAGAGTTGGAGTTATTAAATTTAAATTATAGGGAGCTTGCTAAAGGTGGTCATTTTGGTAAAGAAAATATGTATTTACCATATGAAAGATTAGATAAGGTTGAAAAAATTAAAGAATATTTTCAAAGAGAAGTAAAATAGTACTTCTCTTTTTTCTTTTTATGATAGAATTAGTTTATGGAGTGATGAGTATGATAGGAATTGTTATATTGGTTTTATTAGTTGTTTTTGTTATTGCTTGTATTTGTAAATATAACCAGATGGTTAAATATAAGAATAAAGTTAAAGAAAGTTTGAGGTTGATTGATATTCATTTACAGCTTCGTTTTGATTTAATTCCTAATTTGGTTGAAACTGTTAAAGGTTATTGTAAACACGAAGAAGCAATTTTTAATAAACTTATTGAAGTTAGAAAAAAAGCAGTTGAAACAAGTGATGAAAAAGAAAAATTGGGCTTTGCTAATGAACTTATCCCTTTAATGAAACAAGTTTTAGTTATTTCTGAAGATTATCCAGAATTGAAAGCTAATTCTTTATATAGAAATTTAATGGATGAACTTATTCTTGTAGAAGATAAGTTAGCTGCTTCACGAAGATTTTATGATAGTAATGTAAGTGCGTATAATACTTTGATTGGTGTTTTCCCAAATAATATTATTGCTTCTATGTTTGGTTTTGAGGAAATGGAATTATTTAAAATTGATGTTGGGGAAAATTTTAGTTCAAAAATAAATATGGGGAAGTAGAATTGTATGGTAAGTAGAGAGGAATTCAAAAAATATTTAACAGAGCTTTTTAAGGATGATTCAAGTGGAATGAACTTGCAATATATGAGTAAAAGTTATTCTAAAGTTTCTGTATGCTTGGTTATTTTTGGCTTTATTGCTTTTATAATTAGTTTTGGATTAGTTGGTGCAGATATACCTTTTGGAATGATTTTATTGATAGCAAGTATAATAGGGGTAATTATAGGGTTTGTTAGATTGTACAATTCCAACAAAGTTCAAAAATATTATAAGGAAAAATATAGAGATAAGGTAATGTCGTTTTTATTTAAAGGTATTGATTATACTTTTGATAGTCAAGGTCAAATAGAGTCAAATATATTTGACCAAAGTCAATTTGAAGGATATTATGAAAGATATTGTGGATTAGATAAATTGTCTATAAATATACCTAATGATGATGGTAGTGTTTCTGATAATTATTTGACTTTATGTGATTTAAAGGCGACAAAGACAGAAACAGATGGTGATGGGGATAGCAGAACCGTTACTGTTTATGAAGGTGTATTTGGCTATATTAAATTCCCTTTTGAGTTTAAATGCGTTTTATGTCTTAATACTAAATATAAAAAAAAGGGAGTTAGTTTAGAAAAAGTTTCGTTGGAAGATATAAATTTCGGTAAAAAAATCGGTGTGTATTGCAGTGATCAAATAGAAGCTAGATATATTTTAACCCCTAATATGATGGAAAAACTTATTTGGATAGCTAGTAAAATGAGTTTTATGAGAATGACTTTAGTAGATAATAAGATGTATATAGGGTTTGAGGGGAAAGACCTTTTTGAATTGTCTGATGTAAAAGATAATAAAATAGAAAC